>CAZWWC010000048.1:0-18114 GCA_964637625.1 uncultured Planctomycetaceae bacterium
AATTCCTTAGCCGCGATCCCAAGCGTCGAACGCTACACGGCGTTGCATGCCACCCGGCCAGGCACCCCGTTGGGATAAGCTCTTGGCGCCGTTTCGAGACTGGCGCTTCCGGCGATTGCTTCTGTTTGGCTGCTGGTTTTCCTGTTTCAATGGGATCACGCAATCGGCGCTGAACCTCTACCCGGCCACGGTGCTCGGCTTTCACGTCCTTGTCGTGCTCACGCTGAGGGCGATGATGCGGCTGGGTCAGTGGGGACTGAGTCCTTGGGCGGGACGGCTGGCCGACCGGTGGGGCAACCGGCCCGTGCTCATGGCGAGCCTGCTGTTGGTCGCCCAGGGGCCGCTGTTCTACCTGCTGGCCACGCCCGAGCGGCCGTGGTGGATCGTCGGGGCCTGGGCGGTCTGGATTGCCTACGTGGGCCTGAACGTCGCCTTGCCCAACCTGATGCTGAAGCTCTCGCCCGCGGCGGCCAACCTGCCCTACATCGCCAGCTACTACACGATCGCGGGCCTTTGCTATGGGGTGAGCACGGTCGTCGGCGGAGCGCTGTGCGATTGCTATGGCGCCGCGGCGCTGGTGCTGCCCGGCGGGATGGTCTGCGGCGGGTTGGCGTGTCTGTTTTTCTTGGGCTGGATCACGCGGATGCTCGGCGCGGTCGTTCTCTTGTGCGTGGTCGAACCGAAGCGCCGTCACACCGGCCGATAGAGAACGAATTGATTCACCACGGAGGACGCGGAGGTACACGGAGGGAAATCAAGAGTTGACCATTCGCTTCAAGCCATCTTTCAGATGGACGACGTTGAAATTGATCAACAGACCGACCTGTTTCCCACTGAGTTTGAGATAGGAAAGCAGTTGAGCTTGATGGATGGGGAGCAACTGCTCCACGGACTTGAGTTCCACGACAACCTCATCTTCGACCAAGAGATCGATTCGATAGCCCGCGTCGATCTTAACGTTTTCATAGACAACGGGCAGCTCCACTTGCCGAGCGGCGCGTAATCCTCCCTTGCCGAGTTCGAAGAGCAGACATGCTTCGTAGGCCGATTCCAGCAGGCCTGGCCCCAACACAGAATGGACTTTCATCGCCGCATCAATGATCTTGCCCGTCAGGTCCTCGTGTTTCATCATCTGTTCTCTTCCTTCCTCCGTGTACCTCCGTGTCCTCCGTGGTGAGGAAGAGTCACTCGATGAAGCGGCGCAGGAGGATGGCGTCCTCGACGTTCAGGTCCTCGCCGCGTTGGAAGCCGACCGGGATCGATCGGTCGATGATCGCAAACGCCCGATGCCGGCGGATCTCGCCCGTGTCGGAGCCCTGCTCCTGGCCGAGCCGGTATCCGTCGGGATGGATCTGAAGGAACTCCTGCTGGGTCAGCCCTTGATCGTTCACCGGCTGGCCTGCCATCGTCCCTGTCTGCACCCAAGGTTCCGCCTCGAAATTGCCCACGGTGATCCAGAGGGCATAGACGTTCGACCGGTTGGTGACCATGCTGTTCAAACGGCCCAGCAGTTGGTAACGGAACGCCGGGTTGCGGTTGGTGTTGTTGACCGACTGTTGGGCTGCCGGCACGTAGTCGAACAACGGTTGGTTGGTAAAGCCTGCGCCGCTGGGGTTCGGCGCGGGCCGAAGGAGCGTCGCGTTGATTTCGTTGCCGATGAGATCCTGAAGCTCATAGGTGTTGGTTGGGTCAGTATCCGGCAGCAAATACTTGCCCGCGAACGAACGGAAGGGGTTCTCGAACCGGGTTGGATACCTGCCCGTTGGGTCGAGCGCGAACAGGTATTCCGTCGCCTTGGTGATTCCCGAAAGGCTCGGATTGTTCGCGCGTCGGCTTTTCACCAGATTGGCCCACGTGGCCTTGGTGCCCGTCGTGAGGAAATTCGTCAGACCGTTCCAGACGCGCTGGCTGGCGATCGTGTTCAGGTTGATCCGGCCGGGGTCGCGGTAGTTCGAGATCCGGTCGAACGGCGGGTGGAACGAGTGCTTTGGGGTGTCGGTGTCTTCGGTGAACGCCGCCGGGTTGCCCTGCAACTGCGTCCCCACGAACCGCGACGGCACGCGGACAAACTCCAACAGCCGGTGCAGCTTCCAGTTGGGAGGGTCCGTCGGCGCGTGCGCATCAAAGTAATAGTTGGTCAGTTGGGCGAACGGCTGGTCGGCGTTCTCATAGGATCCGGGCGTCGTGACGGCCGGGCTGTTGAAGTAGCTCAGCAGTTGTGAAGAACGCCATTTCGGCACGAGCATCAGCTCGGCCGGGCTGACAAAAGGCCGATTCAGCCAGGTCAACCAGGGAAAGGGCTCACCCTTGGGTGCCCCGTAATACTGATTGGGCACTCCGTCGGCCGAGGACCACCAGCGGTCGGGAGGCGTGCCTTGGAAACCCTCGTTCAGATAGCCCAGCGTGCACGCGAATCCCTCGGGCTTATCGTAGTAATGTGCATTCGCGGGCTTCACCCTATTGACCGTGTTGCAGTTGGGCGCGGCGTCGCTGAGGTAAAACGGCTGTCTGCCGGTCTGAAGCGCCTGGCTCCAGAGATTATGTGTCTTATTGCCAGTCTCATCGTTTTCCCCTCGTTCACGGCTGAAGAACGCATCGCCCTCGCTGGTCGGCTGGTTTTCATGCGATTCCGGAATGGGCGTGTCGACGCCGTTGAACGTCGTCAGATCGACCTGCATCGAATCGACCGTACGATACGGATTCGTGTCCTGGTGATACGCCAAGAGCGGATTGGCCAACCGCTGGAGGTGAACGCGGGCGAATTGCGGATGCACGCCGTTCCGGGACAGAATGTCCCAGACCGCCGCTTGGTGCCGCTTGTCCTGGGGCTCGTCCCAAGGTTTGGGGTACCTATCGTTGTCGAGATCATAGGCCGTGCCCTCCGGGTCCGCGGCATCGTAGTAGTCCGCCGCTACCGCCGGCTCCGAAATACTCATGCGATGGGGCCGATTGACCACGATCGCCACGGCATCCTGGACGTTGAGGCCCACCAGATCATCAGTGGCTCCGCCTTTTGAGAAAACGCGCACCTGGTTGCCGCTGTCCGGATCCGAATCCGGATCCAATTCGATGCGACGGCACTTCGAATCGCCGTCGGTGCGCTTACTGATTTCCGTTGTCGAAGTCGTGCTCCCAGGGTCGCCCGGGCCGATGACGGCGTAGCGTCCCGGCCGAATGGGCGCAAAACGACTGACCAATGCAGAGGAAGGATAATACTGAGCGTCTCCGTCCGGCGGCAGCGTTACCGCGGTCCCGTCGACGAAATAGACCGCCCGCTCGATCGGCGGGCGTTTGGACATATCCGGATCGTCGGGGTCCATCTCGAGGTATTGTTCAACTTCCTCCAGATCTTTTCGCACGATGAGCAGGCGCCACACGGGCGAATTGCCCGCGTTGCTGGTCTTCTTCATGTCCACGCCGACAGCATTGGTGTCGTACAGCTCGGCCGGCTTCGTCTCGTTGTCGGTCCACGGGTTGTAGAGCTCGACGAAAAGCGAACCTTGGGGCCGGCGCCGCTGGTCGTAGTCGAGATCGTTCCTGGGTCCCGGATTCTTCTCCGGGTCGCAGTAGAGTGCATCGTCCTTTAGAGGATAGGGCAGCTCGTCGTTGCGATCCTCCGTCCGGCGGTCGTGAAACGCCAGGGTCTCGGTGATCAACAGCTCCGGCCGCTCGCAGCCCCAGACGACGCCGCAGCCCGGATTGACCACGGCAACAAGGCCGTCGGCGTTCCACCCGTCAAACGGATTCTCGTCATACTCGAACGGCGTCATGATCGAGTCGCGGTCGCGAAAATCGACAATGTTGATCGCCCATTGGGCGACTTGCCGCGCCACGGCCGGGTCGGTGCCGTCGTAGTTCATCAACAGCAGCATCATGACGTACAAGTGCCGGGCGTAATCCTGCCGGGCGGCCGCGTAGTAGCGCGTGCCGGGCGTGCCGTCGTTGTCCGGGTCGAGAACGGTTGTCGAGACGTCGGTGCCTGCGGCGCTGGCCTGGGGATACCAGAGGTCTGGCGTGGGATTCACCGATTCGTCCGGCTCGTCGATGACGCCGTTCGCGGGATTGCCGTGCACGGCGACGTCTCGCCCGTTGCCGAACATCCGGTTCAGGTCCATCCTGAGGCCCCCCAGAAGCTCCGGCCACAGCAGTTCGGCCATCCTGGCGTTGAGCGTGTTCACGTCGTTTACATCGTCCGGGTCATCGAGCGAATCGTCCTCGGCGACCAGCCTGGCCTTCAGCAGGTCGGCCAGGTGATTGCCTTTTCGCGCCGGCAACCAAGCGGCCACACGGGCTCTGGCCCGCAACTCCGGCGGCAGGGCCACCGCCGGCGTGGGCAGGTCCCAACTCTCGGTCGTCACCAGCCGGCCAAGCCGATTGGCCACCAGCGTCGTGATCCGCCCAGGCAGTGTGCCCGCGTCGACGTCGAAGAACCGCAACAGGGCCTCGAGTTCCGACGGCGCGAAGGGCGCATCGGGCGAGCAGAGCGAGCCGGGCATGCCGGGTGTCCCCCGCGCCGCGCCGCAGAGGTTCATTTGATACGGGTTTTCCGTCCGAAGGCCCACATCATTCCCAATGCCGAAGAACTGGCCGTCGCCGGCCACGTAGAGCGGCTGGCCCCGGAGATCGAGTCCCACGCAGATCGCCCCCATCAGGTCCATCGGTGTGCCGTAAGACGACGTGCCGTTGCCGCTGGGGGTATAGGTGGCCGACAAATCGTACCAGCCCGGGTAG
Source organism: uncultured Planctomycetaceae bacterium (assembly GCA_964637625.1). Taxonomy (GTDB): domain Bacteria; phylum Planctomycetota; class Planctomycetia; order Pirellulales; family Thermoguttaceae; genus UBA11386. Next base: position 4,732 of record CAZWWC010000048.1, read on the forward strand.
TTGAACATCCCGTTGGCCGAAAGCGGATCGGCCGGCGGGAGGTCGTAAGGTGGGCTGCCCGATGTGTCTCGGGTGCCCGGACGGCCGTCGGTCATGGCGCCGTAGCGGCTGGCGACCAACGCCGCACACTCGGCCGCCGGCTGCGGCGTCGGCGAGAATAGGGCGTTGAGATTCACCTCGGCCGTTCCGACGCCCTGGCCGCGAGGGACGTTCAGTGCATTGACCGCACCGGCCCCGATGTTAATGCCGAGGGATTGTGCGTTGTAATAGGCGGTCTGGGTCTGTGCCAGGCAGCCGTGGGCGTTGAGGTTGAGCCGGCCGTCGAGATCCGTGCAGAGGATGGCCACCAGCGGCTTGTAGAGCCGGCCGTCGGCCGCCGGGCGGACCGGCAGACCCGCGTCGACCCAAATGCTGTCGGTGATTCCGTCGCCGTCGTTGTCGACGTCCCAGTAACACGGAATCTGTTCTCCGGGATCGAGCACGCCGTTGAGGTTGAGATCGAAATCAACGAGGTTCGTGTAACCGTCCCAGAGCGGAAAGAAAGTCGCTTTGGTGCCGGCGACCGTTGCGTTGCCGCCGGTGAAATTAGGGTGATCTTCGTGCAACGGGCGCATCAGAATGCGACGCTTCAGCGCAATGATCACTTGCTGCTCGGCCGGCGGGAGCGCAGTACCGTCAATGACTGCCGTCGGATCGGTGAACCAGGTCTGCTGGTTGAGGGGGCCGGCGCCGGCAAACATCGAGCCCGCGCCAAGCATCGCCGGCAGTCGACGAAACCAGTAGTTGACCAAGGCCGGCCGGTGGAGCGACGGGATGGGCGTTGTGCCGGCCGGCATGGTGGGTGAGATGTCCTCGGGCAACTGCATCGCCAGCAGCATGTTCTGGTAGTCGGCCGCGTCGTAATCCTCGTTGGCGCCGCCTGGGCCAGAAAGGTCGATGTAGCTGAAAGCTGGGTTCTGTAGAAAGCTGACCGGGTTGGGCACAAGGGCATAGCCGTATGTTTGACCGCTAATAGGGTCGTTGAATGTGGCCGTCAATTGCGGCTGGGTCATCGGCGACGACGTGGCAGCGCCTGGGTCGTAGCCAAACCCGGTCCCGCCGAACGGTGTGCCGTTGATCACCAGTGCATCGTCTACAACCGGCACGATTCCGCCCGGGAACGCCACGTAATGCAGGTATACCAGATCGTCCGTCGGATCAAGGGGAGTCCCAGCGTCATCGACACGGTAGTTGACCACACGCGTGCTCTTACCGCTGGCCGGACCGCTGACGGCCGTAAGTACATGGCCGACGAAATCTCGGGGCTGCAATACCCGTTCGCCTCCTCGCCAGGTCACTTGCATCTCCTGGAGCTGTCCGCCGGGCGTAATTGGTGTAATTGGGGTCGGTGCCCTATCGACCACGACCAGATGGGCCTCCTCCGGATTGTCGGGGACGAGATCGCCGTCGTCGTCGTTGCCATCGTGGAGACGGCCCGTCGGGTCGGCCCCGTACAAATCCTCCAGCAGGCTGTGATTTTGGAGGACGGAGGCGGGTCGGATCGTGCCGCGGAGGCACTGGAGGACGACTTCGCCCAGAAGGTCGTCGGCCGGGTCGGCGTATTGCTCGGCCCGGGCCGCCGCCTGGGCGCCCCGCCGGGCGTGGCTGGTGAGCATCACAAACGTGATCCCGACCAGGGCGAACATGGCCAACAGGGCCAAGACGACCAAGAGCAACACGCCGCGCCGGGGACTGTCCCGATTTTTGCGAAGCAAAAATGGGACTGTCCCCTTCTGCTTCACCACGCAGCACGCGGAGGGACACGGAGGAGGGATTTGGGGATTTGGGGATTTGGGGATTTGGGGATTTCGGGCTTCGCTACTGCCCGCTGCCCGCTGCCGGCTGCCTGCTGAATAACTCATGATCCGAAATTCCTCGTTACGCGGCGCCATTTGCCCTGGCCCGTTTCGTAGCTGATTTGTTTTCTTGGAACCACAGATCCCGGCGCGCCGGGACAGATAAACACAGATTTTTGTCATTGACTCACTCCGTGCTCTCGGTGTCTCTGCAACTTCTTCTTGTCTCTTTTAGAACCAAACGTCGGGCAAGCCCGACCGCTAAACTTCATCTGTGTTCATCTGTGTCTATCTGTGGTTCCTTACTGCCCGCTGCCCGCTGCTTACTGCCTACTGCGTACTGTCTACTGACTTCGTGTATACGCCGATCACGCCGTCGACCAATACGGCGCAGGTCATGTTGTTGAGCATGCTGGTCGGGTCCCAATCGGGCCCGGCCAATGTGAGCCGGCGTTGGTAAACGTTGTTGCTGTTGATCACGCCGGGTTCCACGTCGTCGACCATCACGACGCGATACCACTGGGCCACGCGGCGGCAGCCCGGAGGCGCACCGAAATGGGCCGGGACACGACCGTCCAACTTCAGTCCCATGAGCATGATCCACTGGTTCGGCCGGACGTTCAGATAAGCCTCGTATTGGCTGAAGTCGTTGAAGCCCATATGGCCGTCGGGAACGTGAATCGCCACGTCGCCGCCGCCGGTCAATGTCACGTTGGTTAGTCGTTCGGGCGGCATTTCCTCGGCGCTGGGCGGGCTTCCCGGATTGATTGGTGCGTAGGACAGATCGCGCTTGAAAAACACGACGACCGAGACCTGGAACTTGCGAAAGTCGGCCATGCCCGCGGTGTTCATCTCCGTCGGCGCCGGCGAGACGGTGAGCATCCAGGAGTAGTCGTCCCGGTGCGCTTGAAGCAAGGGCACCGCAGTGTCGGGCGGCAGGGGTGGTGGATCGGTCGGCCGCACCGGATAAGATGCAGCGCCCGTGTTGCCGGAATCGCTGTCAAACCAGGATAAACTCGCCCGGGTCCGCGCCTCGGGATCGTTCCGGTCGACGTCGAAAATCAGGGCATCAGACCAGTTGAAAATCCGATGGGCCACGGCCCGCGACATGCCAACACCTGTCACGCGGTGCAGGTAATAGACTCCCCAGTTCAGTGGCGGATAGTCCTGATCGTAGGGAAACGCGGTCAGCCTGTACCAATTCGCCGGAAGCAGAATAGCCTGGTTGCTTGCTACGAACAGCGGGTCGATCACAAAGGCGTCGCCGCCTTGGAGTACGTTGAGGGCCGGTGTGGGGTCGGGCCAGCGCCACGAGTTGGAATCGAGCATTCGGCGGATTTTGACTTCGCTCACCGCGGCGCGTCCGCAGGCGGCCGCGCGGTCGGCCTTGGTCGACTCGACCACGGCGAAATGGCCGGTGGGAATCAACGCGGCCACGCCCAACATCCCGATCGTGATGACGAACATGGCGATGAGCACCTCCAGCAGGCTCACGCCGCGGGGACGGTCCCGATTTTTGCGAAGCAAAAATGGGACTGTCCCCTTCTGAGCCTCGGCACTGGCTGGCAAGCAGCCAGTGGCACCCGCCGGCTTCGTTCTTTCGCCACGGAGACACGGAGATTCTTGTAGGGTGGGCATTGCCCACCAAGCACTGCTGGGCAAGCCAGCAGTGGCACCCGGCGTCGAGCAGGCTCGACGGCTAACCTTGGTGCGTGCGAGCACGCACCCTGCGTACTTCTGCCTTCTAACTTCTAACTTCATCCTACCGTCCTCCCATGCTCCGCGACTGCTTGGCGAACTCGCGGGCCTCGTCGATGCCTTGGTCGCTGCTCCACCAGTCTGTCCTCCTATCCGCATCCTGCGAGTCGTAGTAGTCGGCCGGTTCGTTGTTCTCGGACACGCTGACCAGGCCCGTCTGAGAGGCGATCGTGATCCAAAGGTTGTCGGGCAACTGCCAGTTGGGTTTTTTTTCGTTGGGTTGGTTGGACAGCTGCTCAAGCGCGGTGCCGGGGGCGCCGGAGTCATATTTCGGCTCAAAAAGACCCACCTGGGACTCGCGGCCGATGAGCAGGAAGATCGGCTCGGAGGGGATTCCTGCCCGGAGTTCGAGCAAACCCGTTACGACATTCCGTTCAAACCAATAGCAACGGTTGACCGAGCCATTGGGCGAGAAGAGGACCATGACGGGATTCTGAACGCCCTGCCCGAACTGATTGGGGACCTGAGTGGTGCCCGAGGCGCTCAAGTCGACGACCGTGTCGGTGGGCAGCCGTAGCGGCGGGGCGATCGTCGGCGCCGGCCGACGGAGGATCGTGAAGGGAATCTGAGCGGTTGGCGGAAAGGGTGGAATGCGACCGAGTCGGGCCGGGTCGATCGTAAGTCTCAATTGGTCGGCGGCAACCAGCGTGATCTGGTACCAGGGGCCCTGGTTGTTCAGTTGGATCAGATCACCCGAATTGACGATCGTTGGAGAAACCGGAAAATCGCCGGATGCGGTTGCTGTGACAACCAAGCTACCACCGCCGGCTTGCACCGTGACCCGCGAATTGGTGGCCTGACCCGCGTAGGGCGGCGGGACCTCGACCTGGTAGAGGACGTTGCTGGCGGAGTATATTTCCTGTTCGTTGCCAAGAGCGTCAATGATAATGATCGGGTTTTCGAGCGGTTGGAAGAGGACGCCGCAGGGTCGGCCCGTCTCGATGGCCCGGGCGCGGGCACGACTGAGAAAGACGTTGGTCATGCGGGCGGCCTCGCGGAGTCGTCGGCCTTCGGCGGCCGGCTGCATCTTGGGCAAGACGTAGGCGGCCAGGAGTATCATGATCGAGATGACGACCAACAGCTCGACGAGCGTAAAGGCCCGGGGACTGTCCCGATTTTCGCGCGGCGAAAATGGGACTGTCCCCTTTCGCAGCTGTTGACGGCTTCTTTCACCACAGAGACACGGAGACACAGAGAAGTCTTTTTTCACCACGGAGGACGCGGAGAACACGGAGGGAAAGGATTCGGCACCAATCCCCAATACCCGCTCCGTCGCCATAGCTATGGAGCGTCGGCGACAATCCCCAATCCCTGTCCTCTGCCTGCTGCCTACTGAAAGTGCCTTTCTCATGGTCCGATGGTCCTTGTGTATGAAACGCCGTTTGCCCGGGCCCGTTTGATAGAGTTCGTAGGGTGCGTGCTTGCACCACTGCTGTAAACATCTTTGCGGGATTGAAAAACACGAGAAAAACCGAGCTTTTCGCGGGATTTCCACGGGTAGGTTACCGTCCGGCATCTGCGGCGTTCCCCAGGGGCCGCAAAAAACCGCTATACGTACCTGCGAAATCCGTTCTACGGCTTGGACTTGCGTCGCGCCGAGATGTTTACAGCAGTGGTGCTTGCACGCACCCTGCGAGTCTTCGCCCTTCTCATTTCTGACTTCACACTTCTCATCACTTTCCCCTGCCTGTCTCGAGCCGGTGGTTGTGGATGTTGTCGTAGTGACGCAGATCGTCGAACCAGGTGTCGGGCTTAGTGGGGTCGGCGTCGTTGTCCACCGGTCGGCCGACGAGCAGTCGCGGTGAGTTGTCGTCCTCTTGTATGGTCGGAAGATTAGGGCCCACAAGCCCGTATGCGTGTGTCCCACCCGAGCTATTCGTTCCGCGGTTGATGTCATACTCCTCGTCCGGTCCGGCCGAGTAGATCAGCGGGAAAAGGATGTACTGGTCTATGCCCGTTGCTATGGTCATTGCTTTCCTCGGGTCGAACGGATCGGGCTGAAATTTTGGGTTTGTGCTTCCGTCTTCGAACGTAGCAGGTCCGGGCTGCAAATCGCTCTGGCCGTAATAATTGTCGGCTGGATCCCAGTAGAACCCGGCCGGCCAGCGGATGAATCGAATCGGGTTGCCCCAGGCGTCGACGAATTCCGGCAGGCCGTCGTTGTCCACGTCGGCGATTTCACTCTCGTGGAACTGGTCGGCCGCCTCGGGGATCGCCATGACGATCATGTAAAGACACTCGGCCGCGGCGTTGGTGCCGACGCGTCCTTGCTTCTCCGGATCACCGTCGGCTGCATTCCAGGCCCTCTGATAGATCCTCAAGTATCGTTGGCTTAGTGCAGGCCGACTGATTTGCGGACTAAGCGGCAGCGGGTCGTTCCACACGTCACTCCACCGGTCGGGCATCTCCATCCGCATCAGGTCGCGGACGGCGTTTACGCGCTGGCGAGCGGCTTCGTAAGGACGCGTGCCGGGCAAAATGGAAATCGGCAGGCGGCGCGTACGATAGGAATCGTACTTGTTCATGACGATGTAGTGGAGCTTGGTGATGAGGTTTCGGGTCTTGTCGGTTCGCGCCCGTTGGCGTACCGCGCCGACGGCGGCCAGCGTGATCGCCGCGAGGATGCCGATGATCGTCACGGAGACGAGCAAATCGATCAGTGTAAAACCCCGGGGACTGTCCCGATTTTCGCGCAGCGAAAATGGGACTGTCCCCTTTCGCAGACGGTGCTTTTTCACCACGGAGGACACGGAGGTGCACGGAGATTCTTGTAGGGTACTGGCGAGACGCCAGTGGCACCCGGCGGGGTGAGGAACCGTGGGCTTCCGCTCACGGCTAATAATTGCCAATCCCCAATCCCCAATCCCCAATCCCCACTTACTGGCTATCCCGGCGCGCCGGGACTGCCCGCTGCCTGCTGCCTGCTGCCTGCTGGCCATCGCTATTCCCCTTCGTTCCAGTCGCCCAAGATGCCCTTCGCAAAGTTCGTCAGATTGTCGTCTTCCTCCGTCTTGAGGTTGCCGGTGCCGGCCTGGCCGTTCTCTTGGAGATAACGACCCAGGTTTGCGTCGTCTTCCGCGGCATAGTAACCGTCCAGCCCGCAGCAGATGATCTGAAATTTCTTAGGATTGAACCACTGAAGGGGCGTGACCGTAGGTGGGGTCGTCGAGTTGTCCACAAGAGCATTTTTAATGTATGGCACACAAAACGTGTTGCCCCACTGGAAAAACTGCGCGCGGCGATCGGCAAGCGTGCTGGACGGATTATACGCGCCGGCGTCGCCGCCTCGGGCCCGAAAGTAGACGTACGGCGGCGCGTTGTCTCCACCCTCGGGGTCGTCGACGTGGGCCGGCTGGTACTGATAGAGGCCATTGGCATCTCGAACGAGCCGGTCTTCGTCGAACTCGAAGAAGGGTGGCAGGCGGGTTCCACCGAGGGCGAACGGGTTGGCCGGGTTGGCGCTGAAGCCGCAAAGCTTGGTGGAACCGCTTGCGTCGGGCAGGCCGCCCAGCCAGAAAACCAACGCCGCGGCGGGTGTCATATAGTTGACGTCAAGCTGGTTCTTGGTGCCCAAAAGGACGTCGCCACAAAAGCCATCCCAACCGGCAATGCCACTAGCTACTCCCGGCCGATATCGTGGAAACGCCTTGCGGAGGTGGCGGAGGACGGCGTCTTTGGCCGGGTAATTGCCGTAGGCATCCGGAACAGTCAGGCCGCAGAAATCGGGCGGGAAGTCGCCGCGCTCTTGTTGGTAGCGCTCCAGCGCCATGGTGAGTTCGCTGATTTCCAGCGTGATGGTGGCCCGGCGCGCTGTTCGCATCGCGGACATGGCCGCGGCGGTGATCAGCCCGGCCAGGATGCCGATGATGACGATGACCGTCAACAGCTCGACCAGGGTGAAACCGCGGGGACTGTCCCGATTTTCGCGCGGCGAAAATGGGACTGTCCCCTTTCGCAGCCCCCGTAGGGTGGGCACTCCCGAGCACGCACTGGCGGGACGCCAGTGGCACCCGGGTTGGAACGTCGAGCAGGCTCGGCGGCTAACCTTGGTGCGTGCGAGCACGCACCCTACCGATCTGCCTGTCCCGGCGCGCCGGGACTGCCTACTGCCTACTGGCTTCTGCCTGCTGTCCATGGTTGGTGCCTCTCCTCGGTCGCCGGGGACCGATGTCTCTGAGTCTTTGCCCTTCTCACTTCTCACTTCTTACTTCACACTTCTCACGCCAGGGTTTCGATCAGTTTGATCAACGGCAGGAACAGGGCGATGACGATGAAGCCCACGATGCCGCCGAGGCATACGATCAACAAGGGTTCCATCAGGCTCATGAGGCTGTCGGTCAAGACGGCCACCTCTTCGTCGTAGGTGTCGGCCACTTTGTAGAGCATGGTATCCAATTCGCCCGTCTCCTCGCCCACGTCGACCATGTTGACGACCATGTCGTCGACAATGGGTTTATTCATTCGAGTCACGTAGAGCAACAGACCGATCGGCCCGCCGATGAAGAAGAGCCAGAAGAACATGGTAACGAAGTTGAACGGAGGTTTGGCGTTTTCCTTCATGGGCTGCGCGATGGTGTCTCCTTCGCGGATCGATTCGTAGACCTTCTGGTACAGGTTCTCGAAGATGGCGTTGTTGGACGTTTCCTTGGTGATGTGGAGCGCTTCGAGGATGGGCACGCCGCTGGAGACGAGCGTGCCGAGGGTGCGCGTGGTTCGGGCGACAATGTTCTTTTCGACCAGTTGGCCGAAGATGGGCATTTTCAGCACGAAAAGGTCCCACCCGGTCCGACCGCCCGAAAACTTGCGAATCAGCTTCACCATGAGCCATATGGAGATCGGTATGCCGGGTATGAGAAACCAGAAATCGTAGATAGCGGTCGAGGTGGTGACGAGCACCTCGGTCATCGTCGGCAGCTCGGCTTCGAAGTCGTCGAAGATTTTCTTGAAGGCGGGCACGATCCTGATCATGATGAACGCCAAGATACCCACGGCGAACAGGACGACCGTGACGGGATAGACCAGCGCGCCTCTGACTTTGCGTCGCAGCGCTTCGGCCCGTTCCTGGAACTCGGCCAGTCGGCGGAGGATGATTTCGAGTGCCCCGCCCGCCTCACCGGCCTTGACCATGTTGACGTAGAGGCGGTTGAAGGCTTTGGGCGATTTGGCCATCGCTTCGGAGAGCGTGGAGCCGGCTTCGATTTCGTCGCAGACGTCGATCAGGCTGTTTTTCAGCGTGCCGGGCTTGGCCTGGGTTTCGAGGATTCGCAGGCTGCGCAAGATCGGCAGGCCGGCATCCTGCAAGATGGAGAGCTGTCGGGTGAAGGTGGTCAACGCCTTGAGCTTGACGCCGCCGATGGCGAAGGACTTTCCTTTTTTCTTCGCGGCGCGGTGGTCTCCTGCGGCTTTACGGCTTTTCTTGACGGAGATCTTCGTGACGAAGTATCCCATCTGCCGTATGGTTGCCTGTGCTTCTTCCTCGGTGGGGGCATCGATCACGTCTTTGATCTCATTGCCCGTCGAGTCCATGGCCTCGAATTGAAAGGTCGGCATGGTTCTCTCCTCCACTTACGCTTCTTCGAGTATGGTTTCGCGGATGACTTCGTCGATGCTGGTGATGCCCGCGTAGAGCTTTCCCAGCCCGGCCTCGCGCAACGGCTGCATGCCGCTTTGCAAGGCACAAGCGCGGAGCTTCTGCGAGGACCCTCCGTCGTTGATGACGTCGCGCATCGCGTCGTTGATTTCCATCAACTCGAACAGGCCGATGCGGCCTCGAAAGCCCGTGTTGTTGCAGCTTTCGCAACCACGGCCGCGATAGATGGTCTTGTCGATGACGTCGTCGGGCCGCAGGGCCAGCTCGGCCAGTTTCTCCGTCGGCGGGTCGGTTTCTTCGCGACACTCCGGACAGATCTTGCGCACCAGCCGCTGGGCCAGCACGGCCTCGAGCGTGGCGGTCAACAGGAAGGGCGGCACGCCCATGTCCCGAAGCCGCGTGACGGTGCTGGGCGCGTCGTTGGTGTGCAGGGTGCTGAAGACCATGTGGCCGGTCAGCGAGGCCTGGACCGCGATTTCGGCCGTTTCCAGGTCGCGGATCTCGCCCACCAGGATCTTGTCGGGATCCTGGCGGAGAATGCTCCGCAGGCATTGGGCAAACGTGTTGCCGATCGCTTCGTCAATCGGAATCTGGATGATTCCGTCCAGATCGTACTCGACCGGGTCCTCGGTCGTGATGACCTTGTCGGTGATGTCGTTTAATTCGTTCAGCGCGCCGTAGAGCGTCGTGGTCTTGCCGCAGCCGGTTGGGCCGGTGACCAGCACGATGCCGTTGGGCTGGCGGATGATCTGGCGGAAACTGGCCAACGTGGTGGGATCCATGCCCACGACGTCCAGGTCGAGCATGACCACCGACCGGTCGAGAATCCGCAAGACGACGCTTTCGCCGAACATGGTGGGCAGGACGCTGACGCGCATGTCGACCGGGTGGCCGCCGACGCTCAACTGAATCCGCCCGTCCTGCGGCAGACGGCGCTCGGCGATGTCCAGGTCGGCCATGACCTTGATGCGCGTCGTGATGGCCACGGCCAGGTGGCGCGGAGGCGGCACCATTTCATAAAGTATGCCGTCGGCACGGATGCGGATTTTGAACTCGTTCTCGAACGGCTCGAAATGCAAGTCGCTGGCATGGTCCTTGATGGCCAACAAGAAGACCATGTTCAACAGCTTGCGCACCGGCGCGCTGTCGGCCAGCGCTTCGACGCTGGTCAGGTCGAGCGGCCCGTCCCGTTCCATCTGCTCGGCCGCCTTGACCAACTCCTCGTCGCTTTCCATGTCGGAAATCAACGACTCGACACTCTCGCCGCCCACGGCGTAGTAGCGTTCGAGCGCCTTGAGGATATCCTTCTCGGTGGTCACCGCCGCGCGGATGTCATAGCCGAGAAAACTCCGCAGCTCGTCGAGCACGGACAGCTTCTGCGGCTCGCACATGGCGATCGTCAGAACGTCGTTCTTGAAACTGATCGGCACGATGCGGTAGAGCTGGGCCATCGGCTCGGTCACCTGGTTGAGCACTTCGGGCGGGACCGTAACGTCGGCCAGATTGACCACCTGGAGATTCATCTGCTCGGCCAGCGCCTGGGCCAACTGATCGTCGGTGATCAAGTGCATGTCGATGGCGATTTGGCCGAGCAATTCGCCGGGCCGCTGTTGCTGCTCGTCCAACAGGGCTTGCAGTTGATCCTCGTCGATGAATCCGAGGTCGACCAGAACTTGACCGATGCGCCGAATAGCCATCTTCTCGCTCAGACTGCCAATGAAAGGAAACCACGGATCCCGGCGCGCCGGGACAGATGGACACAGATAAAAACGGATAGGAAGCCTTGGGAAATGGATCGTAAGCCGAGAAACACCGCCGAAACAAGGCGCCTGCAGGGTTCCCGGAGAAGTGGATCCGTGCGATCATTCCTTCGACGTCGAAACGCATTTGTATATCTGTGTTTATCTGTGTGCATCTGTGGTTCCCAAAAGTTCATCTGTGTTCATCTGTGGTTCCGAAAACGGAATGCCCATTGCCCTTCGTTCGCTTTATTCCTCGTTGTTGCCGCCCTTGGCCAGCCGCGCACGAGCCTCTTCTTCGTCTTCCAGGAGTCCTCGCTCGGCTCTGGCGATTTTGGCGGCAAGTGCTTCCGGCAGGTTTGCCTTGGCCAGGATTTCTTCCTTCAGCACGATGCCCTTGTTCCACAATTCGAACATGTGGTCGTCGAGCAATTGCATGCCCAGCTTCGCCCCCGTCTGAATCGCCGAGGTGATCCGAAACGTCTTGTTCTCGCGGATCAGGTTGGCGATGGCGGGCGTGATCACGAGCATTTCATAGGCCGCGATCCGCCCGCCGCCGATCTTCGGCAGCAGCGCCTGGGAGACGATGCCGATCATGGCGACCGACAACTGGGTACGGATCTGTTCCTGCTGATTCGTCGGAAAAACGTCGATGATTCGGTTGACCGTACCCTGGGCACCCGTCGTGTGCAACGTGCCGAAGACGATGTGGCCCGTCTCGGCGGCCGTAATCGCGGCCTCGATCGTTTCCAAGTCACGCATTTCGCCCACGAGAATGACGTCGGGGTCTTGACGCAACCCACGACGAATGGCCTCTGCGAAGCTCGGCACGTCGACATTCAACTCACGCTGGTTAATGATGCACTTATCGTGGTTGTGGAAGAACTCGATCGGGTCCTCAATGGTGATAATGTGTCGGTCCGTCTTGTGGTTGACGTAGTCGACCGCCGCGGCCAGGGTGGTGGTCTTGCCGCAGCCGGTCGGGCCGGTAACTAGAATCAAGCCGCGCGGCCGCATGATCAGCCTCTCCATCGCGGCCGGTGTGCCCATCTCCTTGAAATCCATCAGCTTGGTGGGCAATTGCCGCAAGACAATGCCGACGTGGCCGCGCTGTTTGAAGACCGAGACGCGGAATCGAGCCACGTCGCCGAAGGCGAAGCCGAAGTCGGTGCCGCCCACCTCCTGGAGTTCCTGCTGGCACCGTTCGGGCGTGATGCTCTTCATCAGGCCGACCGTGTCTTCGGCGTTGAGCTCCTTGGTCTCAAGCCGCATGAGCCGGCCGTCGACACGGACGACCGGCGGCGATCCGACCGTAATGTGCAAGTCGCTGGCATTCCGGCTGATAACCGTCTGCAGTAGTTTGTCGATCAGGATGGTGCCCATTTAGATTCCCTTCACAGGAAGACACGTTGCCTCGACGCGGCGCGGCTACGGTGTCCCGCCCGAATCACGGTTCCCTATTGATAAAAAAGGTTGGTCTGCCCACCAAGGACAGCCAACCCACTCTCCCCCAGCCGAACGGAGAGGCGGGGCGCACCAGGCGACCCCAACCCGTCTCCGCCGCATCAAGATTATTCGCGTCGGCTGTCGAGAATTCAAGTCGAACACAGTAAAACGGAATACCTCATCGCCAGCACTGCCTTCCCCCCAATATGGTGCCGACCACAAAGGTCTGTTTCGACAACGGAGGGCGAGTCCCGGCGCGGGGACGCCAATTGGTGACGACGCTCGGCTCACCGCGAGGTTCGCGGTGGCGGAGTGACGTCCAGTAGTGTTTCAAAACAAAGCCGGCCCCCGGCAGATTATCCCTCATCCTGCGTAGCCACGCGCAGGACTTCCTCGATAGTCGTTATTCCCTTGCAGGCCTTGACGATACCATCGTCATAAAGTGTTTTCATGCCCTCGCTAATGGCCGTTTGGCGGATCGAGCCGGTGGAGGCACAATTAAAAGCCAGTTCGCGGATCTTGGGCGACATAATCATCAGTTCGAAAATAGCCAATCGGCCGCGGTAGCCCAAACCTTGGCAACTACCGCAGCCGCGTCCTTTGCAGAACGTAGCGTCGGCGGCCATCTCCGGGCTGATTCCCGCCGCCCTCAGGGCCGACTCGGAAGGCGTGTATGTTTGTTTACATTTCTGGCAGACCACACGGACCAGCCGCTGGGCCATAATGGCCACGATGCTGCTGGAGACGAGGTATGCGGCCACCCCCATATCGATCAAACGTGTAATGGCACTAGGCGCATCGTTCGTATGTAGTGTACTGAAAACTAAGTGTCCAGTCAAAGAGGCTTGAATTCCCATCTGAGCCGTCTCGAGATCGCGCATCTCACCCACCAAAATGATGTTCGGCGCCTGGCGGAGCATCGCGCGGATGACGCGGGCAAAATCCAGCCCGATCTCGTGCCGGACTTCAACCTGGTTGATCCCCGGCAAGTAGTATTCGACGGGGTCCTCGGCGG
>CAZWWC010000049.1:0-17836 GCA_964637625.1 uncultured Planctomycetaceae bacterium
TCCAATTCGCTGCGAATCTGCTCGGCACAGTGCTCGTAGCCCTCTTTGGAACCTCCGATCGGGTCCAGTATATCAGAATCGTCACGACAGAGAACGCACGTACGCTCGGCGGCGCCGGGCCATTGGCTCACGATGGTCTGGCGGTGTGCCTGGGTCATCGTCAGCACAAGGTCGGCGTGGCGGACCAAGGGCTCGGTCAGGGGATGGGTCTCGTGTCGCGTTAGGTCAAGGCCCGTCTCGGCCATCACCTCAACGGCCTCAGCGCTGGCTCTGCCCCCCACTCCGGCGGCTACGCCCGCCGAACGTACGACCATTCCGCGATCTTCCAGGCTCTCCGGCGGGCAACCCAGCCGCTTGGCCAACAGATCACGGGCCATCTGCTCGGCCATGGGACTGCGACACGTGTTGCCCGTGCACACGAAAAGAATCATCATGCCGGAGAGCCGTTTCAGCGTTTTCTCGGGCACGACGCCCGAGCGAAGCATCTCGAAGTCTTTCTCTCGCACGCGAACCACCGACGACGGCTGGCCGAATCGGCTGGGACCGTCGTCCAACACCAGCGCCACCTCGTCACCGATCGCCGCAATGGCCTCCTGGGCATCCTTGGCTTCGGGCGCTCCGCCGCGATTGGCACTGGTCAGAACCAGCGGGCCCGCCACCATCTGGAGAATATCCAACACGACCTGATGTCCCGGCACGCGGAGCCCAATCGTCTGGTGCGGTGAAACGGCTCGTCTGACGCTGTCAGGCAATCGGGTAATCAGACTCTCGGGATGCGAGTTGTCGACCACCAGGGTCACAGGGCCGGGCCAACATCGTCGGGCCAAACGTCGAAACAAGGGGCTCATGTCGGGCGCATAGTCGAGCGCTTCTTCGCCACTGCGAATGGCGATCGGCAGCGGATGCCCCCCTTTGCGGCCCTTCACCGCACAGAGTCGTTCGACCGCCCGCTCGTCCAGGGCCAACGCGCCAACCCCATACACCGTCTCGGTCGGTACGACGACAAGCTTACCTTCGACCAACGCCTGGACGGCTCGATGCACCACGTCGCGAATGTCGTCCGTCTTGCGGACATCGATTACCGCAGTGGGCATAACTCCAGATCCGTTCGTTTGGCAGGTCTACACTGTCGACGTAATATCTTACTATAGCAAGCCTTGCGCCACCTCGTCAAGGTTATCCCAGGCGGCCGGTGGCTGGGGCATAGCAAAGCGGTGCCCCAGTTGGTGAGCTCCTGGGGCACCGCGTCGCTATGCCCCAGCCACCCAACTGCCAAGAGCAGGTAGCACGAGGTACTGGAATCTACAGAGGAAAAGCGGTAGGCTCATAGGCATAATGAGGGGAGAGGTTTGGGTCCCGGCTCGCCGGGACCCCAATTCCCGGACACCCTCGCTACGAAAGCCTATGCTCGATTACCGCCTCGCATTCCAGTCGCCCTGGTATCTGGTGCTGCTGGTGCTGATTCCCGTACTCTGGTGCTGGAGCTATCCGCGGCTGGCTTGCCTGGGCCGGTTTCGTCGGATCCTTGCCCTGGCGCTGCGCAGCCTCGTCCTGCTGCTGTTGGTGCTTGCCATGGCCGAGGTGCAGTGGGTCCGCGCGAGCAATCGGCTGACGGTCATCTATCTGCTCGACCAGTCGCTGAGCATTCCGCAAGAACGTCGTGAGGCGATGGTCGACTACGTCAACCGGGCCATCGAGCGCCATCTGAAGGATAAGGATCGAGTCGCGGTCATCGTCTTCGGCCGCGACGCGGCCATTGAACTGCCGCCGATTGATCACAAAGCCCATATTCCCGGCCGGATCGAAAGTACGCTCGATCCCGAAAACACGAATCTGGCCGGCGCAATCCGCCTGGCCCAGGCTACCTTTCCCGAAGACGCGGCCAAACGCATCGTCGTGGTCAGTGACGGCAACGAAAACCTGGGCGACGCCCTGAAACAGGCACAGCACGTCTCGGAGGCAGGCGTCGGTATCGACGTGATGCCGGTCCGCTATCAAAACCGTGCCGACGTGGTCCTCGAGCGATTGTCCATCCCCAGTAACGTCCGCCCCGGTCAGCCGTTCTATTTGAAAGTGGTCCTCGAGAACACGGCCGAACCGACCCTCGGCGACTCGGGCACGACAACCGGCCGCGTCGTCGTCTGGCAACGGCGGGGTGATCAGTCGGTAGAAATCAGCAGCCAGCGTGTCACGTTGCCACCGGGGAAAACAGTACTCCCCCCGATTCGCCAACAGGCTGCCACGCCGGGTTCCTACAACTACGAAGCCCGCGTCACTGCTGACCGGCCCGAAGACGATTGGATGTCGCAGAATAACCGGGCAACGGCTATCACCCACATCCGAGGCAAAGGACGCGTGCTGTTGATCGAAGATCGCTTGGCCAAGGACGACCAACACCGCGGTGAGTTCGACTTTCTGGTCGAGCGACTCAGGAAACAAGACTTAGAAGTGATCCGTCAACCAACCAATCAGCTGTTTACCGAACTGGCCGAGTTGCAGCCCTACGACACGGTCTTGCTGGCCAACGTGCCGCGAGAGCAGTTCACCGATCGCCAGATCTCAATGCTGGTGCGCAACACGCAACAGCAAGGCGCCGGGTTGGTGATGCTCGGCGGCCCGGGCAGCTTTGGTGCCGGCGGCTGGACCAACACGCCGCTCGAACAGGCCATGCCCGTCGACTTCCAAATCAAGAATGTCAAGGTCGTTCCCACCGGCGCGATCGTCCTGGTGATCGACCGCTCCAGTTCGATGTCGGGCCAAAAGCTGGAATTATGCAAGGCGGCCGCGATCGCAGGCGCCAAAACGCTCGGCGAGCGGGACTACGTGGGCGTGGTCGTCTTCGATTCGCTTGCCGAGTGGGTCGTCCCGATGACCAAGGCCGGCCCCTCGTCGATCGCGCGACGCATCCGGCGCATCGGCAGCGGCGGCGGTACCAACATGCACCCCGGCATGGTCCTCGGATACAAAGGATTGCGCAACATCGAAGCCTCGGTCAAGCACATGATCGTGCTGACCGACGGCCGCACGATGGGGAAAGACTACGGGCAGCTCGCCGCTCGGATCCACCGCGACGACATTACGATCAGCACGGTGGCCGTGGGACCCTCGGCCGACGAAACGCTGCTCGCCGAGATTGCGAGAGTCGGTGGAGGGAAGTTCCATCGTGTCAAGAATCCCAAAGCGTTGCCTCGCATCTTCATTGAGGAAGCCCGACGGATTGCCCGGCCGCTCATCTACAGGAGCCAGGAAGGTGTACGCCCGCTGGTGAAATATCAGCACGACATGATCCGCGGCCTCGACGGCCCCTTGCCGCCGATCCACGCATTCGTGATGACCAGCGTCAAGGAAAACCCGCTGGTCGAGGTGCCGCTCGTCTCGCCCTTGCCACCCGATGAGCGCAACAGCACCGTCTTGGCCGGTTGGATTTACGGGTCGGGACGTGCGGTTGCGCTGACGACCGACGCGGGCGCCGACTGGGCTGCCAAGTGGACCGGCTGGGAAGACTACGACAAACTCTTCGGCCAGATCGTCCGATGGTCGATGCGCCCGGCAGACAGTAGTGGAAAGTACACCGTCAGCATACAGGTCGAGGATGACGAGGTCAAAGTGATCCTCAACGCGTTGGACAAAAACGACGAGTTCATCGACTTCCTGAACCCGGCCGGGAGTGCGATCGGGCCCGACCTGGAACCGATTGATCTGAAAATCGAGCAGCTCGCGCCGGGACGTTACGTCGGCCGTTTTCCAGCACGCAAGGTAGGCAGCTATTCCATCGTCCTCAGGCCGGGCGTCGGCGAGGCGCCGATCCTCACCGGTCTGAACATACCCTATTCACACGAGTTTCGTGATCGGGCGACCAATAAACCGCTGCTTGACACCATGGCGGCCATGAGACCCACAGGTGGCTCGGCCGGCCTGGTTATCGAAACCGAGAGGACTCCCGACGAAATCGAAGCATTACTCGCGTTCGACACCTTCCGCCACGACCTGAAAAAGGCAACCAGCAATCAGCAGGCCTGGCACTATCTCGCGCTTGCGGCCGGCTGCTTGTTTTTCTTCGACGTCTTTGTCCGACGCGTCCAGGTGAACTTCGGCTGGGCGCGGCCGGCTCTGGCAACGGTGGGCAACTTCGTCCTGCGACGCCGCCCGGAAGTCGCGCAGCCCGAAACGATGGACCGGCTGCGAAGCCGCAAAGCGCAACTCGAAGATCGTCTCCGGCAGCTGCGCGAGGCCGCCGCGGCCGAAAGCCCGGCGACGGCCCGGTTTGAAGCCTCCGCCGAGTCCCCCGCCGACACGACGCCGCTCGATCAGCCGGGCAAACAACGCCCTGGCGGCCGGCCCCGCAAGCCGCAGACCCCTTCGATGGCCTCCGAGCAGCCAGCCGAAGAGCCGTCGTATACGGAGCGACTCCTGCGGGCTAAGAAAAAAGTCTGGGAGCAAAGAGACGAGAAATCGTAACCGGTCGAAAAACATGACCCGATGGTGTATTCTGGTTTGGATGAACATGGTCCTGCGAGAGTACCAGCCGCCAAGGCCCAGTCGAAGCGGATTTCGACCACGAAAATCATCGACAACCTCAAGCCAGTGAGACTGACCTATGAGCATCGCCGAGACGATGGAAAAACGTGCTCGACAGTTCGTCGAGCGATATCAGGTCGTTTATGAGCAGATTGCCCGAGTGATTGTCGGGCACGACGAGACGATCCACGGCGTGTTGACTTGCCTGTTTGTCGGGGGACATTGCCTCTTGGAAGGCGTGCCGGGGTTGGGCAAAACGTTGCTGGTCCGCACCCTGGCCAAGGTCCTCGATCTGGACTTCTCGCGAATCCAGTTCACCCCCGATCTCATGCCGGCCGACATCCTGGGCACCAACATGGTCATGGAAACGCCCGAGGGCCGCCGGGTCTTCGAATTCCAGCGCGGGCCGATCTTCACCCAAATCTGTCTGGCCGACGAGATCAATCGGGCCACGCCCAAGACGCAATCGGCCATGCTCGAAACCATGCAGGAAGGAACCGTTACGGCCGCCGGCACGCGCCACAACCTGAAGAAACCGTTTCTCGTCATGGCCACGCAAAACCCGATCGAGCAGGAAGGAACCTATCCTCTTCCCGAGGCCCAACTCGACCGCTTCTTCTTCAAGCTGCTGGTCGGCTATTCGAACCGCCAGCAACTCAGCACGATCATCGACCGGACGACGCGCGGCACCATGGTCGAGCCGGCCCAAGTGCTCGACGGCCCGGAGATTCTCCAGTGGCAATCGCTGGTCCGCGAGGTGGTCCTGGCCGAGCACGTGCAGGACTACATCGTGCGGCTCGTGTTGGCGACCCATCCCGAAGGCGAGTTCGCCCAGCCGATTACCAACCAGTTCTTACGTTGGGGCGCCAGCCCTCGCGGGGCACAGACACTGGCGTTGGGCGCGAAGGTTCGGGCGCTGTTGGACGGCCGCTACAACGTGAGTTTTGAGGACGTGCGCCGCGTGTTCTTGCCGGCCATGCGCCACCGCGTGATCGTCAACTTCGAAGCCCAGGCCGAGGGCGTCGAGCCCGACCGAGTGCTGCTGGAAATCCTGGAGAAAGTGCCGGAGAAGGAAGAGTGAAGGAAGAAGAGTGAAAGGAAGAAGCACTGCTGGACAAGCCAGCAGTGGCACCCGGTGCTCACACTTCACCCTTTAAAGAGAGACTTCATCATGCCCGACGTGTTTCTGTCGATGCACTGCCATATTGTGTTCGGCACGAAGGACGGCCAGCCGTCGCTCCGACCGTCGGTGGCCGAGCGGCTGCCCGAGCAGTTTGCCGCCATCGTCGCAGACCAAGGTGCCCAGTTGGTCGCCTCGGGCGTGATGTCCGACCACGTCCACCTGCTGGTGGCCCTGGGCCGATTGACCAGCGTGGACGATCTGGTCCGCGCGGTGAAGAACGAGTCGGCCGATTGGGTCCAGGAGACGTTTCCCGACCAGGGCCGCTTCGCCTGGCAGTCGGGCTACGGGGCCTTCTCGGTGAGCTTCTCCAATCTGGACACAGTCCGCCAGTATGTGCTTGAGCAAGAGGAACATCACCAAGAGCGGTCCTTCCAGCAGGAGTTCGTCGCCTTGCTCCGCCGCCATCAACTGGCCCACGACGAGCACTTCTACTGGTGGTAAGTCTACTGCCTACTGCTGAAACCGTTCGAGCAGCAGTTGATGGTCGGCCGAGAGCAACCGGCGGTAGCCCAACAGCACCACGCCCGAGGTGGCCAGGGCGCTGGCCGCGGCCAGGAAGAACATGATGACGATCTGGTAGCTGATCGCTTGCATCGGATCGACGCCCGCCAGAAGCTGCCCCGTCATCATGCCCGGCAGGGTAACAATACCCATCACCATCATGGCGTTGATCGTCGGGATCATGCCCGTGCGAACGGCCTCTTGAATCGGTCCCCGGGCCGCCTCGCGGCGCGTGGCTCCCAGAGCCAGGAGGGTCTCGATCTCCCCGCGCCGATCGTACACCTCCCGAGTGAACCGATTCAGCCCGAGCGCGATCCCGTTGAGCGTGCTGTGCAGGATCATGCCCAGAAGTGGAATCGCATAGCGCGGCTGGTACCACGGCTCGGGCTGAACCACTGCCAGCAAGGCCACGCCGGCAATCAACCAGGAACAAGCCCAAACCGAAATAACCGCGTCCAACAACATGCCGGCGTAGCGGCGCTCGTTTCGTCCGAACGCCACCACCCCGGCGATCAAGGTCATGGCCAGGCCCAGGCTCACCACCACGTACCACTGCCTGCCAGGCGCAAAGATCCAACGGAGCACCAGGCCGAGGAGAACCAACTGGACCACACAGCGGACGCTGGCCCAAAGCAGACGCCCGTGCAGCCCCAACTGCAGGGCCAGCGAGATGCCGGCGCTGGCGACCACCAGTGAGGCCGCCAGGCCAATCTGCCACACCGACAGCTCGATCAGTTGACCCGGCATCAGGCAGGCTCCCTCGTAACACGGCCGCCGTGGATGAATGCCGTCTCGTGCGTCATACGCCGGGTCTGCTCGACATCGTGCCCCACCCAGACGTAGCTGTGCTGGCCGGGCGATTCTTCCAGCCACTCGGCCAACAGCGTTTCGACTGCCAGAGTCGCATCCCGGTCGAGCGAAGCGGCCGGCTCATCCAACAGCAGGACGACCGGATCGAGTTGCATGGCGCGCACCAGCGCCGACAACTGCTGCTCTCCGCCCGAGAGATTCGCCGTCGGTTTCTCCAAGAAAGAAGCGTCGCGTCCGACGCGCCCCAGCAGCTCAACCGCTCGGGCCTCCTCGAAGCGGCGCCGGCGATGGGCCACCAGTGCAAAGGGCTGCCGCAATGCGGCCTCGACCGTTGCGCCCGGCAGGACGGGCCGTTGATGCAAGTAGATCACTTGGCAGCGGAACCATGGCACCGACGCACGTCGGGCCACGTGCCCCTGGAACCGAACCTCGCCCGAGTCCGTCGGATCGAGCATGGCCAGGGCGCGCAGCAGAAGCGTCTTGCCCGCACCCGAGCTCCCCATCACACCCAGCGGCCGGCCGGCGTGAACCGCCAGCGAGACGTCGTCCAACAGGCAGTGCTGCCGGTCGGCGTGAAGACGCCTCAGCCGGACAGCTTCGAGCATTGGTGCGGATTGGCTCGTCATAGCAAGTGCCGCGCCTTGACCTCCAGGTAACGGTTGATCAGCGGCGCCGTCATGTTCTCGGGCGGCACGTCCAGCACCAGGACACCTTTGCTCTGGAGGTCGGTGAGAACCTGGTGCCGCCAACCGAGGATTTCGGCCGCGGCCGCCGCCCGCCATACCTGCTCGCCGTATGGCGGCACTGGAGAACCGGCGTGCTGCTCGGCGCGGCGCGGCGAAGCGGTTGCTAACTCCGGTGACTCGACCGCTTCGAACATCCGCCGATCGCGCAGCAGGACTCCCAGCGGCAGATGCCGGCCGACCAGATTGGCCAGATAACGCTCGATCGCGCCGGCGTTCACCTCGTCGATCACGTTGGTGACAAGCACCACGAGCGACCGCTTTCGGCAGCGCGAAGCCAGATAGCGGAACGCCAGATCGTAGCGCGACTCGACCAGTTGGGGAAACCGATCGAACGAGGCGTGCAGCAGGCGATTCATTTGGCTCATTCCGCCGCGCGGGGGCACGAAGCTGTGGATCGCGTCGGAAAAAGCGACGAGGCCGACCGAATCACCCTGACGCAACGCGACGTAGCTGAGCATCAGAATCGCGTTCAGGCCGTGGTCCAACAGGCTCAGCCCGGCCGCTTCGTTGGTCATCATCCGCCCGCAGTCGACCAGAAAGACGATCCGCTGCGACTGGCTCGTCTGGAAGTCCTTGACGGTCAGTTTGCGGCGTCGGGCCGTGCTTCGCCAGTCGATGTGTTTGTAGTTGTCGTCGACCGTGTAATCGCGAAGCCGCTCGAAATCGTGGTCCTGGCCGACGCGCCGCACCCGACGGACACCCAGCAAGTTGAGCCGATCGGTCCGGGCCAGCAAGGCGTACTGGCTGAGCTGTTGCATGTCGGGATAGACGTGCAGCCGTGTTTCCTGCGGGAAGACCAACAGCCGCTGCCAGAAGCCCAACCGACTCAGCACACGAACGTGCACGGCGGAAATCGCCAGCGCGCCGCGACGTTCGGCGCGAAGCCGGTAGTTCAGCGTCGTCTTCGACCGGCCCGGCAGCCTCAGGTCGAATCGCTCGGGACGAGGATGCAGTTCGGCGGCCGCGCCGTCGCGGACCGACACCGCAAAGGCCCGGCGTGCGTGGTTTTCGAGCGTGAGCACGACCGGATGGGGCTTGCGCAACGACGACACGCGGCCCATCCGACGGTCGACCGAAAAATCACGCCGCCGCGGCAGCGTGAACAGATCGCCCAGCGCCACGACGATGCACACAACGTCCAGGCCGACCACGATCGGCAGGGCCGCTTCCCAGCCGAGAAGGACGAACGTCAACGCCGAGGGCAACAACGCCAACAGCACCAGGCGCCGGCGAGGATAGACGTGCAACGCCCAGGCCAGCACCAGAAGAGGTGCCACGGCCACCGCCAGCTTCAACAGCGCTAGGGCCAGAGGACTCACAGCCGGGGAACCTCCACCGAGTTGACCAGCGACCGGAGAAGCTCGTCCACCTGTTGCCCCTCGACCTCCGCTTCGGCCGAGAGGATCACTCGATGACGCAGCACGGGCAGCACGAGTTCGACGACGTCGTCGGGCACGGCGTAATCGCGGCCGCGAAACGCCGCCAGGGTTCGGGCGCCCTGCATCAGGGCGATCCCCGCCCGGGGCGACGCGCCCATGTGAAAGTGAGGCCACTCGCGCGAAAGCCGCACGATCGTGTTGATGAAATCGACCAGTTTCGGATCCACGCGAACGTCGCCGAATTGCCCGCCCATGGTGAGGATTTCCTCGGGCGAGGTAACCGTGTTGAGTTGGGCCAGCCGATCGTCCAAGTCGACTCGAACGCTGTGCATGGAGAGGATGCTGGTTTCCTCCTCGGCCGACGGATATTCGAGGACCAGCTTGAACATGAACCGGTCGAGTTGTGCCTCGGGCAGGTTGTAGGTGCCTTCCGATTCGATCGGGTTTTGCGTGGCCATGACCAGAAACGGGCGCTCGATCTTGTAACTGACTCGATCCACCGTCACGCGATATTCCTGCATGATTTCCAGCAAGGCCGCGTGGGTTTTGGCCGGCGAGCGATTGATCTCGTCGGCCAGCAGCAATTGCGTGAAGATCGGACCGGGCCGGAAGCGGAACTCTTGCGTTTTCATGTCGAAGATGGGCGAGCCGGTGATGTCCGAAGGCATGAGGTCGGCCGTGAACTGAATCCGCCCGAACCGGCATCCTAATACTTGCCCCAGCGTCCGGACGAAAAGCGTCTTGCCCAAGCCGGGCACACTCTCGATGAGCACGTGCCCGCCCGAGCAAAGCGCAACCAGCGTCCCCAACACGAGTTCCTGTTGGCCGATGAAGATCTTGCTCACTTCGGCCGTGATCCGATGGAACAAGGCTTCCGCCGGCTGATTGCCCCGGGTTGGACGCGATATTTCAGGTTCTTGCATGATCATGTCCCGTTTATCAAAATTTAGTTGTCAGGAACCAACCTTCATAGCCGCGGGCGGCAGCCCGCGGATCCTCAGCAGTTCCGAGTTTTATTGAAACCCGGCATCGTCATTCTGAGCGTAGCGAAGAATCTCCTTGACCATCGAGATCCTTCGCTACGCTCAGGATGACCTGCTGCAGTATCAGCCAGCCAAACTGGAAACTACTGATCCTGCCAACGCGACGGCATCAGTACGGCCATGCATGTTTCTTCTCAACGATTGCTCAGTCACTCGATTTCACCTTCTCCACGTACTGCTTCACGCGCTGCCCGGCATAGGCCGCGTCGCCCGACTGCTTGAGCAATTCGGCCACGGCGTCGAGGTGCTTGCCGAAGTCGGACAGCCGCGCCGGCTCGCCGGAGCGAGCAACACCGAAGATGGGAAAACGCCAGAAACAAAACAGGATGCCCACCACGGCCAAGTGTAGCAAAATCCAGTTGGTTGGCCAGACGTTGAAGATCGCAATACCGCTGGGCATGCCGGAGGCCAGATCGTCCTCGGAAATGGGAGGTCCCCCGGCGCGGCTTTCGAGAAACACGACCGAGTGCTTCTCGGTTCCGATCGTGTCGATCAGTTTCCCGGCCAACTTGCGATGTTCATGATTCACCAGCGGCAGATTCAACAAAAAGGAACCGTTGGTCACCACGATCAACTGGCTCTCGCCGATCCATTGGCGGGCGACAAGCATATCGCCCTCCGACTCCAGCACGACTTCGGTGCAGTCGGCCGGAAGAAACCGCCCATTGAGTTCGATTTCCAGCTTGTCGGGATCGATTCCGTCGAGCCAGTCCGGATCGCCGGAAAGCGTCTGAACCGACCGCCGGGATAACTCATGCTCCACGTCAAACCAGGGTGAGTTCTGTCTGGATGAAATTGCGGATCGCTCGGCGGCGAACTTGCTCCCGGCCTTGTTCAAATGCACCACATATGCGGATCGCTGCTTGGAGGGAATTTCGGGGCCGATCTTTTCCCAATACCATCGTGCCGCATCGAAGTCGCGACCGACGTAAATGAGCGTCCGGCCCGGTTCCTCTTCGAGCCACGTTTCCAGCCAGGAGCACACCTCGTTGGTCGGCGGCGAAAAATCGTCCGGAAACCAGACGATGCAGTCGGCCCGCTGCCGAAGCCGGGGCGAGAGCCGATTCCAACTGAACACGGTGTGGCCCGACTGCTCGAACATCTCGCCGAGTACCGCCGTGCCGTTCACACTCCTCCCGGCTCCGAGCCCTTGACGTTGGCCGTAGGTGTCGTCGATCCGGCTGCCACAACCCGAGATCGCCAGACACACGGCAACCGCGGCGACACAAACGGCCGACGTGCCTGGCGGCGTCGTCCTGCACCGAATCGTCCTCATCCGGCTTCTCCCTTCAACTGGGCCTCGAACTCGGCAATCCGCGACCAACACGCCTCGAAACGGGCCCGATCGATCCGGTGGCCTCCGAAAAAGGAGTCTTCGAAGATCCACATCGTCTGCTGGAGCAACCCTCCCAAGCCCGCGCGGCGGCCTGCAGCGATCTCGCGCAGGTATTGCCGGTTGGTTTTTCCCCGGGCAAGTCGTACGACGCGATGTCTGTCGATCTCGACCAACTGGTAGCTAAAAAGGTATTTGACGGCTTCGCCGTATTGTCCCTGCTGATAATAGCGCCGTGCTTCGGCCAGGAAGTCGAGCTTGGCCGCCTTCAGCGGAAACGGCAGTGCTTCGATGCGCCGCCGCCGGTCCGCTTCGCCTTGGCTGTTTTTCGCTCGTCTGGCCCATCGGAGACTGCCGTCCCGGAAGTAGGCTCGCAGGAGGAAGAAGACAACGACCAGCAAAACGACCGCAACGATCAGCCACAGGGTCCACTGCAGGATCTCCATGACGACCGGCGAGAATCCATCGAAGGTCCAGTCCCAGTTCCGATCGGCCCACGACGGCTTGGGAACCTCGACAGGCTTGACACCATCGGTGTGGGAATCGTACCAAGGATAGCCACCCCACCAGCGATCCAGCGCCTCGCGGCCACGCGCCACGGACTGCTCCGGCTCGGTCCGAGCCGTCAGCAAAGCAATCGCGGTGTAGACGGCAAAGTGAATCATGGTTTTCTCACACCCGTCGTAGGGTGCGTGCTTGCACACCCTACCTCTGCTAAGAGACTATCTCAGAATTTCTTTTGGCCTTTGTCTGTCATCCTGAGCGAAGCGAAGGATCTCTTTGGCACTGAAAGACTTGAGATGCTTCGCTTCGAGATCCTTCGCTTCGCTCAGGATGACAACCATGAACTGCGTTTTGAGATGGTTTCTAAATCGTTTCGGGGCCGGCTAAACGTTCGCTCTCGGCGCGCATGACCAACTCGACTTCCCAACCTTCGCGGCGGATGCGAATGTCAAGATAGCTCAAAAAACGGACCACGCCGAAAAACGCAACGGCCAACCACAGTGCCGCGTGAAAATAATGGGTAAACATCGTGTTTTCGAGTTCCCACTGGCCCAACAACAGCCCCCGAAGCATCCAAATCGATCCCCAAAACGACAACAAGAGCAAACCTCCCAACGCCGCCGAGCCCATCCCTCGAACCAGCAAAGCCCCACCGACCCCGGAGTGCAACGTCCGACAGCGCCGTCCGGTCGAGGGCTTGGCCGAGGATCGCTGACGCAGCGGGTTTCGCTCCAAGAGAATCACCTCGCTGAGATACGTGTATCGGCTGAACAGCCAAAGCCAACCCACCAGCAACCAAACCAGCAGCATCCGCAAGAGCACCTGATAAACAAATAACTGGGGCAACGATTGCAGAAAATCGCCCGCTATGCGCGAAGCCGAAGGCCGCTGCTGGAACACCGCCTGGCCCAAATACAACGTCGCCGGCGCCGTGGCCAGGGGAATCTCCCAAACGACGAAAACCATCAGCAAGAGCATGTAACCCACGGGAAAGCCAAAACGGAGGTTGGGTTCCTCGAAACGCGACAAGAGATAAACATTGAGCAGGAACATCGGCAAGATGCCCGCAGCCAGCGCAATCGCCAACGGTCCGGCACACCATCGGATCACGCGCAAGGCCAGATCCAGGATATCCAGAAACGATCGTTCGCGAACGACAATCTGCGTCTTATCCAATTGCACGGCGACCCTCCTGCATGCTCGACTTCTGGGCAGTCTCCTTCTCGGGCCGTGGCTTGTCGACCGATGCATCCGGAGGACGTCCTCCGCGTGGCGACATCGCCCGGCCGACGGCCCCGTCGTCCCTCGGATAGCCCAGCAGCACGAAGTAGAACACCAACGTGGCAACCGAGAAGATGGAAACGCCAGCTTTGACGGCATAGGGAAGCGACGAAGGTGAAATATAGGCTTCGATCAGTGCAGCCAACACGAACAGGACCAGAAACGCACCCATCGTCGGCATTGCCTCGGAGGCCGCGCGGCGGAGCGAGGCGATTCGGGTTTGCCCCTGCGTGTCCAGCAACGAGAACCCAAGCCGCATCCCGGCGCCGGCCGCCATGACCACGGCCGTCAATTCATAAGGGCCGTGCGCCGTGACGAACCGAAAGAAGTTCTCACTTTGGGCCGTGGTGGCCATGTGGCCGAAAATGCCGCCCAGAATCGCCGCATTATGGAGGGTTGTCAACAGCCCGCCGACGCCGAACAGCAGCCCCATCGCGAAACACCGCAAGCCGATGCCCGCGTTGTTGGCGATGTAGAATCCCATCCTGCCGCCGCAAAACGCGGGGTTGTCCCGGTTGGCCGGTTGTGCGTACCTTGCCTCGACAATCGTCAACATCTTTTTGCCCACCACACGCTGTGCGAAGTCGGGCCGGGCATAGGAAAGCATGCCCGACAGCAGAAACACACCCCAAAAGATGAAAAACGCCAGCCGCAACGCCTTGTCTTGAAACAGCCGCTGAGGGACTTCAACCAGAAGTTGATGCGCCCACGTCGATATCTTGAACAGCCGGCTCCGATAGAGTTGATTATGTGCCCGACCGACCAGTTGATGGAGATAGCGGATCGTCTCCTGCGGCAATTGATAGGCATCGGCCAACGCCAAATCGGCGCACGCCGAACGATAGAGCGAGGCGAACCGAGTCACCATGGGCGCATCGAGCCGTCGACGCCCTCGACTCTCCAGCCGAGCGCAGAGTTGTTCGAGCGCCTGCCATTTCTCTCGACGGGCCTCAAGCAGATCGGATACCTTCATGAGTCCCCTCGTTGGTCGGTTACGCTCCCGACGGCTGCCGGCAGGGGCGGGTCGCCCTCCACGCGCTGGGCCGTCACGGTGCCGGCGGCGTCCGGCGCGCCCGACTCGGGCACCTCATCGGTCACGAATGCTCGATTGTATAACGCGCACAACAGATAATCCAAATGAGTCCGTTGCGGCAAACCAAGCCGCTCGCGCAACGGCACGCCCAGGTATCGAGCGATCTGTATGCGGCGCGAGGGCGTGAAGTTCGCCCTGCGCCCGACGTAAACCGCCAACGCACGCGCCAGGGAGCGGTTCGGCTGGAACCAGGCCGGGATGCGAGCGGTCAACCGCAGCACCTCCGGCTCGTTCACCTTGGCCACGCCCCGCAGCCAGTGCGGCTCTTCGCTGACGACCATCGTCCCGCACGCCAAGTCACCCAGCCGCTGAAATCGATCGTTCATCGACGCCGAGATCAAACCCAGCAGGTAGAAGCCGGGCAGACTGTCCACGGCCCGCAGGATGTTCCGCAGCACGGCCTGCGACGCGTTGATGGCTTGACCCTCCACCGAGAGCACGCGAATGCGCATCATTCGCTTGCCCGGCGTCTGACCGTTCCAGAACGTCTCGAACACGCCCCCGTAGAACCACGCCAACAAGAAGAATAGTACGCACCAAAGGCCTTGCCCGACGTTGCCCAGGCCGGCAAGGCTGAAGACGATCGACAGACCAAACAGAGCAGCCAGGCAGATCCCCACACGGATGGCCAGATCGATCAGATACGCAGGCAACCGGCGAAACGGCCCGGCAACGTGGTATTGAAACGCAATGTTCTCGGGCGTGACCACTTTGACCCGGGTATCGAGTTGTCGTGGGTCGGTTTCCATGAATCCCTATTATCCACTGCCGACGACGACTTTCAACCACCTGGGGGTGCTTCCCCCTTGCTTCAGTGTGAGTCCGGACAGGGGACGGTCCCGGTTCTTGCCGGGTGCCATGGCCATCCCGGCGCGCCGGGAGCGCGCCGGGATGGCCATGCTTCGATGTCGGAAAACATGCTCATGCAAGCGAGAGGCCATCCGGGAATTGGACTCGGGAAAACACGAGGTTTTCGCAATTCGGGCGCCACTGCTGGCTTGTCCAGCAGTGTTTCGCACCATTGGACAAACCAACCATGAGATCCAGACAGCGTCTGAACAACGGCGATTAGACCGCTCCCTTACGCAGCGCGGCTCGGTTTTTTGGGGCCAACTCGACTTCCCGGACACTCTAACGACAGGCGTGGGCATGGCACCGGCGCTTACGGCCGACCTGCTTCGAGGCGACTCCCCGTGGGCCGCCCGCCTGGGGATAGGTTGATCTACTACCCTGGCACGATAGAATGGACGCACCGGAATTCCTTTAGCGTCGGCAGGGCGACAAGGGGGGCTGATTCAATGACCCATCGCAGGCGACGAACACGCGCTTTTACGCTGGTCGAGCTTTTGGTGGTGATCGCGATCATCGGCGTGCTGATCGCCCTGTTACTGCCGGCCGTTCAAGCGGCCCGCGAAGCCGCCCGGCGCGCTATCTGCGCCGATCACGTCAAACAACTCACCCTGGCGTTGCACCAACACGCCGAGTCGCAAGGTGCCTTTCCGTCGGGATGTGTTGTCGAGCCAACGTACCCGGGCGCGGGACAACACAACGCGTGGCGCGAAGCAGAAACCGGCTGGCAGGGCACCAGTTGGATGCTTGCGATCCTTTCGTATATCGAGCAGGATGGGCTCCGAAAGCGATGGAATTACTCGACCAACGTGGCCGGCAATCGAGAATTGGCTGGAACCGACATCGCCCTCTTCTATTGCCCCAGCCGTCGAGGCGGTATTCGTGACGAGGATCAAGAGCACGTTTTCCTCGGGATGGACGCCGGCGGAAACGATTATGGTGGATGTCTAGGACGTACGAACGGATTCATCAACCAATGTTCGACGGGCCAAGGATGCGGCCATCGCTTCACGGTCAGTAACACACTCTATGGCTCGGATGGAAAACGAATCGGTCCCCTCTCACCGAACAGCCGGACCCGCTTCCGTGATATCACCGACGGGTCGGCGCACACGATCCTGATCGGCGAGCTACAGCGGCTCTCGCCCGTACCCGACGCCACCGGCTACGATCGTTGGAACCGCTCAAGCGACGACGGTTGGGCCGTCGGCGGCGCGGCCACGCTTTTTGATACGGCCGAGCCCCATCAAGACGACGATTCGGGCAATCCTGGCGGACTAAACAACGGCTTCTTCGAGTCGGCCGGTAGCGAACATCCCGGCGGCGCGCAGTTCGGCATGGCCGACGGCTCACTCCGCTTCATCGAGAATCAAATCGACCCTCAGATTTACGCCCACCTCGGAAGTATGAGCGACGGCCGGGTCTTCCCGCCCCCCGACTGAAGAAAATTGCCCATGGAAGACGAACTGCCCCCGCCCGAAAACTTCGCCCTGTTGGCCACGATCTTCGAGGCGCTGTTGGCCTTCCTGGCCGTGGGGCTCGGTTGGCTCTTCGGCTATGCACCGGCCGCCACCTTTCGTCTAGATGGCGTCGACGCCGCTTGGGGCCTGGCGGCCACGGTGCCGGCCCTGGCTCTCTTCTGGGTCTGTCTCAAATGTCCTTGGGCTCCCTTCGCCCGACTGACGCACATCGTCGAGGAGCGACTCGTGCCCATGTTCCGTCAATGCCGACTGCTGGAGATCGCCGCGATTTCGCTCGTGGCGGGCATCGGCGAGGAACTGCTCTTTCGCGGGCTGCTCCAAGGCGGATTGGCCCAGTGGATCGGCGGGTCGGTGGGCGTTTGGGTCGGCCTGGCCGCCGGCAGCCTGGCTTTCGGGCTGGCCCATCCCCTTTCGTTCACTTATTTCGCGATAACCAGTTTGATCGGGCTCTATCTGGGCTGGCTCTGGAACAGCTCGGAGAATCTGCTCGTGCCCATCACGACCCA
The DNA here is from genome assembly GCA_964637625.1 of uncultured Planctomycetaceae bacterium. Classification (GTDB taxonomy): domain Bacteria; phylum Planctomycetota; class Planctomycetia; order Pirellulales; family Thermoguttaceae; genus UBA11386. The sequence continues at coordinate 17,228 of CAZWWC010000049.1, forward strand.
CGCTGTGTACGACTTCCTCGCCCTGGTCTACCTGCTCAAGGTGCGCCGACCGACTGCCGACGGTGACGATCAATCCGACTATTCCGATCAGGAAGGGAGGGAAAAGAACGCTAAGTACTAGAGAGTTTGCGGCCGAAGGAAGATATGACGGTGGAGTGGGGCGCAGAAAAAGACGATGGTCCAACCATTTTCCCAGCCTCAATAGGAGACAAGCCCGGTGGTCTTTTCAGACAAGCAGAAACAACCATTGATCCTCGTGATTGACGACGAGGCCGACGTCTTGGGCGAAGTGGCCACGGTGCTCGCCCGGGCCGGCTACGTTTGCCACTGTTGCAACAATGCTGAAGACGCCCTTCGGTTCGCCGAGACCAACACGCCCGACCTGATCCTTTCGGACATCAATCTGGAAGGACACAGCGGTCTGGAGATGTGCGAAGAACTCAAGAACCGCAACAACCTGAAGGACGTGCCCGTCATGTTCCTCTCCGGCGCCCAGATCCCCGACATCATTCGCCGCAGCCATGACGTCGGTGGTGCCTACTATCTGCGCAAGCCGTTCGATCCCGAAGTGATGCTGGAGCTGGTCGACAAGGCCCTGTGGATGCCCCA
>CAZWWC010000050.1:0-17825 GCA_964637625.1 uncultured Planctomycetaceae bacterium
GTACTCCTCGGTCACGTAGCTGATGTCCTTGCTGATGAGTGCTTCGACTTCCAGCTTGAAGCCGTTGGAGACCATCCGCTTGATCTCGGTCTGCCAGGGTCTTTTTTTGGCGAACCATGGATAGTTGGCGATCTGCTTGGCTCGGCGGCGGTCCTTGTCGCTCAGGTCGATCTTGACGCTGTCGGACAATTTGCACCGGTCGAAATCCTTGCTCCGCAAGCCGAGAAATCGAGCGCCGGGGATCGCCATCCGACGCGATTCGAAAGCCAGGTTGATCGATCCTTGCTTGATCACGCTGTAGATGTAATATCCCCACGGATCGTTATCCAAAAGGCAATAGACGGGCAACTTCAGTTCGTTGTGCAATCGGTAGAGGAGCCGGCGGACGCCGCGGGGCGGCTGGCCGCCGCCGTGGGTCAAGATGCACTTGTGCGTCCGCCAGAACTTGTCCTCGTTGAACCGCTGCCAGACCGTGTCTTTTTCGACGTGGAGGACGAACCGGGCGCCGCACTTCTTGAACTGGATCACCTCGGGCTCAACGATCGACGGAATGCCGTATCCGCCCGAGCCCATCCGCGAGCAGTCGATCTCGTCACCCCGGTCCGTGAGGATAAGCTCGCCGACCATGTCGCCCTTTTTCTGGGCGTACAGATGCAGTTCCTCGCGGAGGCTGCCCAACAGGACCTCGGTGTCCTCGATCACCGGGTCGCATTCGGCCTGGTCGCCGAAGGTCTCTTCCCTGGTGCCCTCGATGGTGTGCTTGAGCAGATAGAAGAGACCTCGGATACTAGTCGTTTTGCCCTGGTCGATCAGTTGCTTGGTGCCGCTGGCCACGAGCATCGTTTGCATGAAGCTCTTGGCCTGCGACAGGTTGAACAGCCCGCGCCGCGTCGTGTTGCGGCCCATCTCGAGGATCTTCTTCAAGCGGTTGTAGCGGATGTTCGACAGCGCCCGGGTCGGGATGTCCACGTGCGGATCGCGGCGCCGCCGGGCCGCCGTGACGACCGAATCGGCCAGCTCGGTTAACTGGCCGAGCGTCCGCTTGTCGCGCGGCGTGAGCTTCGGCCCGGCAGGAGTCCGTGTTGTTACTTTTCTTTTGGCCATTATCGTTTCCTGTTTCTTTCTTGGAACCACGGATGATTCTGCAGAGCATCGTTTAGCGGGCGGGCTTGCCCGCCGTTGGTCCGGCAGAGAAGATTCGTTCATGCAACGGCGGGCAAGCCCGCCCGCTAAACAGCAGGATCCACGGTTTCGACTTCCGGTTACCGCCTCTTCTTCCGGCGCTTTTTGACCGGGGGCGTCCAACTGTCGTCGGCCGGCTGATCCACGGCCAGCGGCGCAGAATCACCCAGTTGCCGTTGCCACTGTCGCATCAGCCCCATCATGGACTCGATGCGCCGGGCGCCGGCGGGATCGGCCGAGAGGTCGCGTGTCTCATGCGGGTCGGCGGCCAAATCGAACAGTTGGGTCCGGTTGATTCGAGGATAGCGAATCAGCTTCCAGCGATCGTCCCGCACCGCTCGCTGGAGGTGCCGGTAGGCAAAGAACGCCGTATCCCGAAGCTTTTCGGAGCGGCCGGTGATGATGGGCATGAGGCTCTTTCCATCCAGGCCGGCGGGGACCGGGGCGCCGGCCAACTCGCAGAACGTCGGGTAGAGGTCCAACAGGTAGACCAGCGCGTCGGAGCGCCCACGAGGGATACCCGGGCCGGCGATCACCAGCGGAACCTTTACCGAATGCTCGTAGAGCGACTGCTTGCCCATCAGGCCGTGGCTGCCGATCGCCAGACCGTTGTCGGAAGAGAAAACGATGATCGTGTTGTCGTACTCGCCCAGGTCCTTAAGCGCCTGGATCAATCGGCCGATGTGGTAATCCAGTCCGGTGATCATCGCGTAGTAATCGTGGAGGTGGCGGCGGATCGCGCCAGCGCTGCGCGGCCACTTTTCCAGGCGCTCATCGCGGATGGTCATCTCGCCGTTGTCAAACGGGTGGACGGGCAGGTAGTTCTCCGGCAAGGGAATCTTGTCGCGATCGTACCGATCACGATACTCCTTTGCCGAGATCCGCGGATCGTGCGGTTCGGAAGGCGCCAGGTACATGAAGAACGGCTTATCGGTCTTCCGGCCTTTCAGAAAGGCGATGGCCTCGTCGACGACGACCTTGCCCGGCTGCCCGTTTTTCGACTGCCAGTGCACAGGCACGTACTTGGTGTGGTCGAAACGCGGGTGAATCAATCGAGCCGTGTTGCCGATCTTGCCGCGGTGATACGTTTCGTAGCCGGCCGCTTTCATTGAATCTGGAACGTTGGGCTTCTCGGCCGAGGCATACTTGCGCGGTTTCCTTATACCCGTCGGCTGGGCATTCTGGAAGCGGAAGTAAGCCCGACCGCTGAGCAACATGTTGCGGCTCGGCCGGCACACACCCGGGCTGTCGCCACCCATGGTGTAGGCGTTGTTGAAGACATAGCCCTGCTGTACAAGACGATCCAGGTTGGGCGTAATGATCATCTCGTTACCCAGCACGCCGATGGTGTCGGCGCGTTGATCGTCGGTGAAAAGCAACAGAATGTTGGGACGTTTGTGCGAAGCCAGCTCCTCGGCGGCACTCGCCGAACACACCAGCACCAGAGGGCTTGTGGCCACCAGCAGCAACGCGCACTTGAAACTGCATCGTATCATTCGATTGTCTCCCTAAGATCTCAAAACCCAGTTCATGGTTGTCATCCTGAGCGAAGCGAAGGATCTCCCCCCCGCGAAAGCCGAGATTCTTCGCTGCGCTCAGAATGACAACAATCAGAGCACCGGTTTAAAAATGTCCTCTAAAGAGTCTGTCCCCTTTTCCCTCCTGTGGTTTCATTCATTCGGTTTCCTCACCGTTGTCGCCGTTGAGCTTCTGGTGGATCCGCTCGGCCGGGTCGACGATCAGGACGTTCTCGCCCAAGTCGAGTGCTTCCTCGTCGACGGGCCGGCCGCGGTTGTCGAGCTTGACGTCGGCCTCGGCCGTCCGCCGCTTGGCCACCAGCAACAACTCCTCGTAAAGCTTCTTTTCGTCCGCCTGGTTGATCCGGCTGGTGGCGACGGCCACTTCGCGCAGATAGCGGAGAAAGGTATTCCGCCGCTCGCCCTCGTGTCTGACGCGTCGTCGGCGTCGGAGGTACATCCCCAACTTGCGCCCGACCGCTTGGAAGGCCAGGCGCAGTTCCTTTTGGATCTCGGGATAGGAGGCGATCGCCTCCTTCGATTCGCTCGTAAAAGGTACCCAAACACTCGCCATGTGGACCATCACCGTGGCCGGGCCGCGCGGTATCGAGCCGCGCGACTGGCCCAGACCGTACGGACGCCAGTTGGTGGCCATCACGGTCTGCGTGATCGCGCAGCCGCCGGCCTGGAACTGCAACGGCACGCGGTTGGCGTAGCGCAGCACGTTCATCGTCTGGCCGGCGTGAAGGTTGACGTTGCGCATGGCCGTGTGCAGCCGATCGATCTCCTTGGGCTTGAGGTTGCCGGGCGAGACGCGTGTTTTCGCGCCCGCCTCGGCGAGGATGCGGTCGGCCGCGTCCAGCCCCAGTCCCTCGAACGACGTGGCCAGGAATTGGCGCAGCGTGCGTGCGTCGCTTTGGCCCAGGAGCTCGACGAGTTCTTCGCGGGTGACGCGACGGACGGTCGAGCCGCCGCCGTAGGCCAGGCCGACCTCGATCTGGAACGGATTGCCCCGGTAGACGGCCGGCGGCCGGGTGGCCGCGGCGTAGAATTCGCCCGGCACGACCTGGTGCAGCCCCTTGAGAATCAATTCCTCGCTGATAGGCGAAATGCAATCGGTCGACGGCGGGCGAATCTTGGTATTGCCAATCGCGTGATAGATCAAGTCGGCTTCGTGCCGGCCCGTCTTGCGGGTGCTGGCGCGGGTGCTGACGCCGGCCTCTTCACAGATACGCCGAGCCACGGCCGGACTGACCTTCGAAAACGACGCGGTCAAAAACTGGGAGATAGTCGGCGCCTTGGTGTCCTTGAGCATGGCCACCAGCCGACCCAACTCCACGCCGTATGGGTGGGGCTTGATTTCCTTCGGCTCCGGCGGCAGCAGCTCCGCCACGCGGCGGTAGGTCCGCTCGTTGCCTTCGGGATCCTGATAGTGGAGCGTGACGTGCGGGTTGGCGATGGCCGTCTGCTCGAGATACTCGTCGACGCTGCCGCGGCCGCGATGATAGCGGCCTTCGAGTTCAATCGTGACCCGGGTGCCGTGATTCGATTCGATCCACTCGATGCCGTGTTTTTCAATCGCCGAAAGTCCCCGCCCTCCGGTGGGGATTTCCACGCCGTCGCCGCGGCCGTTGATGATCTCCGGCCGGTTGCGTTTGGTATCGATCTGGATTTCGTAGTAATGGGCCGGTTTGCGCACCGAGACCTTGGACATGATCTTGACCGGTTTGCCGGTGGTCAACAGGCCGTACATCCCGGCGGCGCTGATGCCGATTCCCTGTTGGCCGCGACTCATCCGCAGTCGGTGGAACTTCGAGCCGTAGAGGAGCTTGCCGAAGATCAGCGGGATCTGCTTCTTGAGGATTCCCGGCCCGTTGTCCTGGATCCCAACCTTGTAGCGGCTCGAAACGGTCGACTGGATGTGGACCCAGATTTCGGGCAGGATGCCCGCTTCCTCGCAGGCGTCCAGTGCGTTGTCGACCGCTTCCTTCACGGCACTCAGCAGGGCCTTGCGAGGATTGTCGAAGCCCAGCAGGTGGCGGTTCTTGGCGAAAAACTCGCTGACGGAGATTTCTTTCTGGCTGGCCGCCATCGATTGGGCCGTGGCGCGGCGAGGTCGCACCGCCGGCGGCCGACCGTTGGAGGCTGCCGAGCCGGCCCGTTGGGCTTTCTTACGTCTGACCTTCTTCCTCGTGTTCTTGGAGATAACCAATCTTCGGGGTCCTTCATGCATGCGTCGCCTGGGGGGCAGCCGATCCGGTCGGGTAAGACACGAGAATAGACCGTCAGGACCAGGCCGAATTTAATGATTATAGCGATTCTCTTGATCGCATCCAGGCGGTTTTATCCCGCATATCCCTACATCTTTACGCCATCACCCCTTACAGCAGTTTCCTCTGCTATATCCGGCACATAAAGGCTCACCCGCAAGACCGCCACAAGCCGAGATTCCTTGTGGACCGGCCATCTCTTGTGGCCCGGTGCCCTCACGACAAACCAGAAATCATCTCGAAATACGAAGGAGTCATCCCATGGTTCCGCGAAACACGCGTCTGTTGCTGCCGCTGGCATTGGCGGCGATCTGGGCGTTCGGTGGGCCCGAGGCCGAGGCCCGCCATCGAACCTCACCCGATCTGTTCTACAACTACTACGTTCCGCCCGGACCTTCCGGGGGCGTCGGCGCCGAGTTGTACGTCAGTCCTCGTCCCACGCCGCCGATGGTCGGCCATACGTGGGTAACCTATCAACCCCTGATGCCGCACGAATTCATGTACCGGCACAAGCGCTGCTACGTGCGGCGCAACCCGGGCGCCGGCTTTACCTGCACCAAGGTCCACTATTGCCGCAATCGGTTGCAGTCACTCGTGCCGATCTGGATGGACGGCAACATCCTCAGTCATATCTTCGTCAATCCTTTCGAGGGTTACGGCAAGTACTACCGCCCGTAGGTTTCAATAGTTTCCGTTGCGGAACGTGTGGTCGGCTTCCAGTCATTCTGAGCGAAGCGAAGAATCCGGCCCTGCCAGACCCTTCGCTTTGCTCAGGGTGACAGAAATCGTATTTCCACAACAGAAACTCAACAGCAAACCGCGAAGGAGCCTCACAGCGATGAAACGTTCCTTGATTCTCGCCGTTGCGATTCTCGCCCTGATCGCAATGGGGTTTTCCGATGTGGCCGATGCCGGTGAAGGAAGTCTGCTGGGCTGGATCGCGAAGCGGCGCGCCGCGCGCACTTCCTGGAATGCCGGCTATTACAGCGGCGCCTGGGGCATGCCCCTGGCCTTGGCCGTCCCACCCACCGCCGAACGGCAAGTGAACTGGGGCTGGGGCGTGGGCAACACCCGCGTCACGCCCATCTATCACCAGTTCCGACGCAACTATCCGGGCGCGGGCCAATACTACCGCGGCATGTACCGTCCCACACCATCCTGGCCCAGCGACACGCTCCAGTTCGGCGTGTACTACGTGCGTGGACCCTGGTAGCTCCGCGAGCGTCCTTTCGTCGACACGAATTCGTGTTCATAAGAAGTGTTTCAAAACCGATTCGCTGTAGCGGGTGCCCGGGTTTGAGTCCCGGCGCGCCGGGAAAGGCCCGGTTTCTCAGGCTCTGGGCCACCGCTACGCTATGGCCCAGCCGTAGCGGCGTCAACGGCGGGCAAGCCCGCCCGCTAAACAGTCAACTCCATACGCTCGGTACGACGGACCATTGGCCGAAAGAAGCTGGGTAATCGGCGCAAAGAATAAGCCCGGGTATGTTGGTGCCCGGGCTGATGAGAAACTGTATCAGGCGGAGGGACGCCGGTAATGCTGGTAAGCCAGCAAGACTTCGTAGAGATCCATCGAGATCGTCATTTCATCATCTTCGAAGTCGCCAAGCCACGTTCGCTGCGAACGAACGGCCTCGCCGATCAACGGCAGGACATCCATCAACGGCAGCGTCACGTTTTGGCGGCGAACGGGTGTCTCGGTGAGCTCGACACCACCAATCGTTTCACCGGGACCGTGGTAAATGCGAAGCTGGGGTGATTTCATTTCCAACTCTTCCTTTGGCTGAAAGCTGCCGACGCACCGTTATGCGCCGGGCGACCCACCCTGCATACTGCCTCCTGTATCGGCAGCAGGCATCTTGTGGGTTTGACGTTTTTGAAGGAAAATACAGGTTCTTCGCAATGGTCCTGCCGGCGCGATGCTAACCGGCGTAAGGATGATAGCTGTGATACGGTTTTGACCACCACCATGGAAACCGGCGCTGCGGCTTGGCCGCCTCCCCGACCGATCCTTGACAAGCCAATCCGGATGCGCTACAGTGCAAATTAGATAAGTCTCGTTGCAGTAGACGCTTATCGCTACTCCTGCCCATCTGTGCGACCTATTTCATGGTTGAACCGGTAACGATTAACCTCCAGCACGTCGCCCGGGACCTCGGGCTCCCTTTGGCTCAGACCCAGGCCACCGTCGAGCTTCTGGACGAGGGCAACACGGTCCCCTTCATTACGCGATACCGCAAGGACCAGACGGGGGGGCTCGACGAGGAGCAGATCCGGCGCATCCAAGACCGTCTCCGCACGTTGCGACTCTTGGCCCAGCGGAAGCAAACCATCCTCCGCTCGATCGACTCCCAGGGCAAGCTTACCGAAAAACTCGCCAAACAGATTCAAGCGGCCGCCACCACGAAGCGACTCGAAGATCTCTATCTCCCGTTCAAACCAAAGAAACAAACGCTCGCCACGCTGGCCCGCTATCGAGGACTCGAGCCGCTTGCGCACGAGATCCTCGCCGCGGCACCGACCTGTGCCGACCTGGATGCCCGCGCGGCCGACTTTGCGGACGAAGACAAAAACGTGGCCACGGCCGCCGATGCGCTGCTGGGCGCCGGCCATATTCTGGCCGAGCAGTTCAACGAAAGGGTCGATCTCCGCCAGCGACTGCGCGACATTCTTCAGCGCACCGGCAAACTCGTCAGCAGTCAGATTCCGTCTTCTTCCCAGCAGCAGGCCGAGTCGACCGGCGCTTCGACGAAGCCGGATGAATCGAAGCCAACCGCGGCCGACGCCCAGGGCGCCACCCCCGCCGTGAAGCCCGAAGCTCCAGCGGCCGACGCCGATGCGGACAAGATTCCCGCGCTGGAGACGGCGGTGTCCGAGAACACGGCCGGTCCCTCGGTCGCGCCGCGGGCGGTCGAGCAACCGACCGATGCCGAACCGTCCGCCACCCAGGACGCGTCGCCCGGCGGGTCTGCTTCCGAAGAGACCCCAATCGCTGCCCCGGATTCCGAAGCGAGCCCGGATTCCGAAGCCGAGCCGGCGTCGACCGGGCCGCCGGAAGCACCCTCGGTGGAGTCTTCGCCGGTTCCAATTGCACCCTCGGTCGACTCGGCCGCCGAGAAGTCTTCGCCCGAGCCGGCAAACGCTTCGGCGCCTCCCAAACCGGCTCGGCAACCGAAGTTGACCAAAGCACAATCCAAGAAGAAGCAGGCTCACGAAAAGAAGCTCAAGGCGTTCAGCGACTACTTCGACTATCGCGAAGAGATCAAGAAGATTCCACTCCATCGGATTTTGGCGATCAATCGGGGTGAACGAAGTCGGATCCTGCGCGTCCGGATCGACGCCGACATGAGAGCCGCCGAGAAAGCGCTCGATCAGTTGCTCATCCCGACCGACCATCCCCACGCGGAATTCCTCCGCGGCTGCGCGCGGGACGCGCTTGCCCGATTGATCCTCCCGAGCCTGGAACGAGAGCTCCGGCGCGAAATGACCGAGAAGGCGGAATCGCACGCCGTCACGGTCTTCGCCCGAAACTTGCGAAATCTCCTGCTGCAATCCCCGATCCACGACGTCCGCGTGTTGGCGGTCGATCCGGGCTATCGCAGCGGCTGCAAGTTGGCCGCGATGGACGAATTCGGCAATATGTTGGGGCACGGCGTGATCTATCTGGTCGGCAAGTCCGAGCGCAAGCGGAAAGCCAAGGAGACGGTGACCAATCTCGTCGATCGGTTCGGGCTCTCCGTCATGGTCATCGGCAACGGAACGGCTTGCCGAGAGACCGAGGACTTCCTTGCCACATTGGTCGCGAGCGAGTTGAAGGACCGCAACCTGGCCTACGTGATCGTCAACGAGGCGGGTGCGAGCGTCTATTCCACGAGCCGACTGGGACGCGAGGAGTTCCCCGAATACGACGCCACGCTGCGCGGCGCGATCTCGATCGGCCGCCGGCTCCAAGACCCCTTGAGTGAACTGGTCAAGATCGACCCGGCGCGGATCGGCGTGGGCCTCTATCAGCACGACGTCAAGGCGAAACATCTCCACTTGTCGCTGGACGAGGTGGTCGAGTCGTGCGTGAATTACGTCGGGGTCAACGTCAACACGGCCAGTCCGGCGTTGTTGCGTTACGTCTCGGGGCTCAATCAATTGACCGCGCGGCGCATCTGTGAGCACCGTTTGGAGCATGGGCCCTTCCGCGATCGCCAGCAACTCAAGGCGGTGCCCGGCATCGGCGAAGCCACCTTCGTCCAGGCGGCCGGTTTCTTGAAGATTGCCGGCGGCGACCAGCCGTTGGACGCGACGTGGATTCACCCTGAAAGCTACGAAGCGGCCGCTCGGGTCTTGTCTCGGCTCGGCTATACGGTCGACGATCTTACCGATAAAGCAAAGCTGGCGTCCTTGTCGGAGAAGATTGCAGGCATCGGTCTGACGGCGATGGCCGCACAACTTCAGGTGGGCGTCCTGCTGCTGGAGGACATTCTCGCGCAGCTTGCCCGGCCCGGACGCGACCCTCGGGAAGACCTCCCCAAGCCGGTGTTCAAACGCGGCGTGCTCAAGCTGGAAGACCTCTCGCCGGGCATGGAGCTTCGCGGCACGGTGCTCAACGTCGTCGATTTCGGCGCGTTTGTCGACATCGGCATGCACGACAGCGGGTTGGTCCACATCAGTCAATTGGCCAATCAGTTTGTCCGCGACCCCCATGACGTCGTCGCGGTGGGTGACATCGTCAAGGTCTGGGTCGTCGAGGTGGACAAGGATCGTCGGCGCGTCTCGCTCACGATGATCCCACCCGGCACCAAACCGCCCGAGCGACCACCGCGTCACCAACGAGGCAAGCCCGATGCGAAGCGTTCGGAGCGGCCCGTCGGCACCGACGCAGCGTCGTCGACCAAGCCGCGAAAACCCCGCCGGAAGGAAGGCGCCCCACGCAAAGGAAAGCGTTTCGAGAGGTCGACGTATCGGCCCAAGTCACGCCCCAAACCGGTGATCCCGATCACCCGGAAGATGGTCGCCGGCAACGAACCGATGCGGACCTTCGGCGATCTGGCTCAGTATTACGACATCAGGCAATCCCACGAAGACGAGGAGAGTACGCAGTCCGATTCGCGCAAGGACGAGCCCGAGAAGGAAAGCCCGCCCGAAGACGCTTCGCAGGAAGACTGACCCCGGCCGGCAGCTCACCCGGGTGTCGCTGTTTAGCCGTCTGAAGTAATTCACTGTGTAATAAGGAAAAAAGGGAAAGGGGAAAAATGGGAAAGGAATAGTGAGCTTCGAGCATACCATTCTTGGCCAGGTTCGACCTCTTTCCCTTTTCCTCATTTTCCCTTTTTCCCTTCGCTTACACCAACTGCAATCCGCTAGACAGTTACACCCGCATCAAAAACACAACTGCTTCGACGATGGACTTTGAACACCGACTGAACAAGGCGATAAAACGGGGAGAGCGCCTCAGCAGCGCTCGTGCCGACGCGGAAGCCGAAAGGAAGTTGAACGACCAGGAGCTTCGTCGGCTCCACGGCCAGTACCGGCTGGAACTCTCCGAGTACATCGAGAAGTGTCTTCGCAAGCTGCCCCGGCACTTCCCCGGCTTCGAGCTCAGTACGGTGATGGGCGATCGCGGTTGGGGAACGGCGATCCGCCGAGACGACCTGGAGGTCGACAGCCGGCGCGGTCGCGTGAACTATTTCAGCCACTTGGAAATGGTCATTCGCCCCGTCTCGGAATACTTCGTGCTGGAATTGGCCGCCAAGGCCACGGTGCGCAACAAGGAAGTCTTCAACCGATCCCACTTCGAGCGCCTCGCCGAGGTCGACGTGACTTCGCTGGTCGAGATGATCGACCTTTGGGTGCTCGAATTCGCCGAACGCTACGCCGCGGCGGGCTGAACTCCGCGCCAGCGCACAGCTCCATGTTGTCGGCCTGCCGGCTTGCCGGCCGCAGTGGACCCGTGCGCGGCTGAAGTCCTACCGGCACACGGGTCGTAGGGGCTGTCCGGGCTTATCCAATGAGATCCCCCTCGCCTTGGTGGGATGATGCCGTCAAGGCATGGTCTTGGCGGTGCCGAATCGACCCTAAACCGGGTGATTGCTTGAAATTCGGCCCATCTCTGGTTAGGATCGACGATAGCCGTCGGTCGCACGAAACAGATCCTATTATCGACTCTTGGATTCCGCATGAACGGAGGGCGACCAACGGGAGCCCGGCTTCATGGCGTTCGGCCGTGGAGCACCGTTCAGTGACCATAAACATCAATAGGAGCCGCTCGTCATGTTCCGCAGATGGACTCTGCTGGTCGCAACAGTCATCCTCCTGGCCGCGCTGCCGGCCCACGCCCGAGACTCGCTCCTCGGCCAGCTCTACGGTCGTGGAGCCCATGCTTACTTCTCCGGGGATTTCGTCAAGGCCCACGGGCTCTTGACCGCGGCCATCGAGGGAGAAACCCGCGACCCACGCCCCTATTACTTCCGTGGCCTGGTCTACTTGAGACTGAATCGCCCGGAACAAGCCCAAATGGACTTCAGCAACGGAGCCCAACTGGAAGCCGGCGATTCCAATGGGGTTTACGACGTCAGCAAAGCGCTCCAGCGGGTCCAGGGCAGGACTCGGTTGATGATCGAGAGGTACCGCGCCGACGCCCGACTCTCGGCCAGCAAGCGTGCCAAGGCGATTCATCACGCTCGCTACGAAGCCATCCGCAGCCAAGAGCCCCGCGTGCTCCGCACCAATGTGGTCCTCACGCCGGAGCGGATCGCTACGCCGGAACCGATCGTTACGAAAAAGTCCGCCGTGGTCAGAGCCGCCTCTCGCGCCGCAAACCTGGAAGAGAACCCATTCGACCAGGCTCCGCCCGACGCGGCCTCTGGCGGTGCGCCCGAGAAGTCGAGCAAACTGCTCAATGCGTTTGGTAGCACACTGGGTGAAGTGGTGGGTAAGCGCATTGGACTGGGTGAAGTGCTGGGTAAGCTTATCAACGGGATTACCGGGGCCTTTGGCAAGGGATTGCCTGGCGGCAACATCCCGTCCCCGGGAATCACCCCACCGGCGCCCACCGGCGGCAGTCCCTTTGACGACCCCTTGTTGGGCGACCAACCGGCACCGACTCCAGAAAAGAAGGCCCCAGCCAAGGAAGGCCAAGGCGGCGCCCAGGACAATCCCTTCGATGATACGCCGCTTCCCGAAGTGAAAACGCCGGCCGGCGGCGGCCTCGACCAAGGCACGCAGGACGATTCCTTCAAGGGCGTACAAGCACCGGCGGTCCAGGCTCCCGCCAAGGCGACCGGACAGGCCCCTCTGACCAAGCCCGGCTCAAGCGCCAAGTCCCATCGCGGCGCCGCGCCCGCGCTACAAAAGCCTTTGAAGATCGCGCAGCCAAGGCAGAAGCGTGCCACAAAGAATCCTCCTCCATCGCTGCGACCGGCCGACGGCAGTCCGTTCGTCAGCGAACCGTTGCCCGCTCCGGCGAAGATCCTCCCGGCCAAGAAGACGAAGAAATCGTCTCAAAACTGAGAGTCGGGTGTCGGGTGGCCGGGGCATGGCGAAGCGCTGCCCCAGAGCTTTCGGTTTCCGGGCCTTTCCCGGCGCGCCGGGACTCAGACCCGGGCACCCGATACAACGAGTCGGCTTTGAGATAGTCTCAGTAGTTCCAAATTCCATCGAGACCTGGCATTGTCATTCTGAGCGTAGCGAAGAATCTCCTTGGACAATCGAGATCCTTCGCTACGCTCAGGATGACCTGCTGAGGTGTCAGCCAGCCAAACTTGGAACTACCGAGTCTCCAAAGAGCCCTGCTACTCAGCGCTTCTTGAGATAACGCGTGTTGCCCACGCGACGCGTCACGCCTACACGATCAAAGTAATCCAGAAGCGGGATGGCGAACTTGCGGGTCGTGTCCAAGAGATACTTGAACCGCACGCTTTCGAGTTGCTCGTTCTCGGCGAAGTGGTCGAGGAGAATCTGCCGGGCCCGCTCGATCGTCTTCTCGTGAAACACGAGATCCTCGGCCACGCGGACCAGGCGACCGTGCTCGAGCAAGGTCTTCACGAGTCGCTCGACCGTGCGGCGATCGAACTGGAGCTCGTCAACCACGTCATCCAGCTTCGGCGGCTTGAAGCCCGAGTGCTCGAAAACCCGCTCGATGGCCTCGACATACTCGGCGTCGAGGCCCATAAAGGACGGCTGATGCTCGGCCAGGGCCACACGGTCGCCGATCTCGACCAGAAGCCCTTTGTCCTTCAGATCGGCAACCAGACGATCAAACACCGCCCGGGACGCCGCGATGTGATCCTGCAAATCGCCGCGCAAGATGCCCGGGCTCTCGGGCGACCCGCGGTGATACTCCTGAAGCGCCTCCAGAATGATCGCTTGCATCGCCGCGGCCGTGTCGCGATGGACGAACAGGCCGGCCGCGGGTGATATCACCTTACCCTGGCTCTGTAGGTCGGCCAGCACCTGCCGAAGGCGCGGCCGGGTCAGTTTCGTCCGATAGGCCAATCTCTCTTCGCCGGCGGCCAACCGTCCCGCGGTGCGGACACAATACTCGACCCAGCGTGGTTCGTCGACCATTGCCTCGGCACGCCGTCGCAAGTCGTCGAGCACCCCAGGCCGACCACGCTTCAGCCTACGAGGCAATGCCTCAATGATACGTCCGCCGCCGATCGTCGCCACCGGCGAGAGTGAACGAAGAATGAAGTGATCGCCCGGCGCGGCGATTGAGGGAGCTTCGAGCCGAACCTGGATGAGCGTCTCCTGGCCCGGTTCCAGTGTGTCCGATTCCATGGGATAGATGGTCGCAACCACTTCCGACGTGCCGGTATGGAACTTCACTCGCGCGCCGCTCCCGAGCCCGATTCGGCCCTCCGGCAGCCGCTCGGGCGCGAGCAACCGAAGCCGGCAGCCCAACCATTTGGCGGGCTCGAAATAGCCGGCCACGGTGACCGTATGGCCGCGCTCGATCTGGTGATGGTCCCACTGCCCAACGTTGATCGAGGCGCATTGCCCGGCCACGAGCTGCTCGACCGACTGCCCATAGACTTCGATCCGTCGAATGCGCCCGGGGGCGCCGGCCGGCAGCAGCACGACGTCGTCGCCGAGGGCCGCCGAGCCGGCCATCGGAACGCCCGCCACCACCGTTCCGTAGCCCTTGGCCGAGAACGCCCGATCGACCGGCAGACGGAAGACGCCGTCGACCGGACGGGCGGGAATCGAATGGACCAGCGCGTCCAAGGCGCTGACCAGTTCGGGCAACCCCTGGCCGGTCGTGTTCGAGACGGGCAGAATCGGCGCGCGGGCCAGAAACGTGCCCTGAAGGTAACCACGGAGCTGGCCTTCGACCGTCTCGCGCCGACGGCCGTCCACCCGGTCGATCTTCGTCAACGCCACCAGCCCGTGGCGAACCCCCAGCAGCGTCAGGATATCCAGATGCTCGCGCGTCTGCGGCATGATCCCATCGTCGGCCGCAACGACCAGCATCACGGCGTCCATGCCGCTGGCCCCGGCCACCATCGTCTTGATGAAATTCTCATGTCCGGGCACGTCGACGATACCAAAATCGAGATGGCCGACCCGGCACGGGGCATGGCCCAGGTCGATCGACATGCCGCGTTCTTTTTCGGCCTTCAGCCGGTCGGTCTCACAGCCCGTCAGGCATTTCACCAGCGCGGTCTTGCCGTGGTCGATGTGGCCGGCGGTCCCCAGCGTGATGTTGATCGGCCGAGACGACATGGGATTGAGGGATTGGGGATTGGGGACTGGGGACTGGGGATTGGGGACTGGGGATTGGGGACTGGGGATTGGGGACTGGAACTCAACGAGATTTGAACTTGATCTTGTTCACAAGCTCTCATCCATGTTTATCTGTGTTGATCCGGCTCTGTTGAAAACCTCCGCAAGGGGTGCCTGGGCCATAGCGAAGCGGTGGCCCAGATCGCAACAAGCCGGGCCTTCGCTGCGCTCAGACCCGGGCACCCAGCTCGTGATGAGTGGGTTTTCAACAGAGCCTGTTCATTTGTGGTTCCTCTCCGTTACTGCTCAAGCGATTGGACGATCGCTTCAATCAACACCGGTTCCTCGCCGTCGCGCACGGTCCGCGGGTCGATGAGAATCCGGTCGTTCTGGATCCGCGTGAACACCGGCGGCCGATGACGGCGCAAGTGCAAGCCAAATTCGTCCGGCGACATCCCCAGCGGATCGACCGCCACCAGCCGCGTGGCCAGGTTCTGCGTGGGCAACGAGCCGCTTCCCACCTGCGAAAAACCGTCGATGACCGTGACCTGGGCGCCGTTGGTCGCGCGACGGATCGCCTCGGCGATGCGCCCGGCCTGCTCGCCGATCTCGGCCACGCCGCGGCGGAGCATCGCCAGCGTGGGCACTTCGGCCAGCGCGACGCTCTGGTCGAGGAACAGACCGAGCGTGGCCTCCAACGCGGCCAGGGTCAGCTTGTCGACGCGGACGATCCGAGCCAACGGGTTCTTGCGCACCCGGGCGATCAACTCGGGACGCCCCAGCACGATGCCCGCCTGGCTGGCACCGATGAGCTTGTCCCCGCTGCTGGTGACCACGTCGGCTCCGGCGCGGATCGACTCGGGTAGGGTCGGCTCCGGCTCGAACCCGAATTGCGAAAAATCAATCAGTGAACCGGCTCCCACGTCGTCGATGAGCGGCAACTCGTGGCGATGGGCCATTTCGACCAGCGTCCGCAGCGGAACCTCCGACGTGAAGCCGGTGATCTTGTAGTTGCTCGGATGCACCCGCATGATCGCGGCCGTGTCTTCGGTGATGGCCGCTTCGTAGTCGTGTGGATGGGTCTTGTTGGTCGTGCCGACCTCGACGAGCCGCACGCCGCTTTTCTCCATGACCTCGGGCAGCCGGAACGAGCCGCCGATTTCGACGAGTTGCCCTCGCGAGACGATTACCTCGCGGCCTTCGCCAAGGGTGTTCAGCACGATCATCGTGGCCGCGGCGTTGTTGTTGACCACCGTGGCGGCTTCGGCGCCGGTGAGCTGGCAGAGCAACCGCTCGATGGGCGCGTCGCGGCGCGTGCGACGGCCCGTCTCCAGGTCGGTTTGCAGCAACGAATAGCCGGCCAGCTCATCCTGGAACCGCCGCAAGGCCGGCGCCGGCAGCACGGCCCGACCCAGGCCCGTATGAAGGATGATGCCCGTGGCGTTGATCACCTTCTGGTAATAAGGTCTCATGGCGGCCGCCACTTGGGACCGCACCCGATCGACGAGAAGTGCCTGCAATCCGGCTTCGTCCAACTCACAAACCGTGTCATGATTATTGGCACCGGCAACCAGCTCGCCTCGAAGCCGGTCGATCGCCCGGCGAATGCAATCGACGAGAACCCGGCGAGGCACGCCCTGGGCAATCTCCGCGATCGCAGGATCTTGCAGGACGCAGTCGACGGCGGGCAGTTTTTGCAGGATCTCTCGCTCAGGCATGGTCATGATCGGCTTTCGCATTTGGCCAAGGCGGCACGCGACTTCCAGGTTTCGTCACGCAGATATTTCAGGGTCAGTAGTTCCAAATTCCATCGAGACCTGGCATTGTCATTCTGAGCGTAGCGAAGAATCTCCTTGGACAATCGAGATCCTTCGCTACGCTCAGGATGACCTGCTGAGGTATCAGCCAGCCAAACTTGGAACTACTGAGGGTGCCACGGGCATCTTGCCCGTGCAAGGGTTACTCCGCTGGCGCTCGCGCCAGTGTCTGTAGAAAGGCACGGGCAAGATGCCCGTGGCACCCCGATAAAACCGCGCAAACATTGCCACCTCCCGCTTAGCCACAACGGCCGATAGTCGCATTGTACCGCACCCCTCTTGGCCGTCAAGGAAGCCTGCCCAGATTGATTACCGCGTCGGCGCTGATATCATAAAAGTCTACATCGCTCTACAATCACATGATAGAGAAAGGAAAACAATCGTGGAGACCTCCACTCCGATTACCTTGGCCGACGTCCAGGCCGTCTACGACGGTCCGGAAGGCGACCTTTGGGAACTGATCATGGGACAGCAGATCCACATCGGGGGCCTTCAGTCGTCGATGGACCTTGCCAAGCGGGCGGAGATCGCCGCCGGGACCGAAGGCATCGATTTCTGCTGCTGCAACGGTGCCGGCATGCGTTTTCTGGTACGCTTCCGCCAGGTCGCCCGAATGACCGGCGTCGACGCCACGGAGAAAGTCGTCCAGCGCGGCCGTCTTCGCTGCGAGGAGGAGGGCATGGCCGATCGAATCTCCTTCGTCGTGGCCGACGTGTGTCAAAGTGGATTGCCCAACGAGTCGGCCGACTTCGTCTGGGGTGAGGACGCCTGGTGCTACGTGGTCGACAAGCCGACGTTGATCGCCGAGGCCGCCCGGCTGGTCCGCCCCAGCGGCGTGATCGCCTTCACCGACTGGATCGAGGGCGATACGCGACCCGCGCCCGATGAGAAAGATCGCTTCTTGCGATTCATGAAGTTCCCCAACCTCCAGACCCAAGAAGGCTATCGGGCCCTGTTGACCGACAACGGCTTCGAGGTACTCGCCTGCGAGGACACGGGCCGATTCGCGGTGCACGTCGATCTTTACTTGGGCATGATCGGCATGCAGTTCGGCTACGACGCCTTGCGTATCATCGGTTTTGACCACGACGTGTTGAAGTTCCTCGGCGGCGAGATGCAGTTTATGCAAGACCTGGCTCACCAAGGCAAGGTGGCCCAAGGACTGTTCGTCGCGCGCCATCCGGGCTAAGAACCTATCCCAGAACCCGGCTGAACTCGTCATGCTGAGCAAAGCGAAGCATCTCAATCCCTTGAATGTCAACCAGATCCTTCGCTGCGCTCAGCAGTGACAATGCCGGGTCTCAAAAGAATTTGGAACTACTAACCCT
>CAZWWC010000051.1:0-17475 GCA_964637625.1 uncultured Planctomycetaceae bacterium
AAAGGAGGAGGTGAAGGGATGAGTGTGGATCTGAGCACGAAGTACCTTGGGCTTTTGCTCAAAAACCCGTTGGTCGTCTCGGCCTGCCCGTTGACGCAGAAGCTCGACGTACTCAAGCAGATAGAAGAGGCGGGCGCGTCGGCGGCGGTGCTGCCCTCGCTCTTCGAGGAGCAAATCCAGCACGAGGAAGTCGAAATAGCCAAGGCCCGGGAGTTCGGCACCCATAGCTTTGCCGAGGCGCTGACCTACTTTCCGGAGCAGGACGACTATCGGGCAGGGCCCGAATCGTACCTCGAATTCATCGAAACCGCCAAGAAGTCCGTTTCGATGCCCGTGATCGCCAGCCTCAACGGGACCTCGGAGGGCGGCTGGGTCCGCTACGCCAAGTTGATGCAAGACGCCGGGGCCGACGCCCTGGAGCTGAACGTCTATTTTATTGCGGCCGATCTGGACATGACCGCCGAAGACGTTGAAAAGCAATACCTCGATCTGGTCAGGGCCGTCAAGCAGTCGGTCTCCATCCCGTTGGCCGTGAAGGTTGGGGCCTACTTCAGTTCGATGGGCAACATGGCCAAGCGGCTGGTCGCCGCGGGGGCCGACGGACTCGTGCTGTTCAACCGGTTTCTCCAGCCCGACATCGATCTGGACGACCTGGAGACTTTGCCGCAGTTGGACCTGAGCACCCGATCCGAGCTGCTCAAGCCGCTGCGCTGGATCGCGATTCTGCATGGCCGAATCAACGCCTCGCTGGCCCTGACCAGCGGCCTGCACGAGTCGACCGACCTGGCCAAGGCGCTGCTGGCCGGCGCCGACGTCGGCATGGTCGCCTCGGTGCTCTACACGCAAGGCATCGACCACCTCTCGGAGATACTTAGCGGTCTTCGCAGATGGATGGAAGAGAAGGAATACGACTCGGTCGAGCAGCTCAAAGGGAGCATGAGCCAGGAGAACTGTCCCGATCCGGCCGCCTTCGAACGGGGCAACTACATGAAGGCCCTCGTGTCCTTTACCGGCGAAGCGATCTAGGCCGGTCGAACCCCGCTTGAAAGGAAAGCCCCGGGACGTCTGCCTGTCCCTGGGCTTCTCTGCTTGGGAAGAGTGCTTTTCGGGCGATCATTCTCTGTGCTTAGGCAATTCTCCATTTTCCCCCTTATGCCTGACCCTTGCTGGTCTGCGCCGTTTACCTCATTGGACTGATCTTGACCCTGAGTAGGGCAAGCAGTAAATAGTGTTTTGTTCTCTTTTCGACGCTGCTCCCCGCCCTGCTCTTGTCCTGCCAGATCGTCCTCAGGCCATCTCAGGGCGGTTTGGTGTGGCCGGCAGCCCCCCCTCGCGGCGGGGAAACGAGCCGAGTCAAGAGAACAATCTTGTGTGGCATTGCCTTTCCATGGATGGTGCAAGGAAGCTTCTGGATGTCGGCCAACGCGACGGTGGTGTCAGGAGCACCGACAAGACGTCAAGGCAAGAGGCCAGTTGAGTCTCATTCCGCCGTACCGGGCACCGTGGCATCGCCCATGCCCACGCCAAGCGGCGTGGGGCCGCTTTCGTTGCGCCGCAATTTCTCCTGGACACTTGCCGGCAATGTGGTCAACGCGGCTTGCCAATGGGGTGCCATCGTGCTGTTGACCAAGCTGGGCAGCGTCGAAATGGTCGGGCGGTTCGCTCTGGGGCTGGCCATCGTCACGCCGATTGTCCTGTTCTCAAACCTTCAACTTCGGATGCTCTTGGCCACCGACGCTAAGGGTGAAGGAAAGTTCGGACATTATTTTGCCCTGCGACTGATCACGGTGACCTTGGCACTTGTCGCGATTGCCGCGGTGGCACTCATCGCCGGTTATCGCAGCAAGGTCCTTTGCGTCATTTTGCTCGTCGGCGTCTGTCGTACAGTGGACGCCATCAGCGACGTGTTCTTTGGCCTGTTTCAGCAGCATGAGCGGCTTGACTATGTCGGCATCTCCTTCATGGCCAAAGGACCACTCTCATTGTTGTTGCTCGGCGTGGGTGTTGCTTGTTCGGGCAGTCTGCTTGTGGGGCTTGTCGGCCTCGTCTTGGCCAGGGTGGTAACGCTGGTCGCGATTGATTCATGGAATGCCGCGAAGTTTGTCTCGCCGAACTCGTCAGGCCGGTTGCGTTTTGGGTTGAGCCGGAGTCCGCGTCTTGGCTCGCTATGGCCTTGCTGGGAAGGTCGCGTCGCGGCGTCGATCGCATGGCGTGGATTGCCCTTGGGTCTTACGATGTTGCTCATTTCACTCAAGGCGAGCATCCCACGTTTCTTTATCGAAAGGTATCTCGGTGAGGAATCGCTCGGCATCTTTGCCTCGCTGGCTTGCTTTGTCGTCGCCGGCACGACCATCGTGTCGGCGCTGGGTCAGGCAGCTGTACCAAAACTGGCCAAGTACTATGCGGAACACAATGAGCGTGCCTTTCGTCAATTACTGGCCAAGATGACCGGGATATTCGGAGCCATCGGGCTGTTGGGCGTTTTGGTTTCTGCGGTTGGCGGTCGCACGATCCTGTTGGTCTATGGGCCAGAATATGCCGAACACGCTAGTTTCTTAGTGGGCCTGATGGTGGCGGCCATGTTCGGATTCGTGGCCAGCTCGTTTGGATATGCCGCCACGGCGGCCCGGCGTATTCGAGGGCAACCCGTCGGCCTGACGGTTGTGGTTCTTATTTCCCTGTTGGCGTCCAGTCTGCTGATCGGACCCTATGGTCTTTGGGGCGCCGTGGCCACCATGATCGCAGCTTCGATCGCAATCATGATTGCCTATCGTTTACTTTTGCCTTTGCGAGGTTGCTGGGTATGAGCACGACTGAATATGCCATGAAGCTCATGGCTCGCTACGAGCCGCAAGTGCCGATTCCAGAATTGGTGGAACAACTCAATCGGTTCTACCACGCTCGGGAAGCACGCTACTATGACCGACAACATCCGGAGATCCATCAGCAGATCGGTCCGATGTGGAGCGAAATGATCACTGTGGGACTGGCCGGGAAGAGTAATCACAGTTTACGGGTGCTCGACTTTGGCTGCGGCACGGGGTTCGAAGCAGCCCAATTGCTCGCAAGCCCCTATTGTACTTCAGTCAGTCAGCTTGTTTGCTACGATTTGTCGCCGGAGATGTTGGAGGTCTGTCGTAATCGGCTCAATCGGTTCTCCTGCTTTATTGAGTACGTTTCGGAATTGGAGCAAGTGAGCGTTGCCCATGGAAGGTTCGATGTACTGCTGACCAATTCGCTGTTGCACCACCTGCCCGATCCACTGGGTACAATACGCAGTTTATCTCACTTACTGTCATCCGAAGCGGTGTGGCTCGCTGGGCATGAACCGTCTAGTCGGTTCTACCGAAATCCTTCCTGTTGCTCGGTCCTCGAGGCCTTTCGCCGTCATCAGCGGTTCAGGAAATACCTTTCGCCGAGGAAGTATCTGAGAAGAGCCATGCGCCTCCTGCGATTCAATCGAGATCCGGCTCGAGGGGCGGCAAAGTCTGCCGTGGAGAAAGATTTGGTCCGACGTCGACCATCACGTGGTGCCGTTGGAAGTCTGGTTGACTTCCATGTTGCCCGTTCGTCACAAGAGGCCGATGCAGGCCGTGGATTCGATTTCCGCGAGATTGAGGAGAACCTGCATGGCGGGTGGGATCTCGCGTGGCAGAAGTCCTATAGTTTCATGGGGCCGTTTTATGAAGAACATCTGCCGAAGAAATGGTTGGCTGCATGTCAAGAACTCAAGCTTGCGCATCCCAACGATGGGAGCAATTCTTGTGCCGTGTGGAAACGCCGCTTGGCAGCGTAGGAACTAGGGAGACGTGTCATCTCACAGGACATTCGACGATTGTGAAAGGGACAATCTGATGGCTGGAAGAAGACCTCTTCGTGTACTGCATGTAGTGGGCCGTATGAATCGCGGTGGAATCGAGACTTGGTTGATGCACATCCTGCGCAGTATCGACCGCCGACGCTTTCAGATGGACTTCCTCACGCACACGGCAGAACGAGCCGAGTACGATGAGGAAATTGAATCGCTCGGTTGCAGACTGTTGCCATGTGCGCGGCCGGGCCGGCTGATCCAGTACGCCCAAAACCTGAAACGGATTCTGCGCGAGAACGGACCCTACGACGTGATTCACAGCCATCCGCATCACTTCAGCGGTTGGGTGCTTCGCGTAGCTCGAGAGGCAGGCATACCGATGCGCGTTGCCCATAGCCATAACGACACTTCGCAGAAGGACCAACGGGCGTCGCTCATACGACGCGGATATCTCGCGCTGGCGGGACATTGGGTTTCGCGTCATGCTACACACGGGCTGGCGGCCAGTGCGAAGGCGGCGCGTTCGTTATTCGGGGACCACTGGCAGCGCGATCCGCGATGGCGGATTCTCTACTGTGCTATCGACTGTGGAAGCTTTCAGACTCAGGTTGACCGGCGTGCGGTCCGGGCGGAACTGGGTATTCCAGAGGACGCTCTTGTGGTGGGCCACGTAGGGCGATTCGCGGAGCAGAAGAACCATCGGTTCCTGCTGGAGATCGCCGACGAGGTATCGCGGCGCATTGGGAACATGAAGCTATTGCTCGTCGGGGAGGGTCCTTTGCGGCCCGCGGTCGAAGAGGAGGCCGCCCGGCTGGGTCTGACGGACCGAGTGATTTATGCGGGCAACCGTCCCGACGTAGCGAAGCTGATGAGGACGGCCATGGACATCTTTGTTCTTCCGTCGTTCTTCGAGGGCCTGCCGCTGGTCGGCATCGAGGCACAAGCCGCCGGGCTTCCAATAGTCCTCTCCGACGTGGTGACCGAGGAGCTCGACGTGGTCACGCCGAACATTCGAAGGCTCGGTCTGCGACAGCCGGCCTCGGCGTGGGCCGAAAAAATCGCCGATTTCGCGACCAACGAGCCGAAAGTTGCGCAAGCGGAGGCGTTGGCCATGATCAAGAAGAGTCCTTTCAACATTGCAACGAGCGTAAGCATGCTGGAAACGTTCTACGATCAAGCGGCTCAGGCCCGCATGGCGGTGTGAGCAAGCGGCATCGAGAGAGGTAAGCGGAGACGGGCGAAGAACAAGGCGAGCAGCATCAAGTGGAAGCAGGGTATCTAAGAATGAAGAACCGCGTCGCACTTGCTTCTGGTGGGAAGTTTCGCAGCAGCGTGCTCCCACCGCGTGAACCGCTCGAGCTGTGCAGCCAGGGTCCGGAGATACAGATCCTCGGTATACCCGTATTTGAGATACCGTTCTGGCTGGTCATCTTTTATTGGTCCTTCTGGCCGGCAACGTGGACGCCTTCGATGACCTATCGCGAGTGGCCCCTAGACAGCAAGGACGTCGTTTTGGCAATCGTGGCCGTTTGGTACTTCGCTCAATGGTTGCTCGCTGGACGCAAGAGGTCCAAGGCCCCTGATGGGACGTATCATTACCTGCCGACTATCGCGCTGGCGCTGATCGGTTATGCAGCCCTATCGATGAGCTGGTCTGAAGTGGGACAGGAACATCACCTGGGCATCGTGTGGACTCTTGTTCTTACCGCTTCGAGTTGGGCACTGGCCTATTGCCTGATTGCCAGGATTCCCAACGCTTCTCTCGAAGCTTTTCTCTTTCGCGTCACTCTGTTTCTGGCAATCGTTTCGGTGGTTTACGGCCTGGAATCCCTGATCGGTCTTGGTGTACGTTCGGAACCGAGGATTTCCACTTTTGGAATTCCCAGGCTACACGGTCCTTTGTTCGGGGCTTCCGTTGGACATTTTGTATTGCTTCCCGCGTTCGGCTTGGCAGCAGCGGGGGTCGTGGCCGCTGAATCCAGACGTGATCTTTCCCGCCGGTGGTTCGCCTCAATAACCCTGCTCATTGCCGTCTTCCTTCTCGGGTCACGAGGCGCCCTGGTGTGTTTTGCGTGTTTCGCTCTGTTGACAGCCCTATTGCAGCGAGGGGTCGTCAAGGTTCAAGCCACCGTGCTGGTCATTTCACTCTCTCTCATCTCTGCTGCCTTGTTGATTGGTGCCGAAGCAAAACTGGACCGATTGCAGAACTTCGAGGACGTCGGTCGAGCAATGACTCACCGTACGGCATGGACCATCTTCCGATGCAGTTCCTGGAACCAAAGGCTTCGAGGTGCCGGGTATGGGGCTTTCTGGCCTTGGTACACCCGTGATGGTTGGCACGGCAATGACACACCGGACTACTACATGCAGCACTTGGTTGAATCTGCTTATGGACCTACCCTGTACCATCCACACTCGGTCTTTCTTCTGGTCGGAATCGAGCTGGGACTAGCGGGGATCCTTGTGCTCATCCGATTCTGGCATGTTTTGGGTAAACTGATCTTTCGATATGGCAATGATCCCAGGCTAGGCATGCTTTGCTGCGGACTGTTCGCGTCGGCGCTTGCTATCTTCTTCGATACCTTTTTCTTCAAAGGCCAAAGACTCAGTTGCGTGTGGTGCATCTACTTCCTCGGCGCATTACGGCTTGTCGCGGCACGCGACCAGGCCAACCACGAGAATCATGAGGCACGCGCAGGAGGGACACGCGTTGCCCCGTCGAGGCGTCCGCTCGGGAGGCCTCCGGTTCTCGACCGACACGAAGGGATCCGTTGCCCAAAAACTGCCATACCGACAAGGACTTCTCTCTTGACGGCAGGCAGCACCATCCAAGCAAATAAGGAAACACATCGATGCGACTATCGGTAGTACAATCTTCTCGATTCGCGCGAACACCGGACGGCCGAATATGGACGGGAACCATAAAGCCCTACGATTTCTGGGAACGCTATCTGACAGTCTTTGACGCGGTTCGAGTCGTGGCGCGGGTGCGGGACGTCGAGGCGGTACCCGAGGATTGGAAGCGCTCCGATGGCCCGGCGGTTGAATTCCACTGCGTCCCCAGCTTCATCGGCCCATGGCAATACGCACGGCGGTGGCGCTCCGTAAGGCGTGCCGTGCGGAGGGCGTTCTGCCCGACCGATGCATTCATTTTTCGTGGGGCTAGCGTTTTTTCGGGGCTGATCCATCCTTGGCTTCAGAAGACAGAGCATCCCTATGCGATGGAGGTGATTGGCGATCCTTACGACGTATTCGCTCCGGGTGTGGTGCGCCATCCGCTGCGTCTGTACTTTCGGTGGAAATTCACGCGTCAACTCAAAACCCTCTGTGGCCAAGCTTGTGCTTGCGCCTACGTGACGGAGAGAAAGCTTCAATCCAGGTACCCTTCAGCCCCATCGGCGCTGACCACTCATTACTCGTGTATCGAGTTGCCGAACGGGACCATAGCCGTTTCGCCTCGGGCCGTTCGAAACGAAGCGGAGCCGGTGACGCTGATCTTCATCGGCACGCTCAGCCAGATGTATAAGGCTCCGGACGTGCTTATCGATGCGGTGGCCGAGTGTGTTCGCCGGGAGATGGATCTGCGGCTTGTCATCGTTGGCGACGGGCGGTTTCGGTCGACGCTTGCCGCCAGGGCCAGTGCCGTGTTCCTGGGCAAACGGCTGCGGTTTCTCGGAGCATTGCCGGCCGGAAAGGCCGTGATGGACGAACTGGATCGGGCGGATCTGTTCGTGCTGCCATCGCGCACCGAAGGTTTACCCCGCGCAATGATCGAAGCGATGGCCCGAGGGCTGCCTTGCATCGGCTCGACCGCCGGCGGTATTCCCGAACTGCTGCCGGCCGAAGACCTGGTGCCGTCGGGCGACGTCGAGGCGCTGGCGAGCACGATTGGAGAGGTGGTCGCAAGCCGGGACAGGAGACGCCGCATGGCGGTGCGCAATCTGGCAAAGGCGAAGCAATATCGGAGCGACGTGCTTCGAGCTCGCCGTGTTGATTTCTACCATTACGTGCGACACAGGACGGAGCGGTGGATCGAGGAAGGTATCTGTAGTTCGTCGGCTACCCGGACCGGAAGAAGGGCGGCGTAGCCTGTTTGTAGCAGGCGACCGGGATGCTGACACTTGCATTGCCACAAAAGCAAACACAACGATTGTGATCGCGACCATTCAGCCGAGAACGCTTGAACCATCGTTGCAGCTGTCCGGCGGAAACCTGAAAGAATGATCCGTCTGAGAGCCCTGTGGCAACCGGGTGTTGCAAACACACATGAAGATTCTCCACATTATGACCGTTCCGCAGTCGCTCACCTTCCTCGCTGGCCAGGTGAGGTACATGAAGTCACGCGGTATGGAAATCCGTGTGCTCTCCTCGCCGGGCAGTGCCCTTCAGAAGTTCAGTGCCGTGGAGGGCGCTCCCGTCGATGAGGTCAAAATGGAGCGTCGGATCTCACCGCTGCGTGACCTCGTTTCGCTCGTCGCGATTTGGTGGAAGTTGCGGCGGATCCGTCCCCACGTCGTGCATGCGCACACGCCAAAAGGTGGGTTGCTTGGAATGATCGGCGCATGGCTAAGCCGTGTGCCAGTTCGCGTTTATCACATGCGAGGAATGCCGATGACGTCGAAGTCGGGCGTGAAGCGCGCGGTGCTCAGATGGGCCGAGAAGATCTCGTGCGGTCTGAGTCATCAAGTACTCTGCATCAGCCATTCCCTTCGAGACGTCGCCGTGTCGGAAGGAATCTGTTCGCCAGAGAAGATCAAGGTGCTCGGCTGCGGAAGCGGACAAGGTGTGGATGGGCGGGACCGATTCAATCCCCGACGTATCAACCGACTCGCCGGTTCTCGGCTGCGCCGAGAATATGACATCCCGGCAGACGCACCAGTTGTCGCGTTCATCGGACGTATCGTGCGCGACAAGGGAATGCTGGAGTTGGTCGCGGCCTGGAACCGATTGCGAGAGCGTTTTCCGTCGCTCCACCTGCTGATTGCCGGTCGGTTCGAGCCTCAGGATCGGGTTGCACCAGAAGTCGAGCGAGTATTGCGGGAAGATGATCGGATTCATCTCGCGGGATACGTGGAGGACACGCCGTCGTTCTATTCGGCCATGGACGTTCTGGTCTTTCCAACGTATCGGGAAGGATTCCCCAATGTCCTTCTGGAGGCTGCCGCGATGGAAGTGCCCGTGGTGGCCACGTGGATTCCCGGCTGCGTCGACGCGGTCGAAGACGGCGTCACCGGAACGCTCGTGCCGGTACGTGACGCCGAAGCCCTGGCCGAGGCGGTCGCACGATACTTGAAGGATCCCGAATTGCGTCGTCGTCACGGTCGGGCGGGACGCCGGCGCGTGCTGCGCGACTTCCGGCCCAAAGTGATTTGGGAAGCGATGTATCAGGAGTACGTACGACTGCGCGAGGCAAAAGGATTGCCCGTCCCGGAACCGCGTGGCGCGCCGCCGGTCGAAAAAATGGCCGCCTAAGAGAAGGCGATTGGAAAGTGCTCTGTAGAAAACCTTTGAAAAGGGTGGCTGGGGCATAGCGCAGCGGTGCCCCAGATGGCCAAAAACTGGGGCTTCGCTTCGCTCAGCCGCCAGCCACCCCCTGTGCAAAACGGGGTTTTCTACAGAGCAATTGGAGAGGCTTGCGGTCGCTCCAGCCGGCGGCGCGCCACGGTTCGCGGCGAGAATGACTGTCTTTCGTGTTTGCGGTTTCCTTGGGCTCAGTCGCTGAAGAATCGCTGGCTATAGAGAACTCGGACAATGTGAAACTGGGATTGACAGCAGGACTAGGTAAACCTTACGCTATGCTGTTTCCTCGTCTCCGATGGGCCAGACCGACGGGCGGGAAGCCGGGGCTCTCGGCCTACCGAGGCCGGTTATTATCCATGCAGACCTCATCGCACATTCCACAATGCGGGCCTACCGATCGGAGAAAGTAGATGGCATCCGGCATCCTTGCAATCGACTACTACCTGCCAGAACGAATCGAGACGAACGACGATTTAGCCCGTGAGAATCCTTCCTGGCAGATGGATCGATTCGAGGCGAAATGTGGGATCTCGGCAAGGCACATTGCCGCGGCCAACGAGACGGCCAGCGACTTGGGATACCATGCCGCCCAGAAGTTGCTCGACCGGCGGCTCGCCCGGCCCGAGGAAATCGATTTTCTGCTTTACTGCACGCAAAGTCCCGACTACTTCCTGCCTCCGTCTGCTTGCATTCTCCAAGAGCGGCTGGGGTTGGGAAAAAACACGGGCGCGTTGGATTTCAACCTGGGTTGTTCCGGCTACGTTTATGGGCTGTACATGGCCAAGCAGTTCATCGAGGCGGGCGCCGCCAGAAACGTGCTTCTGATCACGGCGGACACGTACACGAAGTACATTCATCCCCAAGACCGATCGGTGCGGCCCATTTTCGGCGACGGCGCCGCCGCCACGCTGATCGGCGCGGTCGAAGACGAGAGGGGAGTGATCGGCGAGTTTGTGCTGGGAACCGATGGAGCAGGCGCCGACAGGCTGATCGTGCCGAGCGGAGGCATGCGGATGCCGCGCTCATCCAAAACTGCCCAAGAATCGACCGACGTCACCGGCTGCGTTCGATCGAAAGACAACCTGTTCATGGACGGGATGGCGCTGATGAGTTTTACGATGGACACCGTTCCCAGAACGATCGATGTTCTGCTCGAGAAAACGGGGCTTTCCAAGGGAAACATTGATTGGTTTGTTTATCACCAGGCGAATCGATTCATGATGAAACATCTGGCCGGCGCGAGCAAGATTCCGTGGCAGCGAATGGTCTTCTGCATGTCGGACATTGGAAACACGGTGTCGGCCTCGATCCCCATTGCCATGGCAAGATTCATCGACCAGGGCAAGATCGTCCCCGCCCAGAAACTGGCGCTGGTCGGTTTTGGCGTCGGCTACTCGTGGGGAGCGTGCGTCGTTCAATGGTAATCAAGAGACAACGATTTCTTGCTGTTGCATGCTTATCACCATGACGATTTGGCAAAAGCGGACAAAACGTGCTATGGATGTGCTCGTGGCGGCGCTGGGGCTCGTAATTCTCAGCCCGTTGCTGCTCTTCGTGGCGCTGGCGATCCTCGTGACCATGGGACGACCGGTGCTGTATCGGCAACTGCGTCCGGGTTTGCACAACAAGTTGTTCAACCTGTGCAAGTTTAGAACCATGACCGATGCCCGGGACGCGGCCGGCGAGCTGCTGCCGGCCGGCGACCGGTTGACTCGTCTGGGCGTACTGCTGAGGAAGACCAGCCTGGACGAGCTCCCCGAATTCTGGAACGTGCTCAAGGGCAAGATGAGCCTCGTGGGACCGCGTCCGTTGCTGCGGGAGTACCTTCCTTACTACACCGAGCGTGAGCGGAAGCGGCACAGCGTACGGCCCGGGATGACGGGCCTGGCCCAGGTGAGTGGCCGCAACGTGCTGGATTGGGACGGTCGGCTCGAGCTTGACGCGCAATACGTTGAGCGTGGGGCCCTTCTGCTGGACATGGCAATCCTGGCAAAAACGGTTTTGAAAGCCATTGCGTGTAGCGGCGTGAGGGTACCCGGCACCGTCGTGAAGCCGCTCCATTGGAGCCGTGAGAAAGGCAGTTGTCAGAGGGATGAGCAGGCAGTCAAGGTTGATCACGACGGCGATTCGAGCCGTATCGCCCATGCAAGTGCAACCCCTTCGAACATGGAACCGGAAAGATGTGCCAAGCCCCGGAATTGACCGAGCGTTACCGGAAGGATGCGGGCGACGAGGCCTTCCTGGAACATTTTAACACGCTTCTTCGTCCTTTCCAGGAAAAAGAATACGGCGACCTTGTGGACGCTCCGCCCACGATCCACGTCGTTGGCGCCCCGCGCTGCGGGACGACGTTGCTGACCCAACTCCTCGCGGCGCACCTGGACGTTGGGCACATCAATAATCTGATCGCTCGCTTCTGGCGAGCGCCCGTGTATGGAATTCGGCTCTCGAGAATCCTTTTGCCCGAAAAAGGACCGTCGAACTACGAGTCCAGCTTCGGGCGAACCTCGAACATCGATGAGCCGCACGAGTTTGGGTATTTCTGGCACGAGCTTCTGGGTTGCCGCGAAATGATCCTACAGCCTCCGGAGGATGAAGACCGCATCGACTGGAATCGGGTTCGCAAGCTATTGAACAACATCGCAGACGCATTCGGGAAGCCCGTACTTTTCAAGTCCGCTTCAGTTCTAATGCACATGTTTCGACTACAGCAGATACTGCCCAGAACCATCTTTGTCTGTGTTCGGCGCGACCCGACGTTCAACGCACTCTCGATCCTCAAGTACCGGCGAGCGTTCTACGGTTCCGCCGATCAGTGGGTGTCCTACAAGCCGCCGGAATACGCGTGGCTCAAGGACGAGCCGGTGTGGACGCAGGTGGCGGGTCAGGTTTTCTTCCTGGAGCGCGCGATGGACGCACAAATAGAAAGGCTAGGGGGAAGAAACGTCGTCGAAACCACTTATGAAGATCTCTGCCGAGAGCCCCTGGACGTGTTGCGTCGCGTGCGGGGAACACTACGCGCAAACGATTGGGAAACGGAGTTCGTATCGCAACCGCCAGAGTCTCTGCAACCGAAGACGCGATATGACGACGCGGAGTATGAGTTGGTCCGCAATGCGGTGCGCCAATTCTACCGCGATTGATTATCCACAATAGGACCATAGAACACCGGAGGTGACGCCGTGGCGATCCTTCGCGACTTGCCATGATTGTTTGTCGGCGGCCACTTTCTCCATCCAAGTGGACCCAGGTGTTGACCGCCGCCGCGCCAACGACCGATCGGCGACCCATGACATTGCGGAACGAAGTTTGCTTGTTCCTGTCCAATCCTGAACGCATTGAGGCGCTGCCTTTCCCACGGAGATCCGACCGATGCAACAGAAATGCGAAGTCCCTCGAGAATTCGGAAGCGAATTCCACCTGACGGCATCCTCGCGAAGGCCGGAGAGTCCGATATTGCCGCGGGACAGCGTACTGTACGCCACGGGCCGGGATGCGCTGAGGGCTCTGATTGAGTGGGGACGCGCCGAGCGAGGCTGGCGCCGCTGGTTTCTGCCCGACTATTTCTGTCAAGACGTCTCCGCGGCAATTCGGGCGACCGGGATTGAAGTGGTCACGTATCGTGATTCTCCTCTTTGGGAAGCACCTGCTCCGCTGGAGGAACGACTTCGGCAAGGAGACGCCCTCTTCCTGGTCAACTACTTCGGCCTGCGAGACCGCCGGGCAGCCGAAGCGTTGGATATGCATCCCGCCGATTTAGTCGAGGATCATACGCACGACCCGTGGAGCGAGTGGGCAAAGGCCAGCGGGGCGAGTTTTTGCCTCGCGTCATTGAGGAAATGCCTCCCGGTCCCCGATGGTGCCATTCTGTGGTCACCCCGCGGCGATAACCTGCCGCCCCAGCTTCCCGCGACACCCCACCGAGAGACGTTCTCCTGGATGAAACTGGCGGCCATGACATTGAAACGTCAATACCTGGCCGGCCAGGACGTCGAGAAGGAAGTCTTTCGACAGCTTCAGATTCGAGCGGAGAACAGCATCGGTGTCGACGATGAGGTCTCTGGCATGAGCGACTACACCAGAGAACTTCTTCCCACATTGCCTTGGGACGATTGGCGCCGTCGGCGACAAGGCAACTTCGCCACCATGCGCGAGGCATTGAGTAACACGGCGGGGCTGAAAATCCTTTCTCCGAATGAAGCAGGCGACGTCTGTCCCTTCTCGCTCGTGTTGGTGTGTGACACTCGCGAACGCCGGGAGCGGATACGTTCGCACCTCATCGCCAATGATATATATCCGAGCGTGCTCTGGCTGATCGAAGGCAACGACACTTCACCGATGCGGGAGGCGGCGGAACTGTCACGTCGTGTTTTGTGTTTGTCGTGCGACTTTCGTTATGAGGCGAGTCACTTTCTTCGAGTGGCCGCTCTCGTCCAAGCCGCGTTGGCGAAACAGACAGACGAGAGGTCCCAGGCCGCGTAACCTCGTGACACGTTATCCGAGATGCATTCTCGGTGTGGATGACGCAGTCAGCCTACCCAAAAGCCGTTAGGCTTTCGGACAAGAATGAACTTGCAGCCCTTTGATTTTCAAGTCTGGAATAGCACGGAGCCGGGAGACCTTGCCCGCTGGCTGGCCGCTTGGCAATCCTGGCCGCGCCGCGAGGTGTTTGCCCATCCGGATTACCTCGGACTCTTCGCCGGCAAGGAAGATCGCGTCCTCTGCGCGGCGTCGTCCGACGGCCGGAGCACGGTCATATACCCCTTTCTCTGTCGGGACCTCAAGGCGTTGCCCTGGTTCCGACGAAACGAGGGTCCGCTGGCGGATATCACTACCCCCTATGGATATGGTGGTCCGTTTACCTGGGGAGCGGAGGCGACGCCTCGGTTGGCTACGGCATTTTGGGAATCCTTCGACGCGTGGGCTGAGGAGAACCACGTCGTTTCCGAGTTCATTCGCTTCTCACTCTTTCCGGATGGCCTGTTGCCGTATCCCGGGCAGAAGCACATCCGATACTCCAACGTGGTTCGTGAACTGGACCTGGATGACGAAACACTGTGGATGGATTTCAAGCATAAGGTTCGCAAGAACATCAAGAAGGCGCAGCGCAGCGGAGTCGAGATCGAGCAAGATGCCGCCGGCCGGCGGCTCGACGACTTTCTTCGTATATACATCGGCACCATGGATCGCCGTTCCAGTTCCGAGGGCTACTACTTCGCTGGCGAGTTCTTCAAGTCGATTCAGAAAAACCTGGTCGGTCAATTCACGTACTTCCACGCGATTTACGAGGATCGACTCGTCTCGACCGAACTCGTCCTTGTGTCGGCCGAAAACGTTTACTCATTTTTGGGTGGAACGGACCGTTCAGCATTTGCCGTCCGTCCGAACGACCTGTTGAAATATGAAATCATTCGTTGGGCTCGAAACGAAGGAAAAAAGCGATTCGTCCTCGGCGGAGGGTATCAGCCCGAAGACGGCATCTATCAGTACAAGCTATCGTTTGCGCCACACGGTGCCGTTCCTTTCATGACCGGGCAGCGGATATTGCGAGACAATCCCTATCGGCGGCTTGTGCGGGAACGAAGTGCGGTTTGCCGTTTCCAAGGCAATGACTGGTCCCCTCGCCCCGAATTCTTTCCCGCGTATCGTGCGTGATAGTGACTGATTTGGCCCTGATGACGTGGTTGTGGTAATCCCTATCCCGGCCTGCAAATCGAGCAGCCTTTTTTGCTATGTGCTCAAACCGCATCTACCTTTCGCCGCCCCACATGTCGCCGCGCGAGCGGGAGTTATTGCTCGCGGCGTTCGATTCGAACTGGATCGCGCCGCTGGGACCCGAGGTCGACCGGTTCGAACGGGAATTCGCCGCGGCCGTGGGTG
Organism: uncultured Planctomycetaceae bacterium; assembly: GCA_964637625.1. GTDB lineage: Bacteria > Planctomycetota > Planctomycetia > Pirellulales > Thermoguttaceae > UBA11386. The sequence continues at coordinate 15,212 of CAZWWC010000051.1, forward strand.
TCGGCCATGCCGCGGCGCTCTCCAGCGGAACCGCCGCGCTCCACCTGGCGTTGCTGCTGCTGGGTGTTGGGCCGGGCGACGAGGTCGTCACCTCGACACTGACCTTCGCCGCCACGGCCAACGCGATCCGCTATTGCGGCGCGGCGCCCGTCTTCCTCGACAGCGAAACACGAACCTGGAACATGGATCCAGCACTGTTGGCCGAGGAACTGGATGCCTGCGCGCGGCGCGGCAAGCTGCCCCGGGCCGTGATCGTCGTCGACATCTACGGCCAATGCGCCGACTACGAGCCGATCCTGGCCGCGTGCCGCCGCTGGGACGTGCCGGTCGTCGAAGACGCGGCCGAGGCGCTGGGGGCCGAGCACCGGGGTCGCGCCGCCGGGCGTTTCGGGGTGATGGGCTGTTTCTCGTTCAACGGAAACAAGATCATCACGACCAGCGGCGGCGGAATGCTCGCTTCCGATCACGCCCGGCTGGTCGAGCGCGCCCGGCTCCTGGCCAGCCAGGCCCGCGACCCGGCGCCTCACTACGAGCACTCGTTGGTGGGCTACAACTACCGCATGAGCAACCTGCTGGCCGCCGTGGGCCGCGGCCAACTGGCCGTGCTGCGCCAGCGCGTAAGACAGCGTCGAGCCAACTTCGAGTTCTATCGGCGCTCCCTGGCCGGGTTGCCCGGCATCGATTTCATGCCCGAGGGGCCGCACGGCAGATCGACCCGCTGGCTGACGTGCGTGCTGGTCGATCCCCGGCGCCGCGGCGCAACGCGAGAAGACGTTCGGTTGTCCCTGGAACGTGAGAACATCGAATCGCGCCCGGTGTGGAAACCGATGCACCTGCAGCCGGTGTTTGCCGGCTGCCGCGTGCGTGGCGGGGCGGTGGCCGAGGATTTGTTCGAGCGAGGACTGTGTCTGCCCAGCGGCTCGAATCTCAGCAGTGATGAGCTGGCCAGGGTCGTCGATGGTATTCGGTCGGTGGCGGCCGGCGGCCGAGGGATATCGAGCGGTCGCGCGGCACGCAAAGTGGGTTGAGGAAGTGCATGGTGATCGACCTTCTGTTGCTGACTACCGCACTGAGCGTGCTCTGCTGGCTGCTGATCGGTCGGATCAGGAATTGGGCGCAGCGCCGTGCCGTCTTGGACGTACCCGACCGTCGGAGCCCGCACAACCGGCCCGTGCCCACCGGCGGCGGATTGGCAATCGCCGGGTTGTGCTTGATCGGGTTGGCCGTTGCGGGAACCTGTGGTCTGGTGCCGCTTGATCGCGGTTTGGCCGGTTATCTCGTCGCGGCCACGCTCATTGCGGCAATCGGCTGGGCCGACGATCTGCGTGGGTTGTCCATCCGGCTCCGATTGGCGGTGCACGTCCTGGCCGCGGGCATCTTCCTGGCGAGCTGTCCTCACTGGAATCAAATCGAGTTGCCCTGGCTCGGCGCCTGCCAACTGGGTCACTGGGGGCTTGCGATCACGTTTCTCTGGCTGGTGGGGCTGACCAACGCCTACAACTTCATGGACGGGCTGGACGCCTTGGCCGGCACGCAGGCCGCTTTGGCCGCTGCGGGCTGGCTGCTGCTGGGCTTGCTCGGTGGACAGTCGGCGATCAGCATTCTGGCCCTGTTGTTGCTGGCCGCCAGCGCCGGCTTCCTGGCGCACAATTGGCCGCCGGCCCGCGTGTTCATGGGCGACGTGGGCAGCACGTTCTTGGGATTCACCCTGGCGGCGATCGGCGTGCTTGGCGCCGCCGGGCAGCCTCGGCTGGCCGTAGTGGCCGTCTTGCTGGTCTGGCCGTTTGTCTTCGATGCAAGCATTACGTTCGTCCGCCGGCTATTGCGGCGCGAGAACGTCTTCACGCCACACCAGACCCATCTCTACCAGCGGCTTGCGGCTACCGGCTGCCCGGCCGGCAAGGTCGTGTTGCTTTACGGCGGGTGGGCACTTGTCGGACTCTTGCTGGGCGTCGGGTTTGCGTGCGATCCAAGCCTCGGCTGGCCCATCGTACTGATTATCCCGGCACTGGCGTGCGGCCTATGGCGGCTCGTGCGACACGAAGAAGCACTGGCCGCGAAAAAGAAACCAATGGACGATGCAACGCGAGTCGAAGACTTCGCCCGGAACCAACGCTTCGTGGTGCGCGTGCCGGTAGGTGAAACCGAGCGCGAGCGTGCTGCCCAGGAAGCGGGGACAAGCACGAACCGCCACCAGCCAGTGAAAAATGTGCTCTAGAGCGGCTCCCACAGGGTGCCACTGGCGTTTCGCCAGTGCTCAGTGA
>CAZWWC010000052.1:0-17370 GCA_964637625.1 uncultured Planctomycetaceae bacterium
TAAGGGACGCTAATGCAACGCCTGTGCGGCGTGTATCGGTAAACAGGTTTGTCGGCACAGACTTGGACGATCCCAAAACCGCCGCGGGCCATCTCTTTGACAAAAACGCATCGGCCGACTATCATAGACTGTGCAATCCATAAGGGGATAGTCTCGGAACCCCCTTCGGTAGGCTCTCCGTCCGATATGCTGAGTTGACACGATGATAAACTCGGCTACTGCTATCGCCGCAGCCAGCGGTTTTCGCAAGCCACCGGTCCTTGCTCGGTGGGCCGTCGTAGGCCTTCTCTGTGCGTTTCTGCCTCTGTTGATGACCTCTGCTCAGGCGGAACTCGTGTATTTCGAAAAGGACTACGACGAGATGGGCCACGTTCCCAACGACGGCCCCATTTGCGCGGCCGCGGCCAATATCAACTCGTTTGTCTACCTGCGAAACCATTTCCGTGGTGTCTATGGGGACACGGACCTGATCCCCGACTGGGATGAAAGCGGCATGGTCGACTACGACGATGAGGTCGAATCTCGCGACAAGATGGCTGACGGCTGGACCAACGATTACGGCGTTCATCGGCCGGGGATCTATGGCTCGGGCAACTCGGGGACCGCCCGGCAGATCTGGGAGAACACGTACTGGTGGTTTCAAGACTTCGCTCCCGATACGAGCGTGTTCGATGGTCAAGTTCATGTTTTGGGTCCGCTGAACTGGGTGGGTGCCGAGGTACTCGAGTATGCCTATCCGCATTGGGCATTTCTCTGGGACTCACTGGCGGCCGGGGTGGATATCGAGTTGGGCATTTGCCTCCCGCCCTTTTGCAGCAACGGCCATGCCATCACCTTGGCCGGATTGGCGTTCGACGATCTGGACGGCGACGGGCGATGGGACGAGGGCGAAGATCCGATGCAAATCGGATATCTTGATCCCAACAAGACTTGGGAATACACCTGGGCTGATATCACTCTGGGCACCTCGGGACGGATCGAGTTCGAGTGGTGGCAAACGGGAACCACCTACTACGTCTATCGCGCCTACACGGAAGGCTCCGCGCTGGTGCCCGGCGATGCCACCGGCGACGGAATCGTCGACGAGCTGGACGCCGCACGACTGGCCGCCCACTGGGGATTCGGCGATGCCACGTGGGACATGGGCGATTTCGACGGCGACGACCTCGTCGGCCCAGGCGACGCGGCGATCCTGGCGAGCCACTGGGGGTACGGCACGGGCGGTCCGACGGAAGGAGGCGCGCCGCCCGTCCCCGAGCCTTCCACGTGGCTTCTTCTCATGGGCCTGCTCGCGTGCTTCTTGGCCCGAAGGCTCTCCAGGTCAGCTTTGTAGGTCAGGCTCCGCCTGACAACACATGGGCACGACGCGCCGACAACCGTCAGGCACAGCCTGACCTACGGCAGTCTTCCGGTTCGGCAGGAGCGGGGGCCCCCGGTGTTCCGACGAGGCTCCGATCCCCGGTGTTTCTTCGACTGCCGAGAAAGCGTTGTCGAACCGGACAGGTAGTTGAACTGGACCGGTGTTTGTGCTAAAAAACGGGTTTTGAAGTCTCGAAGTGGGACCGCCCCCTTGTATCGTAGCGGAAGAAAGACACCCCCAGGATAGGAGGCAAGAATGAAAAGGATATTGGTCACCGGTTCGGTGGGCCAGATTGGCTCGGAACTGACGATCGTCTTGCGCGAGCGGTATGGCGCCGAGAACGTCGTCGCCGGCGGCCGCAAGACGAAACCCAGTCCCGAGTTGCGTGACAGCGGTCCTTTTGAAGTGGTTGACTGCACCGACGTCGAGGCCGTCGAAGCCGTGGTCAAGAAGTATCAGATTGGTACGATATATCATTTGGCGGCCCTGCTGTCGGCCGTGGCCGAAGCCAATCCGCAGCTGGCCTGGAAGGTGAATGTCGACGGTCTGTACCATGTTCTGGAGGTGGCGCGGGAGCATCAATGCGCGGTGTTTGTACCGAGTTCGATCGGCGCTTTCGGGCCTTCGACGCCACAAGACAACACGCCGCAGGACACCATCCAGAGACCCAATACGATGTATGGGGTGACCAAGGTGGCCGGGGAGCTGCTGTGTGATTATTACTACAAGCGGTTCGGCGTCGATGTCCGCGGGGTGCGCTATCCGGGCATTATCTCGAACGTGACCCTGCCCGGCGGCGGCACCACCGATTACGCGGTGGAGATATTCTACGAAGCCATCAAGTGCGGCAAGTTCACCTGTTTCCTCAAAGAGGGCACGAAGCTCGACATGATGTACATGCCGGACGCCATCAAGGCCGCGCTGGACCTGATGAACGCCGATCCCGGCAAGCTCAAACATCGCAACGCCTTCAACACAACGGCCATGAGCTTCGCCCCCGAAGACATTGCCGCGGAAGTCAAGAAGCTCATTCCGGAATTCACGATGGATTATGACGTCGATCCGGTGCGTCAGGCGATCGCCGAGAGCTGGCCCAACTATATGGATGACAGTGCGGCCCGTCGGGAATGGGGCTGGCAGCCCGACTACGATTTGCCGGCCATGGCCAAGGACATGATCGAGGTGCTCTCCGAGAAGCTCGCCGGCTAGCCGCTTGCGCAAAACCATAACCTTTTCCGTTATCAGGACTGCATTGAACATAGGGTGTAAAATGTCAGCATACAAATTGGAAAAAGTACTCAACGAATCGTTGGATGAACGTCGCGCCAAAGGCACGCTCAAGGGTACCGAAGTCGTCATCACGGGCGTCAAGCCTCCGACGGGAGAAAAGGGATACCGCTACCTGCTGGAAGGCTTCGGCGACAAGGAATTCCTCAAGCTCAACGCGAACGCCTACCTGGGCATGCCGCTGCGTCCGGAGATTGTCGCCGCCGAGGAAGAAGCCTGCCAGAGGTACGGCGCCGGTCCCGGCGCGGTGCGTTTCATCAACGGCACGTTCAAGCCTCACGTGGAACTCGAAAAGAGACTCGCCCGTTTCCACAACCGCGAAGCGGCCATGATTTTCAGCTCCGCGTACGCCACGATGATCGGCACCTTTCCGCCGCTCATTTCCAAGGAAAGCGCCCTCGTCAGCGACGAGCTGAACCACAACTGCATCATCAACGCCATACGTCTGTCGCGACCGCAGGTCAAAGAGATATTCAAACACCTCGACATGGCCGACATGGAAGAGCGGATCAAGAAGAACGTCGGCGTGGTCAAGCGGGTCATCATCGTGACCGACGGGATATTCAGCATGCGAGGTGATTACTCCCCGCTGGATAAGATCGCCGAGATCGCCCGGAAATACGATGATCAGTTTCCCGAGGGCGTGACCATCATCGTCGATGATTCGCACGGCGTGGGGGCGTTCGGCCGGACGGGCCGCGGCGTGGAGGAATACACCAATGCCCAGGGCATCGACATGATCATCGGCACGCTGGGCAAGGCTTTCGGCGTCAACGGTGGTTATATCGTGGCTTCGGCCGTGACCATCGAATACCTGCGGGAAACCGCAACCACGTACATCTATTCCAATCCCATCACCCCCTCCGAGGCCAGCGCCGCGTTGAAGTCGCTGGAGATCCTCGACAGCCCCGAGGGACTCAAGCTGCTGGAGAATCTCCGCACGTTGACCAGGCGATTCGAAAAAGGGCTTGTCGATCTTGGTTTCGAGATCATCGAAAGCGAACACCCGGTCGTGCCCCTGATGGTCCGGGACACGCAGAAGACGGCCGAGTTGGTCCGGTTCCTGACCGACAACGGCGTGCTGGGCACCGGCTTGAATTTTCCCGTCGTGCCCCGCGGCGATGAAGAAATTCGCTTCCAGATCTCGGCGGCCCATACCGAGTATGACATCGACTACGCGCTGAGCGTGCTCAAGAAGTACCAGGACGGTAAGCAGTAGGCAGCGGGCAGCGGGGGATTTTCCGCCAAAGACATTGCTGACACGTTCCACGTGTTCGGAAAATCGTCAGTGTGCCGGAGGCACAAGAGGGAGTTCCGTCGATCGTCAAATACCTCTTGCCGCTGCGCGGCACCGACGATTCCGCGATTATGCCGGGCCCCAATGGCAAGGCCTGTTCCGCGGAATCATCGGTGTTACCCATTTGTTTAGCGGCTGGGCTTGCGAGAGCGCGACCGGTCAGCTTGCTCACCCGGAATCATGCGGCAGGAATCGGGAGCCGGGGGTCAGGGGCTCTCATAGCCGTGGGCGGAAGCCCCTGTGGGCAACCGGCCAGCCAAAAGAAAACGGGCCATCGAATCGCTTCGATGACCCGTGGCTTGTTGGTCGGATCACCTGAAAAGGTTTCTTCCGGTGGGCAGTGCCCACCTACTTTTTCCCGCTCGACTACGGCGTCGGGATGCCTCCCGCGTCGTTGGTGCAACCGACGTGGGTTTCGGTGGCACCGTTGTTGTCCGCAGTTATGTCTGTTACATCCTCCACGGTGAAGGTACCCGTGGTTCCGTCCAGAACAATGTTTGTTCCGGAACTTGTCAAGGTATTGCCCTTCAGACTCAGACGAATCTTGGTGTCGTTGTTATTGCTTGTCGTCGTGTATGCTGTCGCTGTAGCGACATTGCCGGCAGTGAACGTATTGTCGTGCACCGTGGCGTTGAGGGTAACCTTGCCGTGGGCATCAAGATCGGCAACTGCATACCCGGTCGTGCTGGCGTTGGACAAGTCATTGTCTTCCATCAGGAAATAGACCGTCTTGTTATTGCTGTTGCTGGGGATGTACAGCTTCACCGCTTCCGCGTCATCGACGGCCACCACATTGTCCCTGAGCGTGATGCGCGACGTCGTGGCGTCGTCGTTGATGGTCATATTGATGCCCACATTGTCGCCAGTGTTAACGTTGCAGTTGTTGACGACCAAGGTGAACGATTCGTCTTGTTCGACGTGAATGCCCTCGTCACCGGAGCCGTTGAGCGTCATGTTGTTCAGCGAGACGTTGGCCGCATCGGTGATCGAAATACGGTGGCCGGTGGTATTTTCGATCGTGCCACCGTTGATCCTGAGCGTGCCGTTCCCGGTGATGGTGTCCAATACAATGCCGTTGGCCGCGGCGGCGTTCCCGTCGGCCGAGACCTCGGCAAACGTCATTCCCAGCAAGCCGATCTCGAGCCCGTTGGCACTGCCATCGAGGTCGATGGCCGTGCCGGAGGTTGTATTGATCGTACTCGAACTGTTGGTAACCTCAATGGTGCCGCTGGTGGCAATCAGGCCGGTGCCGGTGGTGGTGTCGATGTCGAGTGTGGTGAAGCGGATGCTCGCGTCCACGTCGTCACCCGAGATCGTCACGGCGTCGTTGGCTCCACTATTGATGGCCACGGTACCGTTGAAACTCAGATTACCGTGATCGCTCTCGGTCTGATCCAAGTCAACATCGATGACGGCGTCGCCGCTGAGGTCGATCTTGTCGTTGAAGTTATAGGTACCGTCGGCGTTGTTGAACCACAGGCCGTCACCCTGGATAGCCGTGATGATGCCCTCGCCGGACTGTGCCTCGTCGAAGGTGACGGAGCCGACGTGGGCGCCCTCGATCTCGACGGCCAATCCAGCTCCGGCCGCCTCTTGCGTGATCTTACCCTCGAAGTTAACGTTGGCCTCGCCGCCGTCGAGCTCGAAGGCCGACACACTCGTATTGAAGATTTCGACGTCGTCGAAGCCGAACGTGCCGTCGGAGGCCGCGCCGCCGTCCTTGCCGATGTTGATTTGGGCCGTCGTGAGGGTAGCACCGTCATCGGTACCCAATAGGACCTTATCGTCGAAGTTGTACGTTCCACCGGCATTTTTGAACACGAGTCCGGTACCGTCGGTCGCCTCGATGACGCCCGTGTTGGCACCCTTCTCCTGGAACGTGACGATGCCGTTACCCTCGTCGGCCTGGGTGCCGGCTTGGTGGCCGCCACCGATGCTCACCACGGCTTGGTTGTACGTGTTTTGGGTAATCTTGCCGATGAAGTTGACCTGCGCGGTACCACCGTTGAGATTGAAAGCGACGGCGTCGATGTCGGTGATCGTCGCGTAGTCGAAGTTGAACGTTCCGTCGGAGCTGTTGGTAATACTGATACCGGCCGCTGCATTGGCGCCGCTGATATCGATCTCGTGATTGAAATCATATGTCCCGTCGGCATTGTTGAACTGGAGGCCGTTGCCTCGCGTGGCCTCGACAACGCCCTCGTTGGTTTCCAACTCGTTGAACGTGATCGTGCCTTGGTGGCCCCCGGTGATCTCGACGGCGGCGGCAGCGGCGGGAACCCCCGCAAGTTCTTGTGTGATCTTGCCGGTGAAGTTCACATCGGCCTTGCCGCCGTCCACCACAAAGGCGGAGGTGATGGTATTGGCGATCTCGATGTCGTCGAAATTGAACGTGCCGTCCGACACGCTGCCGATACTGACCACGGCCGTGGTGGTATTGACGGCCGTCATGTCACCCAACGTCACTTTGTGGTTGAAGTTGTAGGTGCCGTCGGCGTTGGTGAACAGGAGTCCCCTGCCCTCTGAGGCCGCAACGACACCTTGGTCGGTATCCTTCTCATTGAGGTTGACGGTGCCGGTGTGGCCGCCCTTGACCTCGACCGCGGCGGAGGCCACGCTGGCGTGGTCCTGCGTGATCTTCCCCGTGAAGTTCACGTTGGCCAGACCGCCGTCGATCTCGAGCGCCGCGTTGGCCGCCGCCGTCGTCGCGTTGTGGATCGCGACGTCGTTGAAGATGAACGTACCGTCGGAAGTGTTGTTGCTAATATCCTTGCCGATACTGATTCGTGCTGTTGTCGTGTTAGCACCGCTCTCGTCACCCAGCAGAATCTCGTGGTTGAAGGTGTACAGGCCGTCAGCATCTTCGAACAGCAAGCCGTTGCCCTCCGTGGCCGTGACGACGCCTTCGTTGGTTCCCTTTTCGTTGAACGTGACCGTGCCGGTATGGCCACCGGTAACGTAGACGGCCAACTCAGCTCCGCTGCGGTCCTGTGTGATTTTGCCGGTGAGGTTGACGTTGGCCGTACCTCCGTCGACACTGAAGGCTGCATCGGCCGCATTAGCTACGTCGTTGATCGCCACGTCGCTGAAGGTAAATGCGCCGTCAGAGTCAACGATTTCAATGGCGGCCGTAGTCAGTGCCGCATTGTCACCCAACTCGATTCCATGGTTGAAGTTGTACGTTCCGTTGGCATTGGTGAACGTTAACCCGTCGCCGTGGGTCGCTTCAATAATCCCTTGATCTGGTTCCTTCTCACTGAAGTTGACGGTGCCGGAGTGGCTACCCGTGACACGGACGGCTGCGACGGCTCCAACATTCGTTTGGGTAATCAAGCCGGTGAAGTTGACGTTGGCCGAGCCGCCGTTGAGATCGAAGGCCACCGCGTCGATATCGGTGATGGTTACGTCATTGAAAGTGAACGTACCGTCGGAACCAAGACCGCCTTGCTCGTCGATGTTGATGCCGGCCGTGGCATTGCCGCTGACGTCGATCTTGTGGTTGAAGGTGTAGGTGCCATCGGCGTTGGTGAACTGCAACCCCGCGCCCTCGGTGGCCTCGATGATGCCTACATTCGAGTCCTTCTCGCTGAAGGTGACTACGCCCGTGTGACCGTCCTTGACTTCGACCGCGGCGGAATTATTCGTAGTAACAGCGGCGAGGTCCTGTGTGATCTTGCCGACGAAGGTGACGTTGGCCGTGCCACCGTCGATCGCGAAGGCCGCTTTGCCGGTCGCCGTCGTCGCGTTGTAGATCTCGACGTCGCTGAAGTTGAAGGTACCATCGGAGACATTGGTGCCATCCTTGCCGATACTGATGCGGGCCGTCGTGGTCGCGGCGCCCGTCTCGTCGCCCAGCAGAATCTTGTCACTGAAGGTATAGACTCCATCCGCATTCTCAAACTGCAGGCCGTCGCCGTCGCTAGCCGTGATAATGCCCGCATTCGACTCCTTCTCGCTGAAGACGACTAAGCCGGTGTGGCCGCCGGAAATGTCTACCGCGATCTCGTCTTTGGTTGTCTGCGTGATCAGGCCGACGAGCGTCACGCCGGCGGTGCCGCCGTCGAGATCGAAGGCGGTGCCGCTGATATTCGTGATTTCCACGTCGTCGAAGCGGAACGTCCCGTGGGAGTCGCCCGCGATGTTGATGCCGGCAGTGGCAGTGCCGCTGATGTTGATCTTGTGGTTGAAATCATAGGTTCCGGCGGCATTGCTGAACTGCAACCCCGAACCCTGCGAGGCCATGACAACACCTGCACTCGGACTCTTCTCGCTGAAGGTCACGGTGCCGGTGTGCCCACCCTCGATGTTCACCGCGGCCTGTGCGTTAGCCGTCTGGGTAATCAAGCCGGCGAGCGTCACCTCCGCGGTGCCGCCGTCGACATCGAACGCGGTGCCGCTGATGTTCGTGATGGCCACGTTGTCGAAGTTGAACGTTCCATCGGAGTTGTCTTCGATGTTGATACCGGCGGTGGCAGTACCGCTCACGTCAATCTTGTGGTTGAAGTCGTAGGTCCCGTCGGCGCTGGCGAACTGCAGGCCGTCCCCGCCGGTTACCGTGACAATGCCTTGGTCGGATACTCTTTCGTTGAAGGTGACGATGCCTTTGTGACCGCCGAGGATGTCGACGGCGGTGGCGCCGGCTTGTGTGATTTTTCCGTTGAACGTAACGGCGGAAGCGCCGCCGTCGATCCGGAAAGCGGCGTCGGTTGCGTCGTCGATCGTCACGTTGCTGAAAGTGAACAGGCCGCCCGAATCAGCTTCGTTGTTCGTGATCGAGATGCCCGTGCTGACGTCGTCCAGGTCGATCCGGTTATTGAAGTTGTAGACACCGTTGGCGTCGGTGAACACCAACCCGCTGCCGGTGGCTGCCGTGATGATGCCACTATCACTACGCCACTCGGAGAAGTCGACCGTGCCTAGACTATGGTCGGTGATGCTCACCGCGGCCTGGGGGTTGACGTCCTGGGTGATTAAGCCGATGACGCTCACGTCGGCCGTGCCGCCGTTGATGTTGAAGGCGGTGCCGTCGATGTCGGTCAGTGCCACTTTGCTGAAGGTGAACGTGCCGTCGGAGCCGTCGAGCGTGGTGGCATCCTTAGCGATGTTGATGCCGGCGGTTGCCCCAGCACTCCCGGAGACGGAAACGAGATCGTTGAAGGTGTAGGTTCCATCGGCGTTGAGGAACTGCAACCCGGTGCCGATGCTGGCCGTGACCACGCCCTCGTCGAGTACCATTTCGTTGAATGTGAGTTCGCCCGTATGTGCACCGTCGCCGTCGCCCTCGACAAGGACGGCGGCCGCGTCATTGGCGGTTTGGGTGATCTTGCCGGTGAAGTCGACGTTGGTGGCGTCGCCCCTGACGTGCAATCCCGTGCCGCCCATGTTGGTGACCGTCACGTCGGTGAAATTGAACGTGGGCGAGAAGCTGTCGCCGGTGGCGCCGAGAAGATAAACACCTTTGCCCGTCATGCCGGCGCCACCCGTGATGTCGCTACGGGTCACGGTCGCACCGCCCGGGGAGGTGTCGAACTTGATGCCGCCGTCCGAATTGGCGCTGGCGGTGAAGTCGAAGCTGTCGATCAACGCCGCACTCGTGTTGTTGGCAATGCTGATGCCCCAGCCGTAGGCGTTGGTGCTGGTGACGCTTTGGATCAGGATGTTTTCATTGACCGGCGTCGTGTCGGGCTCGCCGCTGTCGGCATTGAGACAGATGTCGTTGCCGCGGACGCTATTGAACGTGGCTTGCTTGATCGTCGGGTTGAAGAAGACCTGTTTGCCCAGCGAGTTGCCGTCGTCGTCCTCATAGGTCAGGACGAAGGGAGTCAACTCGATGCCGTTGCCGGTCGTGTCGGCAATATCCGTGAAGTTAATATTGACTTCACCGATGCCGACAACCGGGGAGACGATGCCGTTGGTGGTGACTCCACCGCCGTCGATCGAGAGGTTCGAGACTTCATTATAGGAAATGGGCTTGGTGGGATCGAAGTCGTCGGCCTCGACGTTCACGGTCGTTTGGGCGGTGGCAAGCGTTACCGCGGCGCCGGGCGCGTCGGTGATCACGGGCTTCGCCCCCGAAGCGGCGCCGACGCGCGTTTCGGGCAACGTGACTTCGCCCAATTCCTCGGTTACGACCTTGTGCTCGATGTCGTTGCCTTCGCCGAGCAGCCGTTGCAGATCCCGCAGGAGAACCGACTCGCCCGTATGTTGACTCGCAGACCAGACAAGAACGATATCGCCGTTCTTGGAGCCGCCATGGACGTCGTCTAGGCTGGTATACGGATCCTCATAGCTGCCGTCGCCGGGCGCGGTGGCATTGCTGTTGACGTGGACCACGCCGATTGGATCACCGTTTTCATCGTGCAGCGGATTGTCTCCGCGCTCGTACACTCTCCGCGTGGCAATGTAGTCGTTCCGCAGCACCGGCTCCCGCAAGCGATCGTTGATGCACCGGCTGCGGCGTCCGAACAAGCCGCTCCGGCCCGGGTACCAGATCAACGCGAAATTGACCCTCGTGTCGAAGAAGTCATCGTCGGTCACGGACAATTCCAACTGGGCGTCGTTGCCCAGGTATCCGCGCAGGCCCACCTTGCCCCCGAAATCGTCATCGCCGCTGGCGTCCATGCCGTAGCCGCCGGCGAAGATCCAGGCGTCGTAGTCGCCGATCCGCCGAGCCACTTCGAAATCCACGACCGCAATGGCCTCGTCGATCGGGATTCGGGTAATCTCGGTCAGGTACTCGTGCCAGTAGCCCAGCTCGCCGGTCGGAATCGGCTCACCCGGCTGGGTCTGCGTGCCGATGGGGAAGTTTCCGTTGCAACGAATATCCCAGCGATCGCCCAGTGATTCGAGGCTGAACCCCATCTGGTTGAAGTAGTTGTCGATATCCGTTTCCAGACCGTCATACCAAAGGGTGGCTCCGAAGACTCTCGTGCGTCCGGTTCCGAAGATATCCTGATGCAACACGCGGAAGCCGCCGCCCACGTCAAAACCCATCCGCTCGGCATCGCCGAAATCGATGTTGTATTGCCCACTGTATAGAAGAACGCCGCGCTGGATAGGTCTGTGCCCTTGAACCCCTATGCCGAACTGTCCATTGTCCTGTCCGTATCTTTCTGTGTCATACGAAAGGCGAAAGGCCAGATCGCGAGAACCAAACGCGGCCTGGTAGACATCGGTAAACGGCAGGTCCGAACCGTTGGGCATTATCATGGGGGCCTGGGCCGCGAATCCTTCACACAGCAAGACTCCAGCCAAGACGATCGCCAGCCCCATGATCATCATGGTCCGGCCGACAGCGGCGTGGGTGGGGATTCTTCTTGTTTCCATATCCGCGTAGCGGCAATTCTGGGTTTCTTTGCTCGGAAACCGGGCTCCCGTTGGTCGCCCTTCGCTACATGGCAGCTGAAACCGTTCTAGATGGAATGCCACAGGCGATCTCCTTCTTGGCCGTTGCGTCCGCATGTTCCGAGTTGAGTTGATCTGGTCCGCCAGACAACGGGCATACACGATCCAATGTCCGGGCATATTCCTTGCCCAGGCCGGACAAACGATACAATCGTTAAACTTGTTTGTCGGCACTTGGCTTTCCTTTCCGCATGCGAGTACGTCCAGAATGTGTTGCCGCAAGTCCAAGTACCCCCTCTGCAAGATGTTTTTTGGGCGAAACATCACCCCAAAAGTGTGGCTAACCCACGAGCTACCCCGAAAGAGGCTCCCCATTTGATGCATGCCGATTTAGCTCATTGGGGCCTCCCCGGCCACACGAGCTCACCCTCTATAGTGACATGGCACCTGCTCCGGGACGGGGTGAATTCGCCTTGATTCGGCTACCACGCGTCGCTATATTCCCCCGGCTTTCTGCCGCCGCGGTGGATTGCCGGTCGGAAACGTGTTCTCCTCCGGCACAGCGGCGTCCACCGGGCATGAAAGAAGCGTGTTTATCCCAAGAAGGGTAGACGCGCGCAAGGATCACCGTTTCCCTCGAAGATCAGTATGAAAAGGAGCCTCCCGTGCACACTACCCTACGTATGATTGCCGCCGCCTTTCTTCTCTTGGCCGCTGCGGCCGGCTGCAACCTCAATAACAGCGACCAGGCCGCGTCGGCCGACGGCGTCCAAGGCACTGTGGCCGTCATCGATCTGAACGTCATCTTCAAGGAATTCGGCCGTGACAAGCAGCTGGTGGCCGCGCTGGAGCAACATGGCACATCGCTCAAGAAGCAACTCGGCGTGATCAAGGCCTCGTACGAGCAAGAGCTCGTCAAAAGAAAGGAGAAAATCGGCACCACTCCCACGCAAGAACAGAAGCAATACCTCGCCAACGCGCAACGCCAGGCCACGGTAAGTCTGAATCAAGAGAAGAAGAAGGCAAACGTAAGCCTGAATCAATATCGCGCGCGGTTGATCCGGGATTTCCGCAGCGAGGTGAAACCCTTTGCCCGCAAGGTCGCCGGCGAGAGAGGCCTGTCGATCATCATCACCAAGAACGAAGAACTCGTTTTCGACCATGAAACGGCGGTGGACATCACCGAAGCCGTGATCGAGAGGATGCGTGCCGAGCCGTCCAGTCCCGGATTGCAATAAGACCATGAAGGGCATACCTTCGCACCAAGATTACCTGTCGGAGGTCCTCGAGACATTTCCGCTGAATCTCTGCTTTGCCGGACGCTTCGAGTTGAGCACGCCCTGGGGCATCCACGTGCCCGAGGGCGTCGCGCTTATCTGCACCGTCATCGAGGGGTACTGCCATCTGACGGCCGAAGACGAGCAGGACGAGATCTCGCCCATCCCGGGCGATCTGTTCTTGTTGTCGCCCGGCGCCGAACACCGCCTGTGCGACAGCCCCAAGACGCCGGTTCTCCCGCCGTCGCGGTGGATGACCGCGATTCGGGCCGACGGGCCGCTCGTTCTGACCTTCGGCGACGGGGCAACACGAAACGTGTGGCTCGGCGGCGTCCTGCAGTTTGACGATCCGAAGGTACACCCGTTTTATTGGGGACTCCCACCTGTTGTTCACCTGAGCGAACAGACCATTGGTGAGGCCGGCCGTATCAAGGGACTTCTTCGGCTCATCGAGAACGAATTGTCGGTCGACCTGCCCGGCCGGCGGAGCATCGTCAACCGGCTCATCGAGGTCCTCCTTGTCGAAACGGCCCGATACGGGCTGGCCGCGGCCGACGACTCGCGCGAAGGTTCCCCCGGGCGGCTGTTACATCCCGAGCTTGGCCCGGCGTTGGCGCTGATGCATCGCCAACCGGGGAAGCCCTGGACCGTGGCCGAGCTGGCCGAACGCGTGGCCATGTCGCGCAGCGCCTTTGCCGCCGAGTTTGTCAAGGTCTTGGGTCAGCCGCCGCTGCACTATCTCAGGGAGCGCCGCATGCAGCTTGCCGGGCGGCTGTTGCACAATCCTTCGCTGGGACTCAAGGAAGTCGCGCTGAGGGTCGGTTACGACTCGGTTTCGGCGTTCAACTCGGCCTTCAAACAGCGCTGGGGTATTGCCCCGGGCCGATTCCGCAACGTGAGATCGACCTGCCAAACCACCACTCCGGTTTCTGTGCTCTCGGAGTGACGAAGCGCGGCTCATGCCGCAATCCAACGCAGCACGTGAAAACAGATGGCCAAAAGACCGATGATGGCCAGCACGGTCTTGGCTTGCTCCCATGGGTCCGAGGGAACCAGACCTCCAGGCGACGCGGCCGAATCGGACTGCGGATCGGGAGGGGACACAAACGGCGAAGCCATCGGCGACGAGGATCTCCAAGGAGAACGCTTCGCGCCGGGGCGGATCGTGCCGGGACGGGTGCGGGCCGTTGCCGCGCCGGCTCGCTGGCGGGCCGTGCCTTCGGCCGAGGGAATCGTAACCGTCGGCGTCCGGCGCGATGGGGCTTCGCGCCGTGCGATCCGCGTCGGATCGTCCGGCGGCACGCTGTCGAACCGATCGAGCACCGGGTCGAGAAACTGCCGGACCCTGAGACAGTGGCTACCGCTCGTCTTTCCCCACGCCGCGCCGAAGAGCACGCCGGCCAACTCGCCTCGCTGGTTGAGGATCGGTCCGCCCGAGTCACCCTGCCGGGCACCGACTGAAAGCTCGATCATGTCGAACGGCAGCCGACCCCCGGGCGAGAGATAATGCGTGCATCGACCCGGCACGATCCGATAGCTGCCTCTCCCATAGCCGGCGATCCAGAGCGGCTCGCCGATGCCGGGCCGACGAGGAGCCAGTGGGATGGGCTGCACGCGGGGACGCCAAATCACCAGCGCGGCCAGGTCCCAGTCGCGGTCCACCCGAACCACCGTCGCGGCCGAGCGAAACCCGTCGGGAAAGATCACCGTGGCCGCGGCGTGGCCGTCGCGGACCACGTGCCAATTGGTCACGACCAGGCCGTAGTCTTCCGAGACGGCAACCAGCGCCCCGGAGCCCAGCGACATGCTGCGTCCCTCGGGTACCACCACGCGCACGACGGCCGGGTGCTTCGGCGGCGTCGAGACGGGACGCGCCAGCAACACCGCAGGGGCGCAAAGAACGAGGAGGATCGAAGGGAGAATACGCACTTTCAGATTGCCCAAGCCATACCTTCAGCGCAACCGGTAGATAACGGTAGCGCCCTCGTGGCGCAGGTCGCCTTCGATCCGTGGCGTAATATTCCTTCATCCTTTTCGGACGATCGCCGGGCATCGCTTCAGAATTGCGCCGCGGCCCAAGAGACTCTACGCGTCCGGCAAGACAAGAGCATTCGGCAGACCGAGCCTGACGGCAAGAGTCTGCGCAGGTAGCAGGGCAACCCCCGGCTGTCGAACCGTGGTCGCCGAAGACGCCAAGGCGCATTTCAGATTACTGTGGCGGGTGCCACGGGCATCTTGCCCGTGCCGCACGGACGCCCGCCCCCAGCCCGATGAGTCTGGTACGGTGGACGAGAAACGCGAGCCCCACCAAGTAGTCTATGATCGGCGTCTGTGGCGTCGCAGCAGCACGACGCCCAACCCCAGCAACAATCCAACCGACGCCGGCTCGGGCACACCGGCGGTGCCTTCGGACCCATAGCCCCAATGGGCCGCCAGGATGGCTGCGTCTTTCGGGCCGACGATGCGGTCGTCGTCGAAATCGCCCATCGCCCAGATTGCGTCGCCTTGCCCCCAGTTCGACGCCAGTCGCTGGGCGTCCTGCTGGTCGACCCGGTTATCCCCGTTGGCGTCACCGGGGCAGTAATCGCCGGGCACATAGGCACCGGGCGTGATGCGCAAATAGTCGACCAGGGCCGATCCGCTCCAGCCGCCGCTTCCATCGCCGAACCAGAAGTAGTTGCTGTAATCATAGACATCGAGGATATTCTCCGCGATCAACAGACCATCTCTCCAGACGGAGTAGGTAGTCGATCCGGGATGTTGGACTACGCGGAATACGTGGAAATCATCAGTATTGTCGACGGTGCCCAGGCTGGAACCGTCCTGCCAACCTTGCCCGTCGTCATCCACGCGGAGCGTAGCCGCCGAGTTGCGGCCAGGCGCTGCGGCGAAAACTTGCCAGGCAGTATCGCCCTGAGTTTGCTCAATAATCTTTATGCGGGCTTCGACAGTCCAGCCTTCGCTAAAAGTCACCGCGTTTTGCCAGATGCCATTCGAGTTCGATATGAAAAGGGAGTTCAACGGCATGGTGAGAACACCGTTGCCGTCGACCGTGCAGCTTCCGGAGTGCGTGAAGTCCGCAACGCTGTTTTCGTCCAGGTCGAGTGTGGAAGGAAGCGCATCCATCTCGTACATGAAGTCGAAATTGATGGAGTTTTTCACTTCCGGCCCCACATATACCCCGTCTATGCCCAACCGGACTGTCGCCCACTCGCAATAGCTGTAGCTATTGTGGTAACGCGGATAAGTGAGAACCAACTCTTCGGTCTGCCGATCTTCAATGATCGCATAGTGACTCAAATCGAGCCTTCCCTGGGTGGCATCCTGCACGGTCCGAGTGTCCACCACCAACACGCTGTCCCGCTTGAGCGATAAACTGGTCGGATCGACCTCGCCCATGACCACCGGGTAGCGAGGCAGATTGCCTTGGGGGTTTTGCGCTAGCAAGTTGCCGACCCAAAAGACTCGACCGCTAGAGTGTGTGATGAGCGTCGACATACTGCTGGGCGAGTAGAACGTTTGGCCGTCTTCGTAGGTCCACGGTTGGGGGTCGGTCCAGGTGTCGCCGTCGTCCTGCGAGACAGAAAACCATCGCGTGCCGGGCAGGCTGTAATTCCCGGCGTTGCTGCCTCGCATGACCATCAATATGCGGCCGTCGCCGAATTGGGCCAGCGTCGGTTCGATCATCCCGCGCGTGGAGAGCGCCGGATCCCCCTGGACTCGATTCGAAGCCGTCCATTCGAGTCTACTTTGTGCGTTCCAAGTTCCGATAGCAACAAAGACGTCGGTGTATGTGAGTTGGCCGGTGGGGTTCCAGAAGTCGCCGTTCTCATCCAACATGGTGGCGTGAACAGGAACAAGTATCCGCCCAGTGTTTGTTACCATGGGGATGCAGCCTATGTCGCCCAGATAAAAAGCGTTGGTGCCGATCTCGATACCATCGAATGGATGTTCTTGGGTGTAGGCGCCTTCATGGATGATGGGCTCGTCGAAAAGCCATGTGCGTCCGCCGTCTTCCGAGACGCGATAACGCAAGTAGTATTCGCTCAGGGCGATCGCGGGCTCAACCGCACCGGGGTCCAGCCCGGGCGTGTCGAGCGAGTTGACAATCGTAACGAGCCGATCGGTATTCGGATCGACGGCCGCGGTTACCGGATTGCGACGGTATCCATAGGGCAGGCCGGCGGTGAAGTCCGGCACCGGTGGGCACGTAGTCCAAGTAACTCCGTTGTCATCCGATTGGTAGCCCGGAACAATGCTGACCATGCGCACACCTTCCGCTTCGGCATAGACCGAGTGGTACAAATGCGGCCTATTCGCCGTAATCTCGCGGCTGACAACGTAGATTTGGTCGGGCTCGCCTTCCTGTGCTTGGGAGAACGCCGAAACGGATAACGTCAGCAAGACCGCGCATACGACAACGAGAAACCTTTTCATGGATGCTTGCATAGCCTGCATCGTCATTGAATGGCTGCCGGCGGCGGAGTGCCGTGAAACCAGCCTCCCGTCGGTCACCTTGCGCCGACTGAACATGCAAGGGTCGATGGGTACTGATTGCGGGCTGACCATCACTGAAACCTCTCCGTAGCCCCTCAAGCCCCGGCCCTTGTCCCACGCACACGGTACAATTTTGAACTTAACAGGGACCACGACGATTGCAAGCGAATTGCCCCCCAGAATATTAAAGGGCATTTCAAGACCATTGTGAGGGTGCCTGGGCCATAGCGCAGCGCTGGCCCAGACCGTGAAAAACCGGGCCTTCGCTGCGCTCATTCCCGGGCACCCAGCAATATCCACTAGTTTTG
>CAZWWC010000053.1:0-17224 GCA_964637625.1 uncultured Planctomycetaceae bacterium
GAATTTGGAACTACTAACCCTGAAAAACAGTATGTTTCAGGCATTGGGGTGCCATGGCCACGCGAGCGTGGCCATGCCTGAATGTCGAAAAGCATGCTCACGGTCCCGGCGCGCCGGGATGAGCATGGCACCCGAATTCCCGGACACCCTGAGACTATCTCAAAACCGAGAGTCGGGTGGCTGGGCCATAGCGCAGCGGTGGCCCAGAGCCCCGGATTTCCGGGCCTTTGCTGCGCTCAGACCCAGGCACCCAATATCACCAATTGGTTTTGAGATGGTCTTTTATTACAGAGCCGCGCTGCGTGAGGGAGCGGCCAGTGAAGCGTTTCACCATGAGCCACCCCGCAATTGGGGCAACTTGCAGTGTGGTCCCGAACCGTTTAGGATGTAGGGGTGCAGTCCTCCCTCCCGGATAACCTCACGGTACTCGAGAAGAATTCATGATCGATCGCGAAAAGCGCCGGCGCGTGATGCAGCGTTCCATCCGGCTGGGGCACTGCGTCTGCGATCCCAAGAAACCGTGTCCGTGCGATCTGTTCAAGGAAAAAAACGTCTGCACCTGCGCCGGCGAACGGCTCGACGTGCCCTCCGGCCCGATCCGCTTGACCCAGTTGGTCGATAGCCCCGGCTGCGCGTCGAAAATCGACCAGACTTCGCTGCTTCGCGTGCTTGAGGGGCTGCCGACGCTGGACGATCCGCGGGTCTTGGTCGGCATGCCCGCCGGCGACGACGCGGGCGTGTTTCGCTTCAACGGTGAGGAGGCCCTGGTCCAAACGGTCGACGTCTTCGCCCCTTCGGTCGACGATCCTTACACGTTTGGCCAGATCGCCGCGGCCAACAGCCTCAGCGACGTCTATGCGATGGGCGGCCGCCCGTTGGTGGCGCTTTCAATTGTGGCGTTCCCGATCCGCGAGGCGCCGGATGAGGTGATGCACGAGATCCTTCGCGGCGGCATTGAAAAAATGTCCGAGGCCGGGGTCCCGGTCGTCGGGGGGCACAGTATCAACGACCCACAGATCAAGGCGGGCTTCGCCGTCACGGGCCTGGTCCGGCCCGAGGCAATGGTCACCAACGCCGCCGCCCGGCCGGGCGACCGGCTGATCCTCACCAAACCGTTGGGCGTGGGCATCACGGCCTTTGCCGCACAAATCGGTCGGGCCACCGACGCCGCGGTCGAAGAGGCCGCCCGATGGATGGCCACGCTCAACCGCCGCGGGGCGGAGTTGATGGTCGAGTTCGGCGCCACGGCCGCCACCGACGTAACGGGTTTCGGCCTGATGGGTCACCTTGGGGCGATGGCTCGCGCAAGCGGCGTCGACGTCGAGTTGATCCTCGACGATCTTCCGCTTCTGCCCGACGTCTTGCAGTGTGCCGTCGACGGCATCCTGCCCGGCGGGATCGAGCGAAACCGCGAATCGTCGGCCCAGTACGTCGTCAACCCCGACGACGTGCCCGCGCCGATGCTGGAGATCTGCTTCGACGCGCAGACCTCCGGCGGCTTGTTGATCGCCATGCCGGAGGAGAAGGTCAACGCGTTTCTTGCCGCGCTGCACCGAGAGGACGGTGGCACGGCGACGGTCATCGGGCGCGTTGTCGGCAAGGGGGCGGGTCGAGTTACGGTGCGTCACACGGGCAGTCCCGGCGCGCCGAGACTGCCCGAGCCGACTGAAGCAGCCAAGCCGACCGCCGCCGCGCCGGCGGCCTCTTCGGAGCCTTCGGCGCCGAGTGACGATTGCTGCTGCCCTCCGACGGACGCCGGCGCCGTGGGCGACGCCGGCGTGGCTGCTATCGAGCAGAGCTTTCAGGCCTTCTTGAAGCGGAGCGGATCGCCGGGCGCACTGGACGTGGCGACCAAGCAGTCGATCGCCATCGCCTTGTCGGTCCTGGCCCAGTGCGAGCCGTGCGTGAAGACCCATCTGAAGAAGGCCCGCGCGATGGGCTTTTCGCAGGAAGAAATCGACGAAGCCGCGTGGATGGCCATTTCGTTCGGCGGATCGCCTCTCATGATGTTTTGGAAGGAAGTAAGAAGGACGAAGTAAGAAGGACGAGGTAAGAAGGGCAAAGTTTTCGTCCTTCTGTCTTCATCCTTCTGCCTTCATTTGGAGGTGACTGGTGCCTGGTGGTGCCCCTGGTCTTCAAAACCAGTGTGGGGCTTGCAAGAGTCCCGGGTGGGTTCGATTCCCATTCACCTCCGCCATGTTTTGTTGCGAGAGAGACTGAGCCATGACGGCGCGAATCCTACGAGCGAGCTTGCCGATCCTGCTTTGCGCGGCCGGTTTTGGACTGGTGACCTACGGCGTGCTAGGCCACGTCGTGCCCGTCATCCAGGACCGCGAAGTCGAGAAGCCGATCTCGGAACTGGAGCCGGATCGGTCACAGAACCCGTTCGACCCACCGCAGGACCCGTGGGGTCCACCGCCGCAAGATCCCTGGGGCCCGCCGCCGGACTCGCAAATCCCAAAGACGGTCCTCGTATTGGAGCGCGAGACGAACCACGAGCACGAGCCGGCGCTGATTCTCGACGTGACGCGCGACGGGCTGGCGCTGTTGGATTCGGGCGAGATCATTCGGACGTATAACCCCGGCGAAGCCCCCGCGCTGTGCCACACGTGAGTGAAGTAACAGGAGGTCATGGTGGCCATGGCCGGAAAAAACGGGAACTCGCCAGACTCACGCGACGAGGAAACGGGTCGCACGGGGGAAACCGTGGCGCGGCTTTCGGCCGGCCGTGGTTCGAAGAAAAAGGGCACGTTGACCTCGCGGCTGGCCGGCTGGCGACCGTTGGTCCAGACGGTTTTTGTGGCCGTTTGGCTTGCTCCCGCGGTGCGCCTCCACACGATGTGTTCGCCCGTGTTCCACTGCCACGCCTGCCCGCTGGCCCTGTTCGCGTGTCCGATCGGCATGATCGCCCATTTCAGCGCGCTGCACATGTTCCCCTTCGTGTCCGTGGGCGTGCTGGTCATCTTCGGAGCGCTCTTTGGGGGATTCATGTGCGGTTGGGTCTGCCCCTTCGGGTTCCTTCAAGACCTCATTGCCCGGATACCGACCCCGAAGTTCACGCTGCCGATGTGGACGGGCTATTTTCGCTACGTGGTGCTCGTCGGGCTGGTGCTGGTGGCTCCCTACTGGCTGGGCAACAAGCCGCTGGTGCTGGGCCGGATGGAAATCCCCCTGTTCATCTGCCGCTACTGCCCGGCCGGAGCGCTCGAAAGCGCGGTCCCGAACGTCGTCGGTCAGATGACCGCCGGCGCCGAGGAAATCTCCTGGCCGAGTACACTCAAGATCGTCATCCTCGGGGCGTTTCTCGTCGCCGTCTTCTTTGTCCGGCGTCCCTGGTGCACGGTGTTCTGTCCGTTGGGTGCGATCTATGGCCTGTGCAACCGGGTGTCGTTTTTCCTGCTACGTTTCGACAACTCGAAATGTCTCGATTGCGACGTCTGCCGCAGCATGTGCCAATACGGCGGGCGCACCGAGGTCCGCATTCCCTCGGCCGCCTGTAACCGATGCCTTGCCGGCGAAAAGTGTCGCGCGGTGAGCGTGGGCACGGTGCTGGATCGGCCGGACGGGCAAACCCCATCAGGCCGCCCGGACATCCTGCAAACCGGCACGGCAAGAAAATGATCCTCTGAGCGCCACGGTCGATAACCTATTGTTTTACCAGTAGTTAACGATGCCGGGGGGTCGGTTGCCCCGGCCGATGCTCCCCGCCGCAGCGTAACAGCGTCTCTCGACATGGGTTGCGTTTCGTTGTACAATTTTCGGCGGGTGTGTGTCCGGAGAATCGGCAAGCGGCCTGACGGCGGTTTTCGCCCGGCCGGCAGAGCGTTGTAGCCCGCAATCACTGCCCAGTATCGTGTCGCCCGAGGAGGACCTTGCTGATGAGTAACCGGTCACAAAATCTACTTGTCGCCCTTGCCGTCTTGGGCGGATTGTTCTTGGCATCGTCGCCGAGCTCGGCGGCGACGTGTACGCTGGTGCCGAAGAAAATCGAGTCCACCGCGCGCGGCTCCCGCCCCGACTTGTCCACGCCCGACTGGCTGTTTGCAGCCACCGGCTCGCAGAACTTCTACGTCAACTTTCAGCCGAAAGAGACCGTCAAGGACGGCAAAAAGGTGAAAACATGGACGATGCGCCAGAATAGATCACAACGCCGACGGTTCAACAAGCTCGTCGAGAAGCAACCGGAGAAATACAACTCCAAACAGCCGTTCCGGGGCATAGCCAAGCTCGGCGACAAACAGTACGGCCTCGTCCTGGACACACTCGACGCCGACTCCCAGAGCTACGGTTTGCTCTACTTCGACGTCAACGGCAACGGTGACTTGACCGATGACGGAGTCATCGAGTCCTTCGAAACACAAAGGGTAAGAGAAGCTAGGGAAAAGGCCGAAAAAGAAGCCGCCAAGAGGGAGCAAGAGGCCGCGGCCGCCCAAGATAAGACGAAGGAAGAGAAGAAGGAAGAAAAGAAAAAGCCCAAGGTTGCCCGCACGCCCCGATATCCCACGACCCATCGATTCCCGCGCATCGACCTAAAGATCGAGATCGACGGTAAGGAAGTCGATTACAGCTTTCTTCTCTCGTCCTATGCGTACTTTCGCCGCAACTATGGCTACGTCGGCGCCTCGCTCAAGTCGGGAGTCTATTACGACGGAGAGATCGAACTGGATGGACGCAAGCGGCGCGTCGTGCTGGTCGATTACAACAGCAACGGCCGGTTCGGCGACAAGACCAAGATCCTGAAATACGGTCGAGCCGGCAAAGGGCCCAAGCGGCTCTACCCGAGACGTGGCGACGTGCTCTTCGTCGATCCCAAACCGGTGAGCAACAGGAGGGCGGCTTGGAATTTCACGGGCCTTGATTTCCGGCACAGTGTCGAGAAGCTGATATGCCTCGACGGTCGTTATTACGATCTCGAGGTGGCCCCCTCGGGCAACGAACTGGTGATGGAGCCTTCAGCCGTGCCGATCGGATCCGTGACGAACCCCAATGCCAACTACAAGGCCGTCATCCACGGCCCTCAGGGAGTGATCCAAATCAAGGGCACCAAGGACCAGCCGGTTCCCCTGCCCGAGGGCAAGTGGAAGCTACTGAGCTATACGATCGACCTGACGGGCGTCAAGCCGGCTGAAGACAAACAGGCCGAGAAAAAGAAAAAGGAGAAGACTGCCGCCAAAGGCAAGCAAAAAACGGCCAGCCTCTGGACGGCGATCGGCAAGGCGGTTGCCGAAGCTGCCGGCGCGAAAGCCTCGGCGCGGCCCGCACCCGGGCGGCCGAAGACCACGCTTGCCTCAGGCACCGGGACCACGGCCGGCAAGTCGGTCGAGGTCCGCAAGGGCCACACGGTGCTTCTGCCCTTCGGCCCTCCGTACAAAACGACCGTCGAGCCCTCTTACTTTCGGTCGAACACGGACCGGCTCTACCTGGGGCTGGTAATCACCGGCTCGGGCGGCGAGCTCCTTACGAGCCTGCGCGTCAACGGTAACCGGCCTGCCAAGCCGACCATCAAAATCCTCGATCCCGAAGGCGAAGTTGTCAACCGAGGCAACTTCGAATATGGCTGAGGTTTCACCTGCCGGTACTCGTGGCGAGTACCCTCCGAACTGGCAGATCAGTATTGCGTCGAAGTCGGAATGAAAGCGGACCCGTTTGAGTTCGACGATTCGACGCCCACCATTCTCAAGCGCTCCGAGTTGGAGAAATTCATCAAGCGACAGGGCGGCCGCAAGAAGAAGCCTGAAAAGAAGACGTAGGCTTCGGCTGTGGACCAGCGGCGCGCCAGTCGTGACAAAACGTCCGCGACCCATCGCGCCGCAGTTCCGAATTGACTGTTGAAAACGGCTTTGCGATGCGAGGATGATCTCCATGAAGAAGTGGCCCCGATGGCTCGCCGGGACGAGCACCGTCCTGTGCGCCTTGTTAATCGCGGCACCGTTTGCCTTGGCGGCGACGTGCACGCTCCAACAAAAGCGGTTCGCCTCGGGCAACGTTCGGTACACACCGTACGCACCGACGCCCGACTGGCTGTTTCGGATTTGCGACGCACAGAGCTTCCCCCTGCCCTTCAGTACCCGCGTCGTCGTCAAAGACGGGAAGCAGAAGCGGATCCGAACACCCAACGAGAACCACCCGGCTCTGAGAGAATTCAATCGCGTCGTCAAGAAGGAGCCGGCCAAGTACCACTCCAAGCTCCCCTTCCGCGGCGTGGCCCGCTTCGGCGATCAGCGGTTCGCCTTCGCCATTGACACGCCGGAGGCCAACTCGCAAAGCTACGGCCTGCTCTACTTCGACCGCAACGCCAACGGCGACTTGACCGACGACCCGCTCATCGAGTCCATCGAAGTCCGCCGCCAAAGAGCGGCCCGCGAAAGAGCGGCAAAACGGAAGGCCGAGAAAACCAAGCATCAGAAGGACAAAAAAGAAAAGGACAAGCAAGGCAAAAAGAAGAAAACACAAGAAGCGTTCGATCTGCCCTACGGCCGGAACGCCACGGAATTCCCACGTGTCGACCTGAAGATCGAAATCGACGGAAAAAAGGTCGATTATGCCTTCTTCTGCTCGACCCAATCGTATCTGACCGAGCAATGGGGCTATGCCACGGCTTCGCTGCGTTCGGCCGTCTACTACGAAGGTGAAATCGAGTTGGAGGGCCGCAAGCAGCGTGTCGTGCTGGGTGACTACAACTGCAACGGTCGATTCGACGACCGGACCACCGTCGACACGGTTCAGTACGGCCCGAACCAACCCCCACGATGCTACCCCCGCCGCGGTGACACGCTCTTTCTCGACCCGAAACCCATCACCGACATGAACCTGATCTGGGATCCGACGGGCCTCGATTTCCGCCACAACGTCGAGAAGATTCTGTGCCTCGACGGACGCTATTACGACCTCAAGGTGGCGCCGGCGGGCAACGAACTGACGATCGAGCCGTCCAAGGTACCGCTCGGACGCGTGAAAAACCCCAACGAAAACTACACCGCCGTCGTCTACGGCAACAGCGGAGTGATCCGAATCAAAGGCACCAAGGACCAGCCGGTGCCGCTGCCCGAGGGCGAGTGGAAACTGCTCAGCTACGTGATCAACCTGACCGACGTCGAGCCGCCCAAGAAGGTCGAAAAGAAAACCGAGGCCAAAGCCAAGAACAAAAGGGAAAAAGGCAACCTCTGGGCAGCGCTGGGCAAGGCCATGGGGGAGGCCGTGGGCGCAGGTGCGCTCCGCGGCCCTGCTCGCACCGGACCGTCGAGAACCACCATCGCCTCGGCCACGGCACTCGGAGATTATAAGGCCATCAAGGTCTCCAAGGACAAAACGACCCTTCTGCCGTTTGGCCCTCCTTTCAAAACGGCCGTCACGCCGTCGAACTTTGACAGGAATCGCGATACGTTCTATCTCAGTTTGGACATCACCGGCTCGGCTGGAGAAATCCTCACGAACCTCGTGGTCAACGGCCGCCGGCCAGGCAAGCCGAAACTGAAAATCACCGACGCCGAAGGCAACGTCGTCGTCAAGGGCAACTTTGAGTATGGCTGAGGCTTCACCTGCGGGTACTCGTGGCGAGTACCTTCCGAGCTGGCAAAAGAGTATCGCTTCGACGTCAACATGGACGGAGGACCGTTTGCGTTCGACAATTCCAAGCCGACGATCCTCAAGGGTTCCAAGCTAAAATCGATCATCAAACAACGCGCCGGCCGGAAAAAAAAGAAGGAAAAGGAAGACGAGAAAAAGAAATAGATCGCTTTGTGGAGAGTCGTAGCAACGTAGGGTGGGGCAGAGCGAAGCGGTTGCCCCACCACAACCGAGCAGCGTCAACCATCTTGGTGGGGCGAACAAGTTCGCCCCACCCTACCCGTCGTCGATGCCGAGCTGATCGAGCTTCTTGCGCAGCGTGGTGCGATGCATGCCCAACCGGCGCGCCGCCGCGGCGCATTGGCCGTCGCAGTGCTGCATGACGGCGTGCAAGAAAGGCGGCTCGACCATTCCAAGGAACTGCTCATAAAGATCGCCGCCGGCCGCGGAGGCGTAAAGCTGTGACTGGGTCCATTGGCGGACGAGTTCCGCAAACGCGTCTTCCTGCAGCGTGCCCAAAACCAGCGCCCCCGGCATCGGCGGCGGCAGGTGCTCCGGGGCGATCGTGCTGTCGCGGGCGAGCACGACCGCGTGCTCAATCGCGTTGCGAAGCTCGCGCACGTTCCCATACCACGGGAGTCGCTGCAACTGTTCCATCGCCGCGGCGGAGATCGCCGCCACCGCCGAACCGCTCTTGGCGGCCAAGAGCCGCAAGAAGTGCTCGGCCAACAGGGCAATGTCCTCCCGACGCTCGCCCAGCGGCGGAATCTCGATCTCGAACGTGATCAGCCGGAAATAAAGATCGTGGCGAAAACTGCCCTGCGCCACCAGTTGCGGAAGATTCTGGTGCGTGGCCGAGATGATCCGAAAATCGGATTGCACCGGGCGATTGGTTCCGACCGGCAACATCTCCCGGTGCTCCAATGCCCGTAGGAGCTTCGTCTGAATCGGTGCCGGGATATCGGCCACCTCGTCGAGGAAGATGGTGCCGCCGTCGGCCTGCTCCAGAAGCCCCTTGCGCGTCTGGTCGGCGCCGGTAAACGCTCCCCGCACGTGCCCGAAGAGTTCGCTTTCGGCAAGCGTCGGACTGAGCGAAGCCATGTTGATCGCAACAAAAGGGCCGCCCGAGCGACGGCTGTAACGATGGATCGCCCGGGCCGCCAGCTCCTTGCCCGTGCCGCTGGCGCCGCGCAAATGCACGCACGCCTCCGAAGCGGCCACCAGCGCGATGCGCTTGAAGACCTCCTGCATCGCCGCGGAGGTGCCGACCATTTGGTCAACGTCCACCGCGGTGTCCGTCGACGGCCTCACGGCGCCGGCGCGCGGACGCTCCAACGCTCGACGAAGGCACCGCTGGGCCACGTCCAGATCGAACGGCTTGACCAGATAGTCGAACGCCCCATTGCGAATGGCCTGGACCGCCGTGGGCAGCTCGCCGTAGGCCGTCATGATGATGATCGGCACGTTGCCCAACCGCCGGCGAAACAGGGCCATCGCCTCCAGACCGTCCATGCCCGGCAGACGTACGTCCAACACGACCGCCTCGGGCGGCTGCTGCCGGGCGAGCGTCAGGCCCTCCTCGGCCGAGGCGGCCGTCGCGGCCGTGTGGCCCATTTGGCGCGCAAGCTTCGAAAAACCCCAGCAAATGCTGTTCTCGTCGTCAACGATTAGAATATGAGCCATGGTTAAGCCGGTTGGGTTGGAGTGTTGGTTACGTTGATGGGGTGCCATGGCCACGCTCGTCGTGGCCATGCCGTGTCCTGCCGCACTTCCCAATAGTGTGGTTTAGCGGTCGGGCTTGCCCGACGTTATCGTTGTTGGGCGTGTTGGCTTTCAAACCACAACGCCGCGCAAGCGCGGCCGCTAAACCACGCTAGCCGCTCTGATCCGTCGGCAGTTCCACCGTGAAACACGTCACGTCATCCTGTCTTTCCCAGCAAACGGTCCCCCCGTGCTGCTGTGCAACCTGGCGCACCAGATAGAGCCCCAGTCCGGTGCCGTCGGACTTGTCGGTCACGAAGGGTTCGAACAGCCTATCCTCGATGGCCGCCTCGGGCGCCGGGCCGGAGTTCCTCACGCGCAACACGGCGTGGCTCGCCCCGTTTCGACCAATCTCGATACCGATCCTGGAATCCGGCCCGGCGCGGCGCCCGGCCGCCTCCATGGCGTTGAGCACCAGATTGGTCAACAGTTGTCCCAGCCGATGAACGTCACCGCGTACACAAATCGGCTCGCTCGGACAGTCGCACTCCAGCCGGATCTTGGCATGGTCGCAAGCGGGCCGGACCAACGACGCGACGTCCTCGACGAGCGTCTGAAGGATGACGCGATCATGGGCGGTCGGCTCGTCACGTCCCAGCGACAGGAACCGTTGCAGGTGGGACTCCATCAAGCGGAGCTGTCCCAGCGCTACCCGCAGCGATTCGTTCTCGGCCGCGGCGGGGGTCTCTTGTTGATGCAATTCGACGGCCATCCTCGCGCCGGTGGCCGCGTTGCGAAGCTGATGCGCGATGCCGGCTCCCAACTGGCCCAACACGCGCAGTCGCTCGTGACGACGCACTTCGTCTTCGTAGCGACCGAGCTTCTGCGTCATGCGGTTGATCGATCGGGTCAGATCGCCGATCTCGTCGTTGCGCTGGGGAACCTCGGCCGGCTGAAACCGGCCGTCGGCGATCCGGTCGGCCTGGCTTCGCAACACGCGGATGGGACGTACGAACCGCGCGGCCACCAGCACGCTGACCAACATCGCCACAAGCGTCGTCACGCCGCCGGCGATCAAAATGGGACTCGCCTCGGCCCGGGCGACGCTCCACCATTGACGCTTCGGATAGAGAACGATCAGCCGCCCGGACCCCGACGCCCGCGCTCTGTCGGCCATGGGCACCTGCTCGCTGAAGTAGTCATCCCCGGCCAACCGCACGACGCTGCCTTGGGCAAACAAGTCGGGAGTCGACCGCCGGGGAACCGACTCCAGCGCGGCCAAATCATCGGCGTCAAGCCGAATCGTGCTATAGACAACCGCTCCGGCGTGGTCCAGCAGGACGAACTGCCCGCCGGAAAGACCGCTCATGTGCGCCAACACCGTCTGGCTTAGAGGAAAACGCGCTTGCGTCAGCGTGTCCACCGCGCGATGGAGCCGCTGGGATTGGTCGCGGCTGGCCATCCGCACGGCAAGATAGGCGCTGGCCAACGTGGCCGCCACGATGCCGAAAACAACGACCGACAGTATCCACAGAAGCAACTGGATTCGAATCGGCCATCTCATCACGTCACCTTCGCCGCAACGGCACCCCATGCATTATAGCCGCACGTCAACAGCCCTATCAACAACCGCCCATCCTCCTGATTTATCGGGACCGGGACTGCCCGCCGTCCTCTGGCTGTGGCCCTCGTCGGGCTTCCGCCCGACGCTATTAGTCGCTCACTGCCCGCTGCCTGCTGCCTGCTGCCTGCTGCCTGCTGCCTGCTGCCGGCTACCGTACGGATAGACCATGACCAGCGGCACGTCCAACTTCCAAGGACCGACGCCGCCCGGGCGAATCGTTCTGGTCATCACGGGCGTGCCTCGCTCGAACAACCGGCGATCGGCCGGCGACCACGCGCTCGGTCGATGCTGCAGGACGTACCAGTGAAACGCGCCGGGGTCCGACGGCCGGAAGCCTCGCCCGAGCAGGCCCCAACGGCGCATCAACTCCAGGTTTTCGTCCGGGCCGGCGGCAAAGCGGATTTTCTCCGCGGGGAGCGTGTGCGCGTGCAACCAGTCGAGCACTTCCCGGTCCAGGCCGTCCCAATAATAGGTTGGTTCCATTCCCGCGGCCGTCGCGCCCCGCAACCCGCCGATCGCCAGGTTGTAGTACGAGAGCCAGTGCGGGCCGTACCAGACCAGACTGGTTGCCGAGGCCAGGTAAAGTCCCCCGACGACGGCCAGCGACCCAAGCCGACCGCCACCGGTCCGGGCCGAAAGCCAACCGACCATCCGATCCGCGCCAAGGCCGATCAATGCCGCAAGAAAAGCAAAGCTCGGCAAGAACTGCCGCACCCCGTCGTGCGGCGGCACCCCGGGCAGCGCCCGGGCCACCAGCAGCACGGCCGCGCCGGCCAGCAGCAACATGGCGTCCCGCTCTCGCCGCGGACGGCGCAACGGGCCGGCCAGACCCACGCCCAAGAGAAAGAGCAGCGCAAGCGGCACCGTGACGGCCGTCCAGAACAACGTGTTGTACCAGGGCAATGGATGGTCCAGGTTGTACATCCGGCCCAGGAACCACGTCGAGATATTCAAGCCCGGTCGGGCCGCGCGGCCGAGGTTCAAGGCCAGGAACGTCCCAAAGCCGCCGGCCGGATCGTGCCAGAGTGGAGGGTTCATCGCAACGAACGTGACCAGTGCCACCGGCAGCGCCAAGGCCAACGCGCAGGCAGCACGCCGATCGCGATAGAGAATCGCCCAAAGCACAAACGGCAACGGCGCCAGGAGTCCGGTCGCCTTGCACGAGAAGGCCGCTCCCAACGCCAGCCCGAAGACCACTGCCCATCGCCTACTCCCTCGCGCCGGCGCAAACGCGGCGTAGCTGAGCATCCACGCGCTGGTGAGCGGCCCATCGAACGAGGCGAAATGCGCATGGGCAAACAGCCGTGGCAAAAGTACTAGCGCCGCGGCCGTGCCCAGCGCGGCCCGGTGGGAGAACTGCCGGGCCAGGCGATAGTAAAACGCGCCGACGGCCAGCGAAAAGAACACCATGGGGCCAAACCGCGCGGCCTGCAGCGGAGCGAGCCAACCGTCGGCCACGCTGCGGCCCAGGGCGATCAGAATGCCGTACAGCGCCGGGTGGCCTTCGAGCCGGGTCGTATAGGGCCAGTCGGCCTGGAGTGTCGCTTCGGTCAGCACCGACGCGCGGCCCTCGGGCCCCGCGTCGAACCATCGGCCGGCCCAGCGGCGGATACAATCGGCCCGACGGATCGCGTTGCCCTCGTCCCAGACCATGGGCAACCCAGGCGAAGTGGCCAGCAAAAGCACCAGGCAGCCCAGACCGACCGCCAGGGAAACGAGACCCAACCGGCGGTCGAAGGCTTCAACGCCCCGTGCCGTGTCTTCGTGCGATGCGGCTTGCATGCGTCCGATTGTACCGCAACCGGCTTGCCGCCGGCACCCGGTTACGTTAAGATGTCTGGGGAAAAAAGGATAGGTCTGCTCTGTAGAAAACCTTCATGGAAGGTGGCTGGGGCATAGCGAAGCGGTGCCCCAGGTCGCTGAAAACTGGGCCTTCGCTTCGCTCATTCCCAGCCACCCCCGGGATGTAACGGGGTTGTCTACAGAGCAGACCTGTCCCCTTTTTCCTCCAAGGAAAACCAACTGAGAAAGGACCTTATCGATGAGACGACCGGGCATTTGGCTTGTTACTGTTTGCGTGTGTTTTCCCGGGGCATCTGTCTGGGCGGCCGACGTGACGACCGAGACTTTGCTGGAGCAAATGATCGACTTCGACCGGCTCGCCCAAATGCCCGACCCCGCTTATCGGACGATTCAATTCTCGTCCCACGACCGTCGGGCCAACTTGCCCGAGGGACCCCACTGGTTCGCCAATTCCGACGGCTTCGGACGCGAGCCGATTCCGGCGGTGGTTCGAGAGTTGAAGAAGGCGGATAAGCACGGCGTCGGCACCTACGTGATCGCCGAGATGAATGGGCCCGGGGCCATCGTCCGCACGTGGACGGCCAGCGGCAATCGGCGGCCGCACGGGATGAACGGCGAGATACGGTTCTATCTCGACGGAGCTGAAGAACCGATCTTTCAGGGCAAGGCGTACGATTTCCTCAACAATCTCTACCCGGCCATGGCAAAGCAGCACGGGCTGAGCATCGAAGGGCTCACGGCCGGGCTGGCCCAGCGCGACGCGGGCTACTATCCGATTGCGTTTGCCAAGCGCTGTCGGGTCGAGTGGACCGGCCGGCTTCGCAGCGTCCACTTCTATCACATCGAGATGCGCCGCTACGCCGAAGGCACCCAGGTCGAGACGTTCCGGCCCGAACTGCTCGACGTGCTGCGCGAGCGGATCAAGCAAGTCGGTGCCGTTCTTGCCGATCCGGGCAGCAAGCTGCGGCCCAGCGGCGAATTGGTCGAGCCGGCCGGAGAGATCGACGCCGGCAAGTCGACCCGGCTGTTCCATCGGTACGGCCCCTCGGGCAAGATCACCTGGTTCGAGCTGAAGCTGGACGCCGAAAACCTCAATCGCGCCTTGCGGCAGACCGTTCTGCAGATTACCTTCGACGGCCACGCGCGGCCCCAGATCGAATCGCCGCTGGGCGATTTCTTCGGCGCCGCGCCGGGCATCAATCCCTACGACTCGCTGCCGATGGAAGTCCGGCCCGACGGCACGATGATCTGCCGGTTCGTCATGCCCTTTGCCAAGCAGGTCGACTGCCGCGCAACCAACAAGAGCAATGAAGCAATCAAGCTCTCCGGCAAGGTTTACATCGCGCCGCACGATTGGGACAAAAAGCGAGACATGCACTTCTATGCCCGATGGCGCGTCAACCACAACATGCAGGTAACCGGCCGCAGGGCGTTCGACATCCCGTTTCTTTGTGCCCGGGGCCAGGGCCGTTTCGTCGGCTGCTCGGTCCACCTGATGAATCCGGCGACCGTGCCCGGCGTGAACTGGTGGGGTGAAGGCGACGAAAAGATCTTCGTCGACGACGACACGAATCGGCCGTCCTTCTTCGGCACCGGCTCGGAAGACTATTTCAACTATTCCTGGTCGCAGCCTTATCTGTTCGAGCACGCCTACTTCGCCCAGCCACGGTGCGACGGGCCGGCCACGCGCGGCTTCGTGGTCAACAACCGCTGGCACATCCTCGACGACATCCCGTTCTATCGGCGAATCGACTTCTTCATCGAAATGCTCCATCATCTCAGCGTCGACGGGCTGGATTACGCTCGGATCAGCTACTACTACGGCCGGCCGGGCATCCACAGCGACCACATGCCGCTGTTCGTCGAAGACCTGCGCGAGCCCCGGACACCCAAAGACTGGGAACCGACGGCCGCGTCTCGCCAGACCGGCGCGATCTACTTTCAGTGCGAGGATCTCGGCGGCGCGGCCGATCACCTCGACGCCGATCCGCAGTGGTCCCGCGGAAAGCGCGTGCTCTGGAAGCCCACCACCGAAGGGGAAGAGATGTCGCTGGACTTCGACGTGCCCAAGGACGGAAAATTCGGGCTCTACGTCGTCATGAGCATGACGCCCAAGGCCGGCAAGTGCGACGTGTGGCTCAACGGAAAGC
This sequence comes from uncultured Planctomycetaceae bacterium, assembly GCA_964637625.1. Lineage (GTDB taxonomy): Bacteria > Planctomycetota > Planctomycetia > Pirellulales > Thermoguttaceae > UBA11386. Next base: position 14,845 of record CAZWWC010000053.1, read on the forward strand.
CGCTAAAAGGTCTCTCAGGCGGCGGAGGCAAGCTGGACCTCTACACGCCGTTTCAGACGATCTCTCGATGGTTCCGCTCCGCGCCCGTCACACTGAAGGCCGGCAAGAACACGATCACGTTTGTCTCGCGCGGCAAGAACGAGGCGAGCCAAGACACGCAGATCGGCGCCGATTTCCTCTGGATTCAACCGTAGCGCCAAAACCGGGGAAACCACAATGCCATCCCGAAATTCGACGATCGTCCTGACGGGGCTCGGCGTCGGCCTGCTGGCCCTGTTGGCGGGGTGCCCAAGGCCAAACTCGGCCGACAAGGACGCCGCCGCCAGGCTGCCGCTTGCCGGTGTGAAGCTGCGGTTGCTGGTCGTCGACGACCCGGCGCTGGCCCGGGCCGCTGGGAAACTCCAAGGCGAGTGGCGCGCCCAGACCGGCGCGACGCTCGAGGTTGCCGAGACGACCGAGTCGGAGTTGCTCGCCCGCAACGCGTCAAAGGCCGACGCCGCGATTTGCCCTTCCTATCTCTTGGGAACCTTGGCCGAGCAAGCCGCGCTGGCCGAGATTCCCGAGTCGCTTCGTGCCGACGAGCAAGAGAACTGGAGCGAGATTTTCGAGCTGCCCCGATGCCACGAGGCTGCCTGGGGCCAGGCGATCCTGGCGGTTCCGTTCGGCTCGCCCGTGTTGGTCTGCTACTATCGGGCCGACTTGCTCAAGCAATTGGGCAGGGAGCCGCCACGTACGTGGACTGAATATCACGAACTGGCCAAGTTGCTGGCCGACCCGGCCAAGCTGGGCCAGGCCGCGCCGCCGGCCGACGCCCCCTGGTTCGGCACGATGGAGCCCTTGGGCCCGGGCTGGGGCGGCCTGGTCCTGCTCGCAAGGGCGTCGTCCTACGTCAAGCATCCACACAACTACTCGACCTGGTTCAACATGAAGAACATGGAACCGCTGGTCGACAGCCCGCCGATGATCCACGCGCTGACCCAATTGGCGGATACGGCCACCAAGCACGGTTCGCCCGACCAACTCGACGCCGATCCGGACAAGACCCGAGCCGCCATTTGGCAGGGGACGTGCGGGATGGCCTTGAGCTGGCCCACGGCCGCTTGTTCTGTCGGCGGGGAGAACGGCGATGCCGGGCGAAGGCCGGCGATCGGCGTGGCCGAACTGCCCGGCTCGCGTAAGCACTACAACATCGATCACGATGTCGACGAGATTGGCTGGGAGACGCGAGACCACGACGCGGAGTTGAGCGTGCCGCTTCTGGCCACCTCGGGCCGGCTGGGCGTGGTTTTTCGCCGCTCCGCGCGGCCCGGCGCGTCGGCCGAGTTGCTCTTGTGGCTTTCGGCCCTTCGGACCGATCCCCCGCCCGCCTCGCGAAGCCCCTGGACCACGCTTTCTCGGCGCTGGCAGTTGGGCTCGCCGGACGACTGGGTCGAGGGGGCGATGAGCCCCGCGGCGGCGGCCGCCTACGCCAACCAGACCGCGACGACCTTCGATCGCGGGCAATGGACGTTCGCCCTGCGGATTCCCGGCCGGCGGCGATATCTGGCCGCGCTGGACGACGCGGTCGCCGCGGCCGTGCGCGACAAGCAGGCTCCGGCGGCAGCGCTGGCCGAGGCGGCCACAAAGTGGCGGAGAATTACCGAAGAACTCGGCGTCGACCGACAGCGGACGGCGTACCTGCGGAGCCTCGGTCTGGAACCGTAAGGGCGAGGGCCCACGCGTCGGCCCCTTTGACAACGGCCGCCGGACGATGCTACATTGAAGCTTTGTCGCTCCAGCCGCCGCTTGCGATTGGAGTGAGCCGCTGGGGCGGTAGCTCAGCTGGGAGAGCGCTGCGTTCGCAATGCAGAGGTCGGGAGTTCGAATCTCCTCCGCTCCACTCTAGGTAAACCTCGCCGAATCAAGGACTTCTGATACCTGCCGAAGGTCGGCAGTGCGGCCTGTTTTCCCCTGTGAAATCCGGCAACTACCGGAATCAGGAGAAAGGAAGGTTGCATCGATTTGGAGGAACGTTTCGGCCGGCGGCATCGAGTTGGCTATCAGCAGTCCTATCACGCGCGGTACTACGCGATCAACTGAAAATGCACAAATACCTAGCCGCATGCTACTTGCGCTCACGACCGTGCCATTCGTTCCTGTCACCTTTTTGTGCACGAGTGCTCTGTCACAGAAGTTTTTCCGGGTGGGTGCCACTGGCGTCTCGCCAGTGCTTCCGCAAAGGCACGGGCAAGATGCCCGTGGCACCCTGAATTATTACTGTCACAGAGCACTAGTTCTGCGAGGACATTCCTCACCGGGTTGGTTGACCGCCAAATGCAATCCGCCGGCCCGGTGTTGTTGAGATTTCAACCACGCCTAGGGCGTCGGGCGTCAGTCGGCG
>CAZWWC010000054.1:0-17060 GCA_964637625.1 uncultured Planctomycetaceae bacterium
GCCTGCCCGATGCTTCGAGCCGCTCCACCCGCTTCCAAGCCAAGTGAGCAGATGTCGCAGGAGGCCGAAGCGCAATTGCTGGCGCTGTTCGACAAACACCGTCTCTTTCTCGGCAAAGAATATCCCACGTTGCGGAGGATCTACGCGGAGGAATTCGAGCGGGCACACCAGAAGCAAATCCGTCGGGCGCTGGGAGACAAATACACGCAAATGCAGCAGTGGTTCGAGGCGCACCCGGTGATCAAGGAAGAACTCTACATCGCGATCGACCCGAAGCACGACAACGTCGTGAGGGCCCTGCAACTGTTCAGAGAATTGGTCGAGCGGTTTCCCGGCAGCTTTCCGGATTATGCCAACGCGGCCATTGCCCTGGCGGTGGTGTGGGACGACACTCGGGGGCGCGGGGTGCAAGGCTACGGCGGCCACTGCCGTCGCACGAAGAGCATCATGCCCAAGGACAGGATCGGCGCCCTGGAGAACTACAAGTATCTTCTCGATGCCCGAGACGTCATGCAGGGCCGTGCCCGGTTTCTCCCGTGGGAATTCCTCGTGTTGGTCGTCAATCATCGCACACCGATCCAGGAGCGCCACTGGGCCGTTCGCAACTATCTCGGCAAGCGCATGATGATCGGCAAGTGTTATCACGACGTGCCCTACGACAGCATCATGCGCGAGACCGGCAGCAAGACGTCGCGACTCAACGCCCAGCAGTACAGCTTGCCCAATTTGCGACAATTCGGCGGGGTCTGCGCGATCCAGGCCGATTTCGCCTCGCGCGTGGCCAAGAGTCTCGGCGTGCCGGCGGCCTACGTCGGAGGCATGTCCCGAAGCCGCGGAAGTCACGCCTGGGTGATGTGGGTCGAGTTGCTCAGCGCCGCCCAGACGAGTATCCGGTTCGAGTTGAAATCGCACGGCCGCTACCGCGGCGATCGCTACTACGTTGGACACCTCCGCGATCCGCAAACCGGCCGTCGCATCACCGACCGGCAATTGGAGCTGCGGCTGCACACCGTCGGTCTGAATGCCCAGAACAAGCGTCACGCCGCGCTGTTGATGAAGACCTACCCGTTGCTGTGCCGCCGGCGCGAGATGAAAGTCGCCTCGCGACTCCGCTTTTTGAACAACGTCATTCGGCTCTCGCCCGGCAACGAGCAGGTCTGGCGGGCCGTGGCCGCCATGTCAAAAGACGGCCAACTGACGAAGCGGCACCGGAAGATCATGATGGGCACGCTCGATAATCTGTTCAGGACCTTTGCCAAGTTCCCCGACTTCACCTGGACGGTGTTCGACGATCTCATCGCGTTTGAAGACCGCCCCCGCCAGCGTGCGCAGCTCTACCAGAGGCTCGTGGCGCTCTACGTGGCGGCCAAGCGTCCCGACCTGGCGTGCGAAGCCGTACTGAAGTATGCCGAAGAGCGGCTTGCAGCAAATCAACACAAAGAGGTGATTGCGGGCCTGGCCAGCACGATCATGACGTTCCCCGACGAGGGCCGCTACGTGCCCCGGATGCTCGACAAGCTCGAAGCCGTGGCGAAGCAGGTCAAAGGCGCCGACGCGCAGGTTCTCCATTTCTATCAGGCCTTCCTGCCCAAGGTGCCCCGTAAGCGCGGCGGACGGGCGAGCAAATACTGCAAGCAGATGTACCAGCGGGCGATCGACCGGTTTCAGAAGGCGGGCCGCACGCAGCAGGCCCTCTTCTGGCAGGCCGAACTGGCCAAGCTGGAGAAGAAGGTGGATAAGTAGTGGGAGTCGCACGGCCCGCCGGGACCATGGGCATGTGGGAAGTGCGACAAAACACGGCGTGGCCGCGCGAGGGAGACACGCCCTTCGCTGCGCTCAGAGCGTGCCATCCCAATTCCCGGACACGCTCACGACAAGCGTGGGCATGCCACCTAGTGGTCTGGAACACGCAAAATGATGGGTCGGGTGCCACTGCTGGCTTGTCCAGCAGTGCCGAAAACACGGTTGGGCAAGCCAACCGTGGCACCCATCAAAATGGCTGTTCCAGAGTACTAGGCTCACGATATCCGGCGTTCTTTATCACCGCGCCGGCACTTTTGTCAAGCATCTGCACCATATTCCATGTAGCTATTCTCCGGTTTTCGGCGCGATTCCCCCAAGACAGCGCCCGTGCTTCCTCCAGAGAAGTAGTCTTGCCGTTTGCCTTGGCCCTGTCGTCAGAAGGGCAGCACTCGCTTCTTGGCGGTGCGCGCACGGCTGGAACCAGCAACGATTAGAGAAGCGAGCATCGCGGTTGCGACCAGCGCCGAGCCGGACGGTTCCGGCACGGTCCCGGCCAACGCCGACTCGCCCACGCCGAAATTCCAGTTGGCGGCCAGGATCGCCGCATCGCGCGGACCGACCAGATTGTCTCCGTCGAAATCACCCTCCGACGCTCCGGCGGTCGTCGGCGATCCCCAGTGGGCGGTTAGCGTGCCCAGATCGTCCGCGTCGACGTCGCCGTCGTTGTCGGTGTCGCCGGGGATCAACACCGGCGTGATCCCGGTGGAAACCGTGACGTTGTCCAGAAGGTAGACCGGTACGGTGTGATAGCCATTCATACAGACCCCGTTGAACGTGGTCAGGTGGCCTTCGGGGCTGAAGGTCACCGGCGGCGTGCCCTCGAACTCGCGATGATTCTCTAATCTCCCATCATCAACCACGTCGATCAGGAGATCTCCGTCCGCCCAGATCTGGATCCGCGTGCCGAAGCCCTCTATCGCGTCATATGCCCTGGTCAGTTTCATGGAGAGCGTATGCGCCTCGGTATCCAGTCCGAACGTGGTGGCGTCGCGGTTGGCGTGTTTGGGAGGGGGATCGAAGTTGTCTATATCCGCAAAAGTTGGCAAGGTAATCGCGCTTGAATCATCCGTCTCTCGAAAAACGGAAACAGCCGGGGCGCCGTGGCCCCATACCGCGACAAGGTAGCCGTCCGCCTCGCATAGATACCCGTCGTCATCGGTCTTATCCGCGCTGGGCGCGCCACCGGGTACGGTATCGGACGAATAGAGACCGAACAGAAAGTCAACGCCGGTATCCGACACCACCGGCAGCCGCAGGTCGAACGTCACTTCCAACCATTCTCCAAGGTGGTCAAGGGTCAGCGCGGGGAAATTCGCCCAGGTCCTGCAATCCTGCAAACCGGAATTGCCGACTTGCAAGGACTTGAAGCCGTTGATTCCTTCCGGGTCCTCAATCAAGAACAAGTTGTAGTCCACGCCGTCACCTGCGCCCAGCTTTGGCGAAACGGCGAACCAATCCGCATCGTTCGGATCATCCACGTCGTCCAAACGTGTTGGAGCGGCGCCTACGTCCAACGTGTCGTTCATCAGAACCGTGGTCGCGCTGGCCGTCGTCGCTGCAACAGACGACCCTAGGCCACAACACAAGCACGCCAGAAGCAGGAAGAAGGCTCGCGACCCTGCCTTGCCGGGTCTCACACGGGCGCCACCCCGATACAGCAGCAAGGCGAGAAGTGCGCCTCCGAGCAGCGCGAAGCCGGACGGTTCCGGTACTATGTAGGATTGGGCAAACATCCAGTCGTAAAGAGCATCGTCGTCGCTACTGTAGACGAGGCTCCAGATGTTATGGCCCATGCCGAGGAGCTTGGTGTAACGGATCGGATCGCTCATGGCCGTCATCCCGCGGCCGAAATGATACCGGTCGTACGTAATCGGGCCCGGCCCCGAACCGACCAATGACTTGTACGTCTCCTCCGACAAGTAAGGTCCAACCGTTGTGTCACTGTCGCCGTGCATGATCCATTGGGGTACATCCTTGAACGACGCAACCGATTCGGGATCGTACGAACCCACGAAACCGCCGGACAGCGGCGCGGCCGCCGCAAAGTGATATTTGTTGGTCTCATAGGTCGAGTAGTAGTAGAGGTAGTCGAACGATCCGAACCCGCCCATCGAAAGGCCCGTGACATACATTCGACTCGTGTCGATCGAAGCAATACTGATCACGTCGTCCAGCGCCAACGGCGTCAGGTCCGTGGAATTCCCCGGCCACCAATACGATCCACTGGGTATCTGGGGAGCCACGAGGAACGCGGGATACTCTTCATACGTGCGGTCGATCATGCCGCTGATGTAGCGACTCACCTGAGAAGAGTTGTTGGTGCCTCGCTCGCCGGCCCCGTGCAGGAAGAGAAGCAGTGGGTAGCTCTGCTCTGGGTCGTAGTTCTTCGGCACATAGAGCCGATACGGCATCGAATGTTCGCCGTACGAGACGACCTTGCTAAGGCCAGCAGACCAGCTACGGGCCGAAGCCGTGCCCGCGAACAAGAGCTGGGCACAACAAGCAACACAGAAAACACCTCGAATGAACATCACGCTGCCTCCTCTGAATTTCCGTTCTAGGGGCGGTCGCTCCAGAAGAACTCCAGTCGGGAGCCAACAGCCAGATTGGATCTACGGGATGGGATCCGGCGACCGCTGACTACCGATTTGTCAGTAGATGCTACTAATCTACCCGTAGTAATGACGTGTGGCAAGCCGCTTTGTTTCAGAGATTCGGCGGGAATAGAGACAAAGTACCCCACGGGAGGGGTACTAATCACCATTCGTCAAGGCGCAGGATGCCTGCGTATGACGTGTCGGATGCATTCAGCATGCTCGTTTCCGGGTACCGCTGGACGCCGGCGGGGGCTGCCGTCGTTTTGAGGCGTTGTGGAAAAGCCCGGGCAAGCCGCCGTGATGACCTGTGAAGGCTCCAGTCGACGAACACGAGGGTCTGTCTAGTCCGCATTTCTCACCAGCCAGGGACGTTCGATGACAGTGTGCCATCCCGGCTCGCCGGGATGGCAGTGCTCCCTTAAACCCTGGCCACTGCTTGCCTTTCGGCAAGCAGTGACACACCGTGGTGAGAAATGCGGGCTAGCTCGGCGGTTGACAAAGGGCGTCAGGATTGTGTCCACTAGGGAAACGTATTACCGCTGCCGAGGGAAATGGCGGTAGAAACCGCGCCTCCTTGGGGTGGTTTTTCGGACGCTTCAGAAACAACGTGCGAGCAATCACTGCACTCCGATGAGAAATGCACGAGCCTCCGCTTTGTTCTTCGTTGTTCTTCTTGGCCTGGTGTTTTCCGGGGACGCCCGGGCCCAACAGCCGGCCGACAGCCGTCCGCCGGAGGCAACCGCCACGGCGGACGAGAAGGGCCAAGTCGACGGTACCGAGAGGGAAGAAGAGCCCACCGGCTGGATGGGTAAGGTCGACGCGTTTTTCGGTGAGTGGCTGGTTAAACCGCTCAACGCCGTTCTCTTCTTCGATTTCGGAACGAGCTGGTTCTTCAATGATGAGAAAAAGAGCGTACCCTTTCTCGTCGTCTGGCTCCTCTTCGGCGCTATCTTCTTCACAATCCGGATGCGCTTCATCAATGTTCGCGGCTTCTGGCACGCGATCCGGCTAACCAAGGGCGACTATGACAAGTCGGGCGAGACGGGTGAGGTCTCCCACTTTCAGGCGCTCTCGTCCGCCCTTTCGGCCACCATCGGCTTGGGCAACATCGCCGGCGTGGCCATCGCCGTGGGATGGGGCGGGCCCGGCGCAATCTTCTGGCTCATCCTCGCCGGGTTCTTGGGCATGAGCAGCAAGTTCGCCGAGTGCACCCTCGGCCAGATGTATCGCAAGGTCGACCGCGACGGCACCGTCTCCGGCGGACCCATGCACTATCTGAGCGACGGCCTGGCCGAGTTGGGTTGGCCACGCTTGGGCATGGTGCTGGCCGTGCTGTTTACGATCCTGTGCATGGGCGCATCCTTCGGCGGCGGCTGCGTTTTTCAGGTAAGCCAGTCGCTCAATTCGCTGCAGGAGCAGGTTTCGTGGCTTGAGGATGACCAGTTTCCGTGGCTTTACGGGTTGGTCATGGCCATCCTGGCCGGCGTGGTCATCATCGGCGGCATCCGTCGCATCGCCGCCACGGCCGAGAAGATCGTTCCCACGATGTGTATCTTGTACGTCGCCGCGGCAGCCTACATCCTCATTGTCCACCGCGCCGAGATCCTGCCTGCCTTCGGCTTGATCCTTGAATCTGCCTTCACGCCCGAAGCTGCCCGCGGCGGCTTCTTGGGGGTGATGGTGATCGGTATAACCCGGGCCGGATTCTCGAACGAGGCGGGCATCGGCTCCGCGCCGATCGCCCATGCCGCCGCCCAAACCGACGAGCCGGTCAGCGAGGGCATTGTCGCCGCGCTCGGACCGTTCATCGACACCATCGTGATCTGCACGATGACCGGTCTGGTGATGGTCGTTACCCACGCCTATAATAACCCAGCCTATGAGCAACTCAGGGTGGATAAGAAGGGCGCCGCACTGACGAGCAATGCCTTTGCCGAAACGATCTCGTGGTTCCCCTGGGTCTTGTCGTTTGCCGTCGTCCTCTTTGCTTTCTCGACGATGATCTCCTGGTCGTATTACGGCGAACGGTGCTGGTCGTACTTGTTCGGTAGGCGGACTTCGATGATCTACAAACTCATTTTCATCGGATTCGTCTTTCTCGGCTCCATTGTGGCTCCCAAGAGCCTGTTGCTCTTCTCCGACTTGATGCTCTTCTCGATGGCGCTGCCCAACATCTTCGGCGTGCTTCTGCTCAGCGGCAAGGTCCGCCGTCAGTTGGACGAATACTGGCAGCGTTACAAGAAGGGTGAGTTGGAATGGAAAAGGCAGAAACGCTGAATTCAGAAAAGATCAAAAATCACTCGGGCCATCGTGCCACCCGATCTGGCAAGGAGGAATCATGAACTGGCTACCGCGGAAAAACATCTTGGTCCCGGTCGACTTCTCGGACGATTCACGCGCCGGGCTGCAAACCGCGCGGGAGATGATCAAAGACCCGGCCCATCTGCACGTGATCCACGTGCTCCCGATCATGGAAGTCGCCGATCCCGGCGTCATCTGGGACACGATCGACGACCAGAGCCGCCGCGAGCATGCCGAGAAGGCTCTGCGCCAAGAGATGTGCGAGCAGGGCTTCGACGATGAGGTGCACATCGTCGTGCGATTCGGCGACCCGGGTCACGAGATCGTCGCCTATGCCGAGGAGATCGAGGCAGGGCTGATCGTGGTCTCCTCCCACGGACGGACTGGGCTACGTCACCTTTTGCTTGGTTCGGTGGCCGAGCGCGTTGTGCGGCTGGCCCGCTGCGCGGTGCTCGTGCTGAAACATACGTAGTAGTGCGTCTACCCTCAAGTGTCAGGCACGAGTTGGGTGCCATGGGCGGCTTGCCCGCCCTTGCCGGAGTCTCGTTTTGCAGCGGCAGACAAGCTGCCGCTGGCACCCAATCATCGAATCACCATACATGACAATAAAGGATAGACGAACTATTGACCCCTGCATAGCTAATGTTCGCTTGGGTGCCATGGGCGGCTTGTCCGCCCTTGCAAATGCCGGCAGCGGTGGACAAGCCACCGCTGGCACCCTGATCATTTGAAATGCAGGAGTCAATAGTAGCATGTTGCACCGCGTTTCAGCCCGCGACACAGTGGGCCTGGGTGCCGTTGACCCAACCCGCGCGCAGATGCCGTCGCATTCGGAGTAGCCCTCGGCCTACCCCCTTGTACTGTCGTCCGGTGGGCTCCGGTCGACCATGGCATGGAGGATGGTTGGCCACGCCACCAGACTCGCCGCCAATTCGGCCCACGGCACGAAGTGTCCGGGCAAAGGCGCTTTTTTCTCGCTTTTTTCTGTCAATCCCCGCGCCATCGGGGTGCAAGGGGTTGACGCTGGAGGGAAACCACTCTGATAATTCATGGTTGCGGCCTGTAATGATTCAGCGGAATCGTCGCTGCATCTTCGTCCGACTCTTGTCGTTCCCGGGGGGTTTTGGCAGAACCGCGCATTCCCAGTCAAGGCGGGTCTACCTCGACACGTGCGGCACCTACCCTGATGACCTGAGACAATTGCTGTTGATTTCGCCGACTCGCGTAGGAGGGGGTCTCCGGTGGGTGCGAAAGTCAGCCAGAACCGTGTGTCGCAACTCGATTCGATTGTCGGCGTTTCGTCGTGGGCCCGAGAGATCCGGGCGGAAATCCTCCAGGCGTTGGAGCGGACCTGCTACAATCAGTCTGCGGCCGCGCGAATTCTGGGCATCGACCGTCACGCCCTGCGTCGCAAGATCAAGAAATACGGCTTGAGCTTCTTCCATTGCCGGCGCGGCCGCCCCCCGAGAGACGCGATCCGTCAACTTCCGCGAAACCCGCGCTAACGCCCTGTCGCAGAAGTTTTTCCGGGTGGGTGCCACTGGCGTCTCGCCAGTGCTTCCGCAAGGGCACGGGCAAGATGCCCGTGGCACCGGCTGCACGATCCGCGACGTCATGCAACGACAGTGTCCGTAGTTCCAAGTTTAATAAGACCCGGCATGGTCATTCTGAGCGCAGCGAAGAATCTTTTTGGCCATCAAGATCGTTCGCGGCGCTCAGGATGACCTGCTGAGGTGTCCGCCAGCCGAATTTGGAACTACTGTCTGTTCATTTCCGCACGGTTTCCGGCGCTAATTGTGCGCCTGCACGCGTCGGCTGCTCGCCGGCGAGCATTTTCTCCTCGGTGCTCCTGACGGCATTGCACGGGCCGCGCATGCGGCCGCGACGCAACCACAAGCAGAACCGCGACTTCGTGCATCGTTCCATGAAGAAGCTCCGATTGGCGCGCGAACTGCATTGCCGGTGGTCACAGCCGGGAGTGGTTTCCCGGATGGAAGGCCAAGCAATCCTCGATGTGGGAGGCATGCGCGATGAACCGCAATGGAAAGCAAAACGTGACGGTCGGCGTGGTGGACGGAGACAGCGACTACCACGCGGGCCTCTTGCCCATGAGCATCCGAAGCCGGACGCCGTTTCGGTTTTATCAGACTGCTCGCGAGGTTCTACGCCGAAGCGTGACCGAGAAGAACTCGTTTTGGCTCATCAGCGTGGATCTGCCCGACATGACGGGTTTCGATTTGTTCGAGATGCTTCGCGACGGGCTCCAGCGCGCGCCGGTCTGCCTGGTCGGTCGCCGTTATCGGCCCGAGGATGAGTTACGAACCTATCGAGCCGGCGCGGCCATGTATGCCTGCAAACCGGTCGAGCGCGCGTGGCTATGGCAGTCTCTTTGTCGGCTGCACGCGAAAATGGGCGAACGAGAATCACTCGTCCCCGGAAAGACCTCGGGGACCATTCCAATATTCGACGGAAATGCTTCCTTTCTCTCTCGCTAGGAGTTGTTGACATGTTCGCTTCCATGATCCTGACCCATTGCAAGGCACACGGTCCTCCTACGGCTGCGTGCCATGGGCTGGTTGACAGCCGGTGCCGCCAGACGGAACTCTCGCGGGCCATGGGCTTCGGCTGCCTGCTCGGATGGTGCCGAGCCAGGGGCCGCTGATGGAGGAACAACAGGTTACTGTCCTCAAACCAACAAAGGAGTGATAGGGGAGAAATAAAATCGCAGAGGCGACACGTCGACCGTGGCTTTGTGCAATGCCGCGGGACGTGTCGCCTCTGCATTTTCCGGGGCATCCCGGTCCCGATAGATCGCGAGGACCCCAGCCACCTGTTGCCTTTGCGACTTTATTGATGGCACCCTCAGTAGTTCCAAGTTTGGCTGGCTGACACCTCAGCAGGTCATCCTGAGCGTAGCGAAGGATCTCGATGGCCAAGGAGATTCTTCGCTGCGCTCAGAATGACAATGCCGGATCTCAATAGAACTTGGAACTACTGACCCTACTTCTCGCTCTTTGGAATCGAAGCGGCAAGCCTCGACGCCATCCCCCACTCAAGAGCGACGAGCTTCGCTGGAGTCAGTGTTCCATCCAGGTTACGCTCCACGACGACCGACGCACGGCGCTTGCGTCGGACGTGACGTCTTGTTATTCTAAACAGTAAGGCATTCCGGCAGCCGTGACCGCTTGGGAGACCATCTCGTGATCCGCCTTCATTCTCGTCCGGCCGGGTTCTCCCGTATTCACGGTCAACTGGGCTTCGACGCGTGGTCTTGCGTCCGAGGCGGCATGGTCGGCTGTCTTCTGCTCCTGGCATCGGTTGCCGCGGCGGACCCGCCGTCGAGCACCGATTCGACGTTCGACCTGCGCGATTACTACGGCGACGGGACCACCAGCTACAGCACCCCGGTCAAGAGCCAGTACTGGGGAACCTGTTGGATCCACGCAACGGTGGCTTCGCTGGAAAGCAATCTCCTCGTCAACGCCAACTGGGCGGCCGCCGGCATGACCGGCCAGCCCGATCTGGCCGAGTATCACCTCGACAAGTACGACGGCTTCACCCGCCGCGGACAGCCCGACGACGAACCGAACGACACTTGGTACACCGGCCAGAAGGATCCGTTCCCGGGCAGCAACTACGACGAGCCACCGGAAAGTCGCGATCACGGCATGATCGTCCATCTGGGTGGAGACTATCGCATCGCCGCCGCCTGTCTGACCCAGCACGGCGCGGTGGCCGAAACCGACTCGACGCGGATTACGGCAGGCACCTATCCCGCGGCAAGAATCCAGTTCGGCTATCTCGACGACGACGGCATTAAGAAAACCGACGACTACGACTACTTTGTGCTGCGGGACATCGATTTCTTGACAATCGAGGGAACCGACCAACAGAAACGCCATCGCATCAAGCAGTCACTCGTCGAGTATGGCGCCGTCGGTACGTGTATCGCCTGGAATGGAGATTTCTATGACGGCGGCAACTTCTACCAACCACCTTCGAGTACCTCTGACGTGAACCACGCGGTGACGATCGTCGGCTGGGACGACGATCACGTCACCCAGGCCCCGGCGCCCGGCGGGTGGCTGTGCAAGAATAGCTGGGGGTCGGGCTGGAACGGCGACGGCCACTTCTGGGTTTCCTACGAAGACAAGTATGCTGCCCGGCATGAAACCATGGGAGGTGCGGCTTTCCGCGGAGCCCAGCGGAAGTCGGCCGAGACGGTCTACAGCCATTCGTTGCACGGCTGGCAGTACGACACGGCCGGCGATCCGGCGGGCATTACCGGGGCGGCCAATGGCTTTGTGGCCGAAGACAACGAGTTGCTCACCGACGTCGGAATCTACACGCTGAGCTCGGACGTGGCCTACACGATCCGGGTTTATGGGCAGCTAGGCTCCGAGCCCTCGTTGTTGGGCCAGCAGATGGGCACCGCCGAGCAGCCCGGCTTCCACAACGTCGAACTGGATCAGCCCATTTCGCTCGACCAGGGCGAAACCTTTTACGTGGCCTTGGAAACCTCCGAGGGCGCCTATGCCTTCGACGCTTCGTTTCGGGTCTATACGGCGATGGGTACCATCACCAATCCGCCCTACGACGTCTATTCCGCGGCCGCCTACGGGGAAAGCTTTATCCGCAACGCCGGCGGCCAGTGGGAGGACTTCCTCAACTACGATGCGTTCGGCAACCTCGGCACGGAGTGGGACGATGCTTCCTGGAACTTCGCCATCACCGCCTGCGCGGTCGAAGAGATTCCAGGCGACGCGAATCTCGACCGCCGTGTCGACCAGCAGGATCTCGCGATTCTGGCGTCGCACTGGGGCGATACGGGCGTCGGCTGGCGAGAGGGCGATTTCGACGGCGACGCGGTGGTGGGCCCTGCCGATGCGTGCCTGCTGGCCGCGGCGTGGCATCATGGCGTCGACGAGCAGCACACGGCCGTGCCCGAGCCTCGCATACTCGTTCTGCTACTGGGCCTTGCGCTGACGGCACTCGCTCGCCGGGAGGTTCGCCTTCCCAATTCCCGGACACCCTCGCTTGCGTAGCAGTGGCACACGGTTCTCGAACGTCGCTGGCTGGTGAGCATCGCGCTAGCCAACGCGTGCCGCTTCCTCGGGCAGTTCGTCGAGCCAGCGGGCGCCTTCGGGACAAGGTCGCCAGAACACCTTGCCTATCTTCTTGCGATCGGCGCATTGGTGGTATCGCATATGGAGATGCCCGCTCTCGGTCAGGTCGAGGATTTCGATCTTGCCCGAATCGTGTGACATGATGTAGCGAAACGTCTTTTCGATACCCGCCAGGCGCTGCTGGACCCCGTGGACGATTTCGACGCCGCGGGCAAGCGGGACCTGGAAGTGCGATCCCTGCCTGACCGGCCTGGCTTGGAACAAGTAATAGGGGCGTACCCCGAGGCAGTGGAGCCGCTGGAACGTCTCCGTCAGAATCTCCACGTCGTCGTTGATTCGGTGGAGCAGGACCGTTTGATTCAAGAGCTGCACTCCTCTGGACTGAAGCTCGCCAACGAGCGATTCGGTCTGGGCGGACACCTCGCCGAAATGGTCGATGTGGGTGACGACGACGGGCGATTTGCCCGCCCTGCGAATCCTTTCGAAGACGGCCGGAAGGGAAGGGTCCTCGAAACGGTATGGATAGTGCACAATGGTCTTCGTCCCAAAGCGAATCGAGCGGAGGTGCGGGATGGGCAAGAGGTGATCCAGGATGTGGTCGAGTTGCTCGCTGCCGAGGATGAAGGGATCGCCGCCCGAGAAAAGGACGTTGTTGATCTCGCGATGCTCCGCGATGTATCGGCCGATCGCTGCATAGTCAACGGCGATTTCGTCGGCTACCCTTCCGACGAATCGTTTTCGGAAACAAAATCGACAGTAGGAGAAGCATTTGTCGGTCACCAGAAGCAGCGCGGTTTGTCCGTATTTGTGTTGCAGGCCCGTTACCACGGTGCTGTCGTGCTCGCCGCTGGTATCCCAGGCTCCGGGACTTGCCACCTCTTCCGGCGAAGGCTCGACGATGTGCCGAAGTTGTTCATAATGCCCGCTCGTGCGAATCTGCTCGTCGTAGAACGCACTCACACAATAGGGCGCGATCGAAGAACACCGTAGTTCATCCGGACAGTCCGATCGGCTCTCTCCTGTCATACGTGCAGCCGCTGGGCTTCGGATGTCTTCTACGGTCGCTTGCCGGAAAACGTCCACCATCGGTTCAGCACTGGGTGCTCTCGAAACTCCCATGCCTGTCTCCTACGCTGCAAATTCCTCGCTGAGCCGCACGCCGTCGCTTGAGGGTGGCTCGGAGGGTTCGGCCTCCGTGGATGCTTGACACAAGACGCAGACGCGAGGGGACGCCTCGCCGACGGCGGCCTCCGCGCCCAAGTAACGCTGGTGAGCCACATCCACGATTCGACACACCAGCGACGAAAAACTGTAGCCGACCGCTTCGGCGGCCAGCACGTACGACGCCCGCTCGCCCAGCGAGGCCATCGAATTGA
Source organism: uncultured Planctomycetaceae bacterium (assembly GCA_964637625.1). Lineage (GTDB taxonomy): Bacteria > Planctomycetota > Planctomycetia > Pirellulales > Thermoguttaceae > UBA11386. Next base: position 13,204 of record CAZWWC010000054.1, read on the forward strand.
TCTCCAAAACGTAGGGCCTGCCGGACGAATCGATGCGAAAATCCACTCGGGCATAGTCCTTGCAATGGCACGCGCCGAACACGCCGACGGCAATCTCTCGAAGCCGGTCGGCCAGCTTCTCGGGCAGATCGGCGGGGCAGCGCTTCTCCGGCTCGTCTTCGCGCTTGTGCATCTTGTCTTCCCAGGTGAACGCACGGAGTCCCCGCCCCTGGAAACAGAGTTCAACGGGCGGCAGACACTCGACCGGCTCGTTGCCCAGCAAGCCGACACAGACTTCCCGACCGTCAATGTACTCCTCGACCAGTGCTTCCTGGTCGTAGTGGCTCAGGACGCCGTAAACGGCGTCTTCGAGTTCCTCGCGGTCGTACACCAGACGAAGACCGAAACTGGTCGATTCGTGACGCGGTTTGACCATCAGCGGAAATCGAAGATCTTCCGGGTCTTGATTCGGCCGCCCGGCGACCATCCACCGCGGCGTAGGCAACCCGGCCGCGTGAATCAACGTCTTGGTGATCACCTTGTCGAGCGACAGTGCATGGCCCAGCGGGCTCGACCCCGTATACGGGATCCCCGCCATCTCCAGCGTGCCCGGTAAATGTGTATATCGGCATTCTCCCTGGATGCCGTACACCATGTTGAACACGATGCCGTCGACCGCCCAGTGCTCGGCGTCAAGCCCGAAGAAATCCTCCAGGTTCTTCAGGAGCGTTACGTCTCCTTCAAAGAGGTCGACCTCGTGACCACCCTCCCGGAGAGAGTCGACGACGGCCTCAACCGACCGCTGGCCGTACGTCTCCGGACAGGGCTGGCCCAGCCGGCTCAACACGCGACTATCCGTGGTATTGCGTACGACGGCGACTTTCATGAATCCGTTCTCCTGACTCAACAACTGCTTCAGCCAATAATCCCCGGTCCGGGGTCCCTTTCCTTACGCCGCCAAACTCGCTTCTCCCGAATCCTTCGGGCGAGGCTGGTCGTCGGCTTCCTCAGCATCGACGTGCACGGTCGGGTTCATCCACTGCAGTAAGCGAAGATCGAAGCACTCGGCGATCACCACAATCAGACCGATCTGGGTGATCAGTAGTTCCGGGTAGGTGAACAGTAGTTGCTTCAGCGCGGGTATCCTGAACAACAACGTCAGCACCACGGCCAACAGGATGGTCATCACGGCTCGCCACAGGGCCGAACGCGGTCCTTCCTTCGTCAGAATGCGCGAGAACGCATCGCCCACCAGGCACAACACGAAGATCGGAAAAAACGCCACGTTCCGAATGTCCCTGACGTGCAGCACGCCACCCAAGATTATGGTGGTCATGATGATTACCGAGACAAGACTCAGGATGATCGAGACCCGGGCGAAGTAAGGTAACCGCATGGCTTTCAGCGTTGGTCGGACGCCCGCGATGGTCGCAACGACGCCAATCAGAAAGATAATCCCCATGAAAATGCCCGTGATGCTGAAGGACAAGGCAAGCAGAATCGAGCGAAACGGCCCGAGGATTCGAATCCCCAGAGTCAGCCGACAGAGCACGACCAGAATCGCGCCCAAAGGCACCGTCAGGACGTACAGCAACCGTTTGTGCATCCACTCCGGCGTATCGGCCAACGAGATTGTCCGAACGAGAAACTCGGAGGTGGGCAAGAACGAGCACTTGCCGAGCATCACCAGCAGGGGCAGTATCAGCACCAGTCCCAGGAAGAACCTGTGTCCGCGCGAAAGATTGCCCTTCGATAGTCCCATGGTGCGTAGCCTTGCTGCATTGCCCCGATCCGGCGTCCTTCGGATCGAGGCAAAACGCTCCTCTAATCGGTTTCAGGGTGCGGTTCCGACGCACCAGAACGGGTCGAGCGATGTGACACGGGCCATCGGCGACCGCTCGCCGGAGCAAGTGGTTCGCTCAGTGGTTTCCCCCAATTCTCCGGACAACGTGGTACGGCCTTCGGACGCAGACCCGACCTACGACCCCCATAATCCCTCGGCGATCCAACATTCTGATCCATGCGGACCGCCATTGTGGGGCTGTCCGTTTCAACCCGCCATCGGTCGAACGTCCCACAGCGAGATGGAAGATTCATGGAGTCTACGCTTCTAGGCACGTTTCATCAAGTACAAAAGATGAAAAGAATGGAACAAATGCACGGTTTTGATTTCCGGGCTCCGCACGCAAGCCGGTTTTGCCGTCAAGACGGTCGCGGAAGCCCATCACTCCTCGGACAGTCCACCCCGTCCAGGCAGCCGGAAACTCCATCAAGAAGATGGCCGATCCCGCCGGCCCGGCTCCCACTGACTCGATCCGATTCATGGCAAACCTCGTTCTGTGCCGGCGCCGCAGCGCCGCCGGGCCGCGGCCGACGCGGCATTTACGGCCACCGAGGGGTCGCCTGGCTCAACCGGCCGCCGAAGCTCATCGTAGGGCAATAGGTCGAAGAAGCAGCCGGCCGTGCTGTCGATGGTCACATCTCCCGCTCCCGCGGCGTCCCGAACACGCTGGTTTCCTGCTCCTACGCACGGGTGCCGGAAGTGGTTCGCTGCGGCCGGCTCAAACGAGCCTTTTCGGCTCTTGGCCCGCTGCTTGGCGCGAGGCGCCCACCTGCCACAATCATGGTATTCTCCTGGTTGCCGCTTCTTGTCGATAGCGGTGCAGTATGTCGAGAATCCAAGGCTGGAACATCATGCTCGCGGAAGTCATTTCGATCGGCGACGAACTCACCAGTGGTCAATCGTCGGACACCAATGCCCAGTGGCTCAGCCGCCGACTCGGGGCGCTGGGTATTCGGGTCGTTTATCACACCACGGTGGGGGATGAGCTGGAGGCCGCAGTCGCCGTCTTCCGCACGGCCATCGCCCGGGCGGACGTCGTCATTGCGACCGGAGGATTGGGGCCCACGGCCGACGACCTCTCGCGCGAGGCACTGCTTCTGCGAAGCAGTGGCACACGGCTTTTTTCAACAGGCTGCTAACGCAGCGCGGCTCGGTTCCGTGGGGGAGTCACGGTCGATCGAGCCGGATAACCTTCCCGACCCGCCGCGACTGCCTTCTTTGCCGATTTCCTAGCGTCTGAGGGTCGTTTTCCGGGCACGCAATGGCCGTCCTCTAATTACACTCGAATTCTATACAGGGAAGACCCTTTGCCCGGGGCTCGACCCTGGCTGAGGACCCGAAGAACCACCATATTGGGGCATACCGCGAATTTGGGGTTCCGATTACATTAAATCTATTGGGCAGAGGAAACAGAGAAGAGGCAGAAGATGGCATCCTTCTTGTCGAGAGGGGGTCCCCGTTCTGGGCGAGCCTCTTCGATTGGCCGGCGGCGGCCCGCGCCGTCGCTTCCGTTGCGTTGCACCCGGCTCGAGACGCTCGAACCCCGGTGGACTCTGTCGACCGGTCCGACGCTCTCCGCAATCGCCGACGTGACCCTCTACTCGGGCACGCCGCTCTACATTGCGCTGGACGCCTATGACGCGGACGACGACGCGCTGACTTTCTCAGTCGAGAGCACCAACGACGATCTGGGCTCGACGCTTTCGCAAGAAAACCGCAGCATGCGGATCACGGTCGAAGGCTACGGCGAGATGGTTTTCGAGTTGTTCGAAAACCTCGCGCCGGGGACGACCGCACGGATCATCGACCTGGCCGAGTCCGACTTTTTCGACGGGCTGATATTCCACCGCGTGGCCGACTACGCCGACGGCACACCGTTCGTGATCCAGGGCGGCGATCCCAATGGAGACGGCACCGGCGGCTCGGGCGTCGATTTCGACGACGAGTTCAATCCCCTGGCCATGCACACCGGCGCCGGCCTGTTGTCGATGGCCAAGAGCGGCGACGACACGAACGATTCCCAGTTTTTCATCAC
>CAZWWC010000055.1:0-16965 GCA_964637625.1 uncultured Planctomycetaceae bacterium
ACTTCGTCGAAGAGGATGCAGAGAACCTCCAGCGCCGCAAAGGCCCGCGACGCCTCGCGCACGCCGCCCGGTTCAATGCTTCCCTGCCAGATGAACAGGGCGCGGCGAAGGTACTGCTCGCGCGATTCGGCCAGCAAGGCTTCTCCCAACTCGTCGTGGAGCTTGGGCCACGTCTGGCGCAATTGGGCCAGGGCGTCGGTGTCGCCGTCAATCGCCCCGAAGACAAGGTCGTCGAGCAGTTCCAGTTTCTCGAACAATGCGCGACTGTCGGCGGTCAATGGGCGGGCCGGTCCGGCCGGCTCCGGAGAATCCGGGGTGGACAGCGTGGCGCTGCCGGCAAAACGGCGATGGGCCGCATGCGCACGCTGCAAACCGTCGAGCCAGTCACTGGGCCCGGCCGGCTCGGCCGACTTCGGCCCCGCCGGCTTCTCCCCGTGCCGCCCGCTGGGAAGCAGATTCTCGTCGAATTCCTCCATCAGTTGCAGTCCCAAGGCGGGCAAGTCCTCCGGAGCAAGCTCAAAGCGACGTTTTGAAAACTGCGCGGCCAGGAACGATATCCGGCCGGCCCTCAGCACTTTTTCGATCAGCCGGGCCCAACTATCCATCGGCGCGAACTCGACCGGAGGAGCGTGCGATAGATCGAGCACCGTCGCGCCGTATCGACGTTGTGCCTGACGCCACTCGGCCGGATCATCGGCCAACGTCACGATCCGGAACGGACGGCGCGGCGAGTAGCGCAGCCCGGTCGAAAACGAAAAATGCGTTCGGCACTCCGGCGGCAAGCAGTTCAACAATCCGGCGATCAGGTGTTCCGGCTCCGAGCTGGCCGCCAGGGCGAGGCTTGGGCACGACAGGGCTGCTTGGACCAGTGTGGCCAGCCACCCGGGGCCCGGCCGATGGCACAGCCGCGTCAGCAGCGTCGAGTCGATCGCCGCCGAGTGGCCCACCAGCCGCATCGGTTCGAGATCACGGGGAACGTGGCGATGGACCTCCAACGCCCCGCCGGCTAGCGCCGCCCGGAGCACGGCCAACGGGTTGTTGGCGAATCGGGCCAACTCGTCGCTCGGGACGATGAGGCACTGCGTGTAGACTTGTCGGCCGCGCCCACTGTATTCCCCCCCGGCCATCGTCGTTCGGCTGACACAGTAGGCGCCGCTGGGCAAGGGATGGAAGTTGAAGCTCACCGCGTCGCGCCCGCAGTCGATCAGCGACCCGTGCGACGGTCCCCAAACGGTCAGCTCTCGTTTGTCCTCCTCGGAGAAGCCGGGACTGGTGGCGACGACCTGGTAGCCGGCCAACCGATCGGTTTCGGCCGAGGTGAATACCGCCTGTTCAATCAACGCCTTACACCTCGTCTCGACGGATAACCGTTTCTACTGGAAGAAGTTGATGGTCCAGCGGGGATGCCCACGGCACCCAAGCCGCCCCGTGGCACGCAAGTCCCACCTGACGCATGAGCTTGGACGGAACACTACCCGCGAGAAGTCTTGACTCTGCTAGTCTAGCTTTTTTCCCGCCGCAGCGCGGGCAACCAACGGTGCTTCGACCGCCGTTACAACCGTTGCCCTGCGCACAACCGTCTTTTTCACCGGTTTGGGTGGCATGCTCTCGCTTGCGTGAGCATGTTTTTCGACCACGGAACATGGCCACGCAAGCGAGGCCATGCCACCCGGCTTGAGGCCCAGTCTACTTTCTCTTTTTATCCTCGGCGATCTCATCCAGCAGCCACTCGAAGGGCCGGATGATGCCGCGAGGTTCAACGCGCAACGGCACGTCGACATTGCCGTCGAGCACGCTCTGGGAATAAGCGATGGCGCCGGCTACGCCCGCGGCGAAGAACCGATGTCGCTTGAAGCGTTCCTGGCATTGTTGCCACAGTCCGGTGGCATGAGACTTCGCAAAACCGACGGGATCTTCCAGACACGATTCGCACTGATCGGCCTTGGTGAAAACGACGGCCACGGGGCGCCGGCACCAGCCGGTCTTGGGGTCCGTGTCCAATTCGGCCAGGTAGCTCAGCAGCTTCATGGTGAAGTAGTCGTGATCGCGGTGTCCCTCTTGGAGCGAAATCGCGTCGACCAAGGCTATCACGGCCGCACTCTTTCTAAGAAACGCCCCGATCACCCGATACGTGTGCGGATGGTCGACCTCCTCGAGAATCGCTTCGCCGGCCATGTCGGGCATGATCAGCTCGATCGGCTCCGATCGATCGGGCCGACGCAACTGGCAATGGACCCAGTGCCAGCGATCCGGTTCGCTGGCCGTTTTGTCGGGAAAGAGACGTCTGGACAGCGCGCCCGCCGTGTTCTGCTGAAGGGTGATCGAAAACGCTCCCCGCGCCACGATCCTCACCCGGGAAGGCAAGCAAGAAAGCATGTCCATCAACATGCCCAAATAAACCGTTTTGCCCGCGCTGCTGGCGCCGACGGTGGCGATCATGCAGGGCTGGACGTCCTGGCCGGCCGCCTGGTGGGCCAAGGCCATGGGCGCCAGGCAATGCGAACACAACTCGGCGTCGCAGGTGTTTTCCGCGTCGCACAGATAGCAGTGGATCGGCACGGCATATTGCCTGAGCCGATACGACTCGAGCGGTTGAATCACGCCCTTGGTCATGCGCGCACCTCCTCGCCTCTGGCGTCTTCAGGATGGGACGGCCCGGCCGCCGCCGGAAGGCTTTGCTGTTCGGCGGGCCGGTGGGCCTTGCCAAGCGCGGCATGGTCCAACACAAGATCACACACCCCGATGGCCAATCGGAAGCCGATGTTTCGTTTTCGGGCCAGCGTGCCGTCTCCACTCTGAAACTGGCAGGTGGTCTGGTTGTTGAAATAGGTGTCGAACGCCCCTCCCCGGATACTCTTCATGGGCGTCTTAAAGATCAGCTTACCGAGCGGATGGTCACCGCCGTGGAAGTCGCTGTGCGTCCATTCCCAGACGTTTCCGATGAGTTGGTACACGTTGCCCACGCTCACCCCGTCGGCAAACTCGTGCACGCCGACGACCCGTTCGGGACCCGATCCCCAGAGATTGGCCCGGGACCGGTCCATGTCGTCACCCCAGGGATATTTTCGCTCGGCGCGGCCGCCGTCGGCCATGGGCACCGGCCAGGCGCCCGCCTTGACCCATTCGGCGTTGCTGGGCAGCCGCTTGCCCACCCAACGCGCATAGGCGACCGCCTCGTGCCAACAGACGCCGACCACGGGATGGTCGTCGGTACCTTCCAGAAAGCAACCCTGCTTCCAGAAGCGAGGCCCCGGTACGCCCGTCCGGTCGACGAAATCAAGTACCGCCGGCAACACCGATTCGTCCCACAGCGACATGTTCTGGTATCCGCCGGCAGCCACGAACTCGAAGTATTGCCGATTCGTGACCGGCCAGCGGTCGAGAAAGAACCGCTTGACGCCGACCACGCGGGGCCCGGCCGCGCGCGGCGATTCCCCGCCGGGCACGACGTCGTCCCAGACCCCGTCCACCGGACCCAGCGTCACGTCTCCGTCGGGCACCAACGCCATCTGCCGCTGGAGTGCCTCGAGTGCTTCGGCAAACTGCGACTCATCGAGATCGGCGGCGATTTGTGGGCGGAGCAACAAAACATAACGGTACTGGGCCAACATCTGCTTGACCAGACCACCGGTATCGCTTGGGTCGACCGCGCCGGACCCGCCGCCGGCAGGCACCGGCCGACGTGCCGGTTCCTCCCGCGCGGGGCTTGTCTCGTCGATCGATAGGCACTCCGCCACGGTTCGCCGCGGCCAGCTCGCCACGCCAAAAAGGATCAACACGGCCCCGGCCGCCCAGAATGGCGTGATCGCTCCAAGCAAACCGGCAACCATCAGCAAAATGCCCGTGGCGCCCAGCAACAAGACGAGTCGCACGGCCGCCCGCCGCGGATATCCCTCAAATACGGACTTCACCATGGTGCCTTTCTCCGAGGTTGTTTCAAACGATGTCCGACTTTGACGCTCATGCTACCGCGCAGGGTTGCAGCACTAGGCCCAATCGGCATTGTCCTCTTGTCGACGGTCGACTTCCTCTTGCAGGAATTCCACCCGGGCCCTGGCCGACTCCAACTGGGCCATGACCGACTTCAGAGCCGGATCCACGTCATCCGTGATGTCTTCGGCCGCGCCGCGCGGCCCGCGCGTCGGTTCCTCGGTCGGTGGACGTTTCGCCGGGGCTTGCTCCGGCCAGCTCGCCACGGCAAAGAGGATCAAGACGGTCCCAGCCGCCCAGAACGTCGTGATCTGGCCAAGCAAACCGGCGACCACCAGCAGAAGTCCGGTGCCGCCCATCAGCAGGATGAGTCGCACGGCCGTCTCCCGCGGATACTCCTCGAATGCGGATTTCGCCATCGCATGTTCTCCTGTTACACCGACCGTGTGGCGTTCACCGTTTAGCGGGGCCGCTTGCGGCCCGTTGCCACAGCCGTGTCTTCCCGCAGAATCAACAGTGGGCAAGCCCACCCGCTAAACCATCAACTCCACCGTTTAACGTTGACAAACCACTACGTTGAATCGGCATTCTCCTTTCGTCGACGACTTGCCTCTTCTTGCAGCAATTCGAACTGGGCCCTGACCGATTCCAGTGCCGAGTCACCACCGCCCGTGCCGCCCTTGGCCGCCCGGCGCGGCCGGCCGTCCTGGGCAGCAGCGGCGGGCGGAATCGCTGAGGGATTATCAACTCCTTCGGCCGGCGCGACAGACCAGGCCGGCCCGGTGGCGGCCAACCGGCCGGCCAACTCCTCCAGCAGACTACGCTGCCGGCGAAACTCCTCGCGCCAATGCGACTCCTGCTCGGCCGCCGCCCGTTTCTGCTCCTCCAACGCCTCGGCCGACTGCTCGGAGCGCCGGCGAACGTTTTCCAGTTCCGATTCCAGGAGCAACCGCTCCTGGCGCATGGCGTCGCGCTCCTCCCGCACGGCACTCATCTCGGCCTGCAACCACTCACTCGCCCGTTGGGGAAGCGCCTCTTGCGCAACCAGCTCGATCGGCTCGATAAGTCGCTGCATCTCGGCCCGCAAGTCGGCCAATTCAATGCGTGCCTCGGTCATTTGGCCCGTGATGCCCGCCAACAGCTTGGCGTGAGCTTCCGTCTCGGGCAGGGACTCGCACAAAGCGGCCCAGTCCTGCTGCATCCGCTCGAGCATCGCTTCGAGCCGCTGTTGTTGCTCCGCGTCGGGCTCGGTCGCCCGGCCCTCGGCCCGCGCCTGCTCGATCTGAGCCCACTCGCAGGCGATCTGCTGTTCCTCGTGATGGAGCAGCGTCGCCTTCTGGCTCAATTCGCTCTGGGCCCGTTGGTGCTCGGCGCGCCACCGCTCTTGCTCCCGGAGCAGTTCCAACAGTAAAGAGTCCACTCGATCCAGCAGCTCCGCAAGGAAACGCCCGGACTCCTCATGTCCGGCGCGGAACGCTTCGAGCGACTCGGAGACGACGTCCCAGCCGTTAAGTTCAACAAGCAAATCGGTGGACACGGACACGGACGGAACTGCCAAATTCGAGGTGGTCAATTCAGGTAGTCACGGAGGTGTAGCGATCCCGCGACGCGGCCCTCCGCTAGAAAGCACCAAACCGTCAGCAACGCACGCAGCGCGATTTGGCGATGCCGGCGCCGCCAGAGGGGAAAACGTTACGGAGCCAGCCGGCACCGGAAACAACAAGAACCGTGCCTGCGCGCCTAAGCTCATAGGTAAGTTTAGGTTAGTCCCGGACCATGGGCAAACTTTCAGTGCCCACACCTCACTGATTATGTCCGAGAGATCTAACCCTACGAGCAAGCGATCGGACGGAGGCGGCCGGAACACAACAACCGCACCGGCGACATGACGTGGAAAACCAACGCGGTTGCCTTGGCGAAACGTCCCTGTGCGCCGCTCGTCCGTGATAAGACAGATGTCGGGTGGCATGCTCTCGCTTGCGTGAGCATGCTTTTTCCCACTCGACAGGAGCGCAAGGGTGGCACGCCCTGAGGAACGAAGGGCGTGGTTGCCCTGGGAAACACGCCCTTCGCTACGCTCAGGGACGTGCCACCCGAACGTCATCCTGAGCAAAGCGAAGGATCTCTCTGGCACTGAAAGACTTGAGATGCTTCGCTTCGCTGAGCATGACAACCATGAACCAGGTTCTGAGATAGCCTCTTATTCCTCGGCCTTCGGCTCCGCACGATCGCCGACCGAGGGCCGGGTGTGCGGGCCGTCGGCCCGCAGCATCCGCTTCTTCTGAAGCGTCTCCAGCCCGCTCTTGGGCCGTGGCGGCGACGGATGGGCCGCGTCGGCCTGCTCGATCGTCTTGCGGGCCAGCCCGATTCCGAGCCGTTGCAAAAGAGGGAACAGCAGATGTGCATTCTGCGCCAGATACGGCAAGCGGAAATAGTAATGGCGAAAACACTTGCCGTGCAGCGTCTCCACCCGCGCAAGCGACAGGTGCTCGTATTGCAACACCGGCGTGTAGACGTCGTAGTGGCTGAAGTTGAAATCGACGATCTGGTCTTTGACTTGCTCGAAGAACTCCGTACCCGGGTAAGGCGTGACCACGTTGAAATTGGCGAAGGTCGGTCCCACCGTTTTCGCATAGTCGAGCACCGAGCGGATCGATCGCTCGGTGTCTTCGGGAAACCCGATCATGAATCCGGCGACCGTGCGAATGCCCAGGCCTCGACAAAGCTCGACGAACTCGCGCTGGCGATCCTCCTTGATCGGCGAGCGCCGGTAGCGTCGCAGCGTCTCCTCGTCGGGGGTTTCAATGCCCACGGTGATGCTGGTCAAGCCGACCCGTTTCAGCAAGCGCAGGATCTCAGGCCGCATCAGGTCGATCCGCGTTTCGATCGAGAACTGGATCTTCTGCGGCAAGCGCCCGATCAACTCGGCCAGCCGGAACACGTGCCGGCGGCTCAATCCAAACATGGGATCGCGGAACTTGAACGAGCGGAAGCCCCAGTGCCGCACGTCGTGCCGTATCTCGTCGACGACCGCTTCCGGATCGCGCAGCCGCACGCTGCCGTCGAGAATGATATAAGGGCAGTAGTTGCACTTCATCGAGCAACCACGGCTCTGCTGCACCAGCGCCGTGGGAAACCGCCAGAAGTCATAGCTGATGCGAAAGCGCCGTGGCTCAAACGGCGACCAGTCGGGCAAAGGCAGCGCGTCGAGGTTCTCGATCACGCCCAACTGGACGGTGGCGCCGGGACGCGCAAGCACCTCGTCGAGCTTCCAGCGGAGTTGCTCCGCCTCGCCCTTGACGATCGTCACGTCCAGGCCGGCCAGCGCCTCGGGCATGACCGACGCCACGGTACCCACCACCAACACGCGCGCCGCCGGGTTGGCTTGCAGGACCCGTTCGATGGCCTCGCGCTCCAGGCGCAGCGTGATGAGCGAAGGATTGAAGACGTAGAGATCCGCGTCCCGTACGATCGTGTCCTCGGCGTACTGGACCGTGTGGCCCAGCCGGTGAAAGATGGCCGCCAGGTGGGCAAAGAGCAAAGCCACCGGCCGGCAATCACGCGTGTAGAAGTACCGGATGAGCCGGTCCCGAACTCCCTTGCGGCGCGGATACTTGCCCACGCCCATCCCCCCGGCAAAATCCTTCGAAACATCCAGCCTTCGCGTATCCCAAAGAACCACGTGCATCGCACTGCTCGTCCGTCAAGGGACCCTTCCTAGGCAGCCCTCAGTTCAGTGTCCTCGGCGGGGTCGTCGCCGGAGAGTTCGGGCCACTCGATGGGCTCGGGTAGGATCGGCTGCGCGTGGTCCGCTCCTGGGACGCCGGCCGGTGTGTGCGCGACGATGTTGGCCACGCCGCCCGAGCGCAAACGATACGTAATGTCGCGCCACCGGATGCGGCATCCCACGCAAGAGGCTACCATGGCCGACGTATTGACCAGCCCGGCCAAGGAGTTTGCCCAAACGTCGAAACGCCCGGCGCAACGGAGCTGGTCCCGGCAATCGGGAACGTATATGCGCACCAGATCTTGCCGAATCGATGCCCGGGCCGCATCAAGCCCATAGAGCGCAAGGAGAACGCCCGCGCTGGGAAAAACCAACCACGAGCCGGCCGCGGCGGCCCCTCCGAGAACGGCCAACGCAGACAGCCAACCGGCGCTGGCGATCAGCGACCCTATCAGGCCACCGACCCAGAGACTCGGAACGTAGAATCGACTGATGAGATACTGCCGGCGCAGGAATCGGAAATGCTCCCGCAAGGTGCCGTCCACCGGAGAGGCAATCATGCAGGCCGGTTCATACTTGACTCCCAATCCGTACCGACGCAGTACGTTGGTGGCCACCAGATCATCGCTGAGCGTTCCGCGCCAAGCGTCGAGCAGACCGATCGCCTCGAACGTGCTTCGCCGAATCGCCCAGGAGCCACCCCAAACGGGATACTTCTTGCGCGCGCCCAGCAACATCGCCACGCCACAATTGACGCTGTAGAGCAAATGGTTGGCCAGGGTGGGGCGCGCCGGCAGCAGCCAGCGGTAGCCGGTTGCCGCGGCGGTCTCTTTCCGCTTGCCGCTGCCCAAGCGGCCCAGAATCGCCCGAAGCCAGCAGAGCCCAGGACGCGCATCGGAATCGGCGAACACAAGGAATTCGATGCGCTCGGACAGCTTTCGCTGGATCGCCAGCCGAAGGTTGTGTACCTTCTGCCCGCCATCCTCGGCCCGACCGGCAACCACCAAATGCGACACCCGATGGGAATGCTCGGCCATCAGCCGGGCAATCAGGTCGCAGGCCGGATCCCAGGGACTTTCGACCACGAACGTGATCTCGTAGTCGTCATAATCCTGGTGGAAGAAGCGACCCAGGTTCTCCTCCAAACCGACGTCGACTCCCTTGCAGGGCACGAAGATCATGGCTCGACCCGTCGGGCGACATCGATCCAGTTGAGCCAGCCGACTCCGAGCGAAACGTCGGTGTTCCCAAGTCTGCAGCCCCATCAAAAAGGCGTGCAACAGCGCCAGCGCTGCCAAGACGGCGGATGCGATCAGCAAGAAAAGAACCATTTATCTCCCGCAGTTATCTTCCGTGATGCGGCGCAGTACGATATGGATGCCCAGTTATGCAAGCGGGAACTCTACGAAGATCACCACTTGGGGTCAAGGTCAATTGGGGGGGGCGATTGCCAGTCTATTCGTGGGAAACCGCCGCCCGAAAGGATGGGTCGACTGCCCGACAGAGCCCAACCCCTTCTCAGGCCGCCCGGGGTGAACGATATTCCTCGCTCACCGCGATGGTTGGCCCGTGGGCAAACGGCCGCTCGGTATCCGACTCCTGTAGGACCTGGGCCACTTCCCGGCGGGCCCCGATGTAGTAGCAGGCACCAACGGCCGCAATCAGCACGGTAATCATTCGGTACCCCAAGGCCACGACCAACCCCTGGCCCTTCGGAATCGCGGCACCCGCAATGGGAACGTGGACATAGAGAAAATCGAGGACGAACTCGAAGGGACCCAGTGGCAACGGCAAGACTCCCGTGGCGGCGCTCAGCGGCGACATGACGAAATGGGCGCCCAGCGCGTGAACGTTGCCCGGCAAACCGCAGGCGATACAGTAAACGCCGGTGACAAAGAGGCTATGCACGGCCACACTCATTCCGGCGGCCGCCAGCAACACGGCCGGCTTGCGCCGATACATTCGCATGGCGTCGGTCAGACTCTCCATGGCGCGGCCCACGCGAGGTAAGTGTTCCATGGCGCGAATCAGTCTTCCGTCGGAAACGGCCGGCACCATCAACGCGCCGATCCCCACGGTGCCCAACACGGTCAGTAAGAATGTCATCTCGCAGATGCGCGCGATCATGACGTTCTCGACCCGCCAGAAGCCGGTGACCACAATGGCCACCGTCGCCACGACAAACAACATGTAGAGGCCGATGACACGATCCACCACGACCGAAGCGAATGACTTGGCGCTGCTGCCTTGGTGCTCATGGGCGAGCATGACCGCCTTGACCAGGTCGCCGCCGACGATGCCCAGCGGCGCCAGGTTGAACAAGTAGCCGAGAAAACCGATCCGCAGACTCCCCGTCAACCGAGAAGGGATTTCCAGCGCGCGGACCAGATAATGCCAACGGATCAAGGTGGTCAATACGGCTCCGCCACAGAAAAACCACGCGGCAACGAGCATGCCCCATCGCTTGGGTTGATCGCGCAAATTCGTGAACGCGTTGTCCTCGCGAGCCTGCCACATCAGGTAGCCGATGATGGCAACCGAGACCGCAACTTTCAGCGACGTGACAAGAAGTCTTTTCACCGCTCGCTCCCAGGCCCAAGTCCAAAGGCCTGGCCCGCATCTCTCATCAGGTGACAACGGTTCATGACAGTGTGGCACTGCTTCGCAAGAAGCAGTGCGTCTCCAAATCCGGGCAAGACCGGAAGCGGCAGAATAGTGGAACTGGGGAAACGGGTCAACGCGAGTTTCCGCCCCGCCAATCGGCTCGCGTGCAAGCCGTAGGGTAGGCATCGCCCACCAAGAATCACCTTACGTCGACATCAACGATCCCGGTGGGCAATGCCCATCCTACTTCTCACTCAGTAGTTCCAAGTTTGGCTGGCTGATACCTCAGTAGGTCATCCTGAGCGTAGCGAAGGATCTCGATCCCGGCGCGCCGGGAAGGAGATTCTTCGCTACGCTCAGCAGGGACAATGCCAGGTCTCAATAGAACTTGGAACTACTGTCACTGACTACGTTTGGGCCGAGGCCGAAGTCGCTCGACCGCTGATCTCGCGCCTGAGGCGGTCCAGATCGGCGTCGACCATCATCCGCACCAAATCGCGGAAAGAAACCGTCGGCTGCCATCCCAACTCGGCCCGCGCACGGCTCGCATCGCCGCAGAGTCGGTTGACCTCGGCCGGGCGGAGCAGCGCCGGATCAACCTCGACGTAGTCGTGCCAATCCAGATCGACGTGGCCGAACGCCTCCTCGACCAACTGGCGGACCGTGTGTTTCCGCCCGGTCGCGATCACGTAGTCGCCCGGCTTCTCCTGTTGCAGCATCATCCACATCGCCTTGACGTAGTCACCCGCATAGCCCCAGTCCCGCGCCGCGTCGAGATTGCCCAAGTAGAGCTTGTCCTGAACGCCCAGCTTGATTCGGGCCACCGCGTCGGTCACCTTTCGCGTGACGAACTCCTTGCCGCGCAGCGGCGATTCATGATTGAAGAGAATGCCCGAGCAGGCGAAAATGTCGTAGCTCTCCCGATAGTTGACCGTGATGAAATGGCCGTAGACCTTGGCCACGCCGTAGGGGCTTCGAGGATAGAAAGGGGTCTGTTCGTTTTGCGGCTCCTCGCGGACCGAGCCGAACATCTCGCTCGAACTGGCCTGATAGAAACGGATGCCGCGATCGACCAACCGCAGGCCTTCGAGCATGCGCGTCACCCCCAGCGCCGTGGATTCGCCCGTGAGCAAAGGCTGCAGCCAACTGGTCGGCACGAAGCTTTGTGCCGCCAGGTTGTAGACCTCCTCGGGCCGGATCTCTTGCAGGAGCGTGATGATCGAAAGCTGGTCGAGCAGATCGGCCTGATGAAGCCGGATGCGCTGCTGAAGATGAAGGATGCGCTGGAAGCATTCCGTGCTCGATCGCCGAACCATGCCGTGGACTTCGTAACCTTTCTCGAGCAGCAGTTCGGCCAGATAGGCCCCATCCTGGCCGGTGATGCCCGTAATCAGTGCTCGTCTGGCCATGGCAAGATCCTTCTTGGAAAAATCGTAGTGTCAGTAGTTCCAAATTCTATTGAGACCTTGCATTGTCACTGCTGAGCGTAGCGAAGAATCTCCTTGGCCATCGAGATCCTTCGCTACGCTCAGGATGACCTGCTGAGGTATCAGCCAGCCAAACTTGGGACTACTGAGTGTGGGCATCGTCCACCAAGGATGGCTCTCCATCGACGTCAACGATGGCGGTGGGCAGTACCCACCCTACTTTTTTTCACAGGTCGACGACGCCCTGCGGATCGACGACCCGACACCCGATCGACTCCAACTCGCGTACCAGCCGCCGGAGTGTCTTCTCATCGGGATACGTTCCCACGATCGCCCCACCCGATCCCGCAAACTTGGCCGTCGCCCCGGCGCGTCGGGCGCGCTGGACCATGTCCACTTGTTCGACGGGCAATTGGCAGATGGATCGCCGCAACTCGAAATTCTCATCGATCATGGGCCCAAGCCGCTCCGGATGGCCCGAGGTGAGCGCCTCGCGCGCGTCCACGGTCAATTGGGCAAGCCGCTGCATCGCCTCGAGCACGGCCGGCTCACCCCGCTCGAACCGCGCCCGCAGATCGTTGTGCATCGCTTCGGTCGGGCTGCTCGCCTCGGCACGGTAGGCGACGTACAGCGGCGGCAGAAGTTCCCGGTCCAGCGGCTCATAGAAACCGCACCGGAAACCGCCCACGGTGTGCATCTTCTCCTCGGCGAAGTCCATGTAGACCAGCCCCTCGTAGACCTGTGCCACCCGGTCTTGCAGTCCGCCGGCGATCCCCAGTTCCTCGGTTTCGACCGACAGCGCCAGCGACGGCTGGACTTCCTGCGCGACGCTCACGTCGTAGAACTCCATGAGGCACTGCAACGTCGCCACGATGATCGCGCTGGAGCCAGCCAGCCCGACCAGCCGGGGAATGTGGCTCTCGTAACGGACCGAGAAATTGTCGCTCCGCAGCGGGATGCCCCGGCCCCGACAGTAGTCGACGAACTTCTTGATCGTGGCCCGCACCAGGCGAATGCCGCCGTAGTAACCGTGCAACTGGACGTCGCGCACCAGGTCGTCGACCGACCGGAAACGGCTCTGGTCGTTCTCACCCCAGACCAACTCGACCTGGTCCCATTCGTAGAGCGTCACCTCCGCCCAGAAATTCGGCACGACCACCGACAGCGTCCTGCCGCAGTAGCCGTCCGAAGGATTCCCGATCAGGCCGGCCCGGGCAAAGGCCTTTTTTCGGATCAACCGCATTGCCGGTCCTCGCGTTGTGCCCCATCGTCAAGATCCAGTTGCCGCCGCACGTGGCTGCGCAGCTGCTCGCCGTACTGCGGATCGGCCAGCGCGAAATCGACAAACGCCTGGAAGTAGCTCTCGAAATTGCCGATGTCGAATCGGGTTTGACCTCGCGCCAACCGCACCCCCAACACACGGCGGCCTTGTTGGATGAGCATGCGGATCGCGTCGGTCAACTGGATCTCGCCCCCCTTATCCGGCGGCGTACTCTCCAGGCAATCGAAGATCCGCGGGCTGAAAACATACCGGGCAGCCACCGCAAGATTGCTGTCCACCTGGCCCAGCTGCGGCTTCTCGATCACGTCGGCCAGCTCGAACACCTCGGCCGGCGCGCCGCGGGGAATCGCGATCCCGTAGCGCGTCACGTCTTCAGGCGCAACTTCTTCCAAGGCCACGACGCAATCGACGCCGGCCTCCTCGAACTGCTCCACCATGACGCGGACCACGCGGCTTTGGGCATGCAGCCCGATGATCGAATCGCCCAAGGCCACCACGAACGGCTGATCGCCGACGACCGCCTTGGCCGAGAGCACGGCGTGTCCCAGCCCGAGTTGTCGCCGTTGACGCGTGTAGAAATACTCGATGTCCTCCCGCTCAAACGCCAGCTCGGCCAACAGATCCTCCTTGCCCGTCTCACGCAAATGGGCAATCAACTCGCCGTCGATGTCGAAATGATTCTCGATGGCCGTCTTGCCCGGCCCGGTCACGAAAAGCAATCGACTCAGGCCGCATCGGGCCAGCTCCTCGACCACGTATTGCACGACCGGCTTGCGGCCCACCGGCAGCATCTCCTTCGGTTGGCTTTTTGCCACCGGCAACAGTCGGGTCCCTCGCCCGGCCACCGGCACCACGGCCATGTTGATCGCCATTGTCTTTTTATCCTCAACCTGATTGGAAAACCGAACCGGCCGACGGCCC
Organism: uncultured Planctomycetaceae bacterium; assembly: GCA_964637625.1. Lineage (GTDB taxonomy): Bacteria > Planctomycetota > Planctomycetia > Pirellulales > Thermoguttaceae > UBA11386. Next base: position 13,892 of record CAZWWC010000055.1, read on the forward strand.
CGATGTAACCCCTCATTCTAACGGCATTCCCGCCCATTACAAAGCAGGGACTCCTAGAAATATGATAACCTTCCCGAAGGAGGATGAACCGGCTACGATAAGCAAAACAGGTCGATTGCTCGTCAAATCGGCCGCATCGGTGCCTTCCTCCCCCCTTTAGGACTAATCACGGAGTCAGTAGTTCCAAGTTTGGCTGGCTGATACCTCAGCAGGTCATCCTGAGCGTAGCGAAGGATCTCGATCCCGGCGCGCCGGGAAAGAGATTCTTCACTACGCTCAGCAGTGACAATGCCAGGTCTCAATAGAACTTGGAACTACTGAGAGTGTATTCGGACGGGCGCCCGGTAGAGCGGCCGGAGTGGCGCGGCGCGCCGAACCGCCGACACCCAACCCACAACGTCGATTGCAGTGAGGGACCAGGGCGATGCTTCGGATCTTCAGACCCGACCTGCGACTCGCACGCGTCGAGCAACTCGACGTCGAGCTGCTGCGTCGGCTGGGCATCGACGCTTTGTTGTTGGACGTCGACTGCACGTTGAAGCAATACCGCAGCCAGACGCTCTCCGACGAGGTCGTCGCCTGGATCGATGCGCTTCGCAATCAGGGCATCGGCTTGTGCCTGGTCTCCAACGGCCGGGGCACCCGAGTCCAACGCGTGGCCGAGCAGCTCGGACTCCCGTTCGTGGCCGCCGCACTGAAACCGCTCCCGCAAGGCTGCCGCGCGGCAGTGGCCCAAATGGGTTTCGATCCGCAACGCACCGCCATGGTCGGCGACCAGGTCTTCGCCGACGTCATCGCCGGTCGGCTCTCCGGGCTGTTCACCGTGCTGATCGACCCGATCCATCCCGAACAAGAACCTTGGTACACACGGCTCAAACGGCCGCTGGAACGGCTTCTCGTCCGCCGAGTCGCCCGCGAGCAAGCGACTCCCCGCAAACCGTCCACTTGACGCCTGAAAGGACTCGATCCGAAGCATGTCCACGAAGACTATTCTCGTCACCGGCGGGGCTGGATTCATCGGCAGTTGTTTCGTCCGCCAAGAGCTCGCCCGGCAGGACTGCCACATCGTCAACCTCGACAAGCTGACCTACGCCGGCAATCTCGATTCGCTGGCCGAGGTGCTCGACGACCCGCGACACACGTTCGTCGAAGGCGACATCGCCGATCCGGCGCTGGTGACCAAGCTGCTCGAGCGGCACGCGCCGCAGGCCGTGGTCAATTTCGCCGCCCAGACGCACGTCGACCGCTCGATCGACTCGCCCGAGCCGTTCGTGGCGACCAACGTCGTCGGCACGTTCCGGCTGCTCGAAGCCGCGCGTCGCTATTGGGCCAAGCTGCCGCCCGAGCGCCGCGACGCGTTTCGACTGCTGCACGTCTCGACCGATGAGGTCTACGGCACGGTCGGCCCCGACGGCGCCCCCTTCACCGAGACCACGCCCTACGCGCCCAATTCTCCGTATTCGGCCTCCAAGGCCGCGGCCGACCATTTCGCCCGAGCCTACCGGCACACCTACGGTCTGCCCGTGCTGGTGACCAACTGCTCGAACAACTACGGCCCCTATCAGTTCCCCGAGAAGCTGATTCCGTTGATGATCCTCTCGGCCGTCGAAGGTCGCCCGCTGCCCGTCTACGGCGACGGCCGGCACATTCGCGACTGGCTGTTCGTCGAGGACCATACTCGCGCCATTCGCCGCGTGCTCGATGCGGGCCGCCCGGGCGAGGTGTACAACATCGGCGCCGATTGCCAGCGCTCGAACCTGGAAGTGGTCAAGACCATCTGCCGCCTGGTGGACGAGTTGCGGCCCGAGTTGCCCCATCGACCGTGCGAGTCGCTCATCCGGTTCGTCGAAGATCGCCCGGGCCACGACCGCCATTACGCCATCGACGCCGGCAAGCTCCGCCGCGAGCTGGGCTGGACGCCCGGCGAAGACTTCGACTCCGGACTCCGGCGAACCGTCCGGTGGTATCTCGACCATCCGGACTGGGTCCGACGCGTCACCGACGGCACTTATCGTCGAGAGCGTCTCGGCCTGGGAAAACCACCATGACACGGGGACTGTCCCCTTTTTTCGTACACGGGGACTGTCCCCTTTTTTCGTAGCGACAGCGCAGAAAAAAGGGGACTGTCCCCTTCAGCCCCACCCTTCAGCCTCACAAGCAACCGATACGAAGACGTACGCCCCATGAAGATCGTCATCACCGGCGCCGGAGGCCAACTGGGCAGCCAGTTGCTCAAGCGACTGGGCGACGAGGCCGCCGGCCTGGACCTGCCCGAGTTCGACCTGACCGACTCCTCCCGATGGATCGGGACCGGAATCGCCCGGCTCGCCCGACTCCGCCCCGACGTGGTCATCAACACGGCCGGCTACACATTGGTCGATCGGGCCCAATCCGAGCCCGAGCAGGCCCGTGCGGTCAATGTCGACGGCGTGGCCCGCCTGGTCGAGGTCTGCCGAGAGCTCGATGCGACGCTCGTCCAGATCAGCACCGACTACGTCTTCGGCGGCGATGCGCAGCGCACGACTCCGTATCGTGAAACGGACCGGCCGGCGCCCCTGAACGTCTACGGCCAAACGAAGCTCGACGCCGAGCGGTGCGCGGCGGCCTGGCCGAAGCACCTGATCGTCCGCACCAGCGGGCTTTACGGCCCGGGCTGCCCACGCGGCGGAGGCAATTTCGTCCAGACGATGCTTCGACTGGCCGCCGACCGAAGACGCATCGAAGTGGTCGACGACCAGCACGTCACGCCCAGCTACACGCCGCACGTGGCCCGGGCCGTCGACTTTCTGGTTCGCTCGCGGCTGCAGGGCACCTATCACGTGGTCAACCGCGGAGCGACCACCTGGTACGAGCTGGCCGCCGAGTTGTTCCGGCTCACTCGGCGGTCGGTCGAGCTGGTGCCGATCGGCTCGGACCGATACCCGACGGCCGCGCGACGACCGGGCTGGAGCGTCTTGGACACCAGCCGCTACGACGCGCTGCCCGACCGGTTCGCGCTGCCCCGTTGGCAAGACGCCTTGGCCGAGCACGTCCGGACCGAGGGTCTTGGCCCGCGCTAGTGGTTCGTCTATCCT
>CAZWWC010000056.1:0-16848 GCA_964637625.1 uncultured Planctomycetaceae bacterium
CCTGATGACGAAGGCCCTCGAAGACGACGCCACGGCCTACTGGGCTTGCCTGGTGTTGGGTGAGATCGGGCCCACTGCGGCGCCGGCCGTGCCGGCGATCGTCAAGCGGCTTTCCGACCCTCGTCCCGAGGTCGTTCAAGAGGCCGTCATCTGTCTCGGTCAGATCGGACCGGCGGCAGCGAAGGCCGTGCCGGATTTGGCCAATTTGTTGGGCAAGGATATTCCCGGCATCGATCTGGCGGCGACGCACGCCCTGGGCAAGATCGGGCCGGCGGCCAAGAGTGCCGGCGAGAAGATCGCCCCGCTTGCCGACTCGAAGGATCCCGTGGTCGCGGCCACGGCGGCCTACGCCATGGCCCGCATGAACCCGGATGACGACCAATGGAAACGGCGAGCGACCGTCGCGCTGGCCGAGTTGCTCAAGGACGAGGACCGCATGGTGCGCGAGGCGGCCGTCGGCGCCTTGGCCGAATTGCGGCCGGGCCCGCAGTTGGTCATCCCCGCCCTGCAAGCGGCCTTCCAGGATGCCAACGAGGAGACGGTCAACGCCGCGCTGGACGCCATGGCCACGGCCGGTGAGCCGGCGGTGCCGGGCCTGATCAAGGCGCTGAAGACGCCCAAGGCACGCCGTCGGGCAGCCATGGTGCTGGCACGGATGGGACCCACGGCCAAGGCGGCCGTCCCCGATCTGGCCGGGGCGCTCTCCGACGAGGACTCCCTCACGCGGCGCGAAGTCCTTTTTGCCCTGGCCGCCATCGGCCATGATGCTAAGGGCGCCGTGAGGGAAATCACCAAGGCCTTGGACGACCCTGACGTGGAGGTCTGCTATGGCGCCTGCTTTGCCTTGGGCAAGATTGGTCCCGCGGCGATAGGTGCCAAGCCGAAGCTGCTCGAGAAGCTCGACGGAGCCGACCCGTTTCTCGCAACGGTCAGTGCCTGGGCATTGGCCCAAATCCATCCGGAGTGTGAGCAGACCGCCCCAAAGTCGGTCCCCTTGCTCGTCAAGGCGCTCGCCGATCGCGAGTCGGCGATGATTCGTCTCGAAGCGGCCGGCGCTCTCGAGTGCTTGGGCCCGCGTGCCAAAGCCGCGGTGCCGGCACTGAAAACCGCGCTAGCGGATGAAAACCAGCGGGTTCGTGACGCGGCGGCCAAGGCGCTCTCGGCCATCGAAGGTGCTGATGCAACCACGCCAAAGGGCAAGTCCGACCAATAGCCGTCGCGGCAGGCCCTATTGCGGCAGAATGACGTCCGAGAGCCAGTATTTCCGCAGCGATTTCACCACCGCGATGAATTGGTCGACGTCGACCGGTTTGACCAGGTAATCCTCGACGTGCAGGCGCTCGTTCTCGAGGATGTCGCGATGGCTATGGGAAGCCGTCAACACCACGATCGGCACTTGCGCCAAGATGCCGTCGTTGTGGATTTCGGCCAAGACTTCCCGTCCGTTGAGTTTCGGGAGATTCAAGTCCAGCAGGATCAGGTCGGGCCGCGGAGCCCTGGCGTATTTGCCCTGCTGACGGACAAACTCGAGTGCTTCCTCGCCGTCACGAACCAGGCTCACTCGACACTGCACTTGCCCTTGATTGAGCGCATCCAACGTCAGCCCGGCATCCTCCAAGTCATCCTCGACCAGAAGGATCTCCATCGGCCTGCCCACGGTCTCGCTACTCATCTCCGCCGGACTCCTCTCGTGAAAGACAATTCGCTCAATAATAGTCTAGCAGCATCCCTCAATTGCAGTCTACTTCGAGGGCCCAACCAGTAACACCCCTCGTTCTGGTCACGAGCCCCGCAGGATCCGTGCAGGCGGTTCATTCGGATCGGCAGTTCGGCCTACTGGACCGCCGACGGCCCGCAGGTGTAGTATTTGGTCAATAGCTGTCAGGCACAGCCTGACCTACAGATCAAGATCCAAAGGTATCCGCCATGAAAGCCCAGATCAACGGCCAGACCCTGGAACTGTGCCAGGGGGATATCACCCTGCAGGATGTCGACGCGATCGTCAACGCGGCCAATCGCCGACTCTCCGGCGGAGGCGGCGTCGACGGGGCTATCCACCGCCGCGCCGGGCCAAGCGTCATGCAGGAAACCAACCAGAACCACCCCGACGGCTGCCCGACCGGCTCGGCCGTGATCACCGGCGCCGGCCAGTTGGCCGCCAAGCACGTCATCCACGCGGTAGGGCCCGTCTGGAACGGCGGCGCCTCGGGCGAGGCCGAGTTGCTCGCCGGTGCCTATCGCCGGTGCCTGGAGCTGGCCGTCGAAAACGACCGCCGGAGCGTCGCCTTCCCGGCCCTGAGCACCGGGGCCTATCGCTATCCGTTGGACCAGGCCGCCCGGGTCGCGCTGGCCACGGCGATCGCGTTTCTCAAAGAGCACGGCCGGCCCGAGCTGGTCCGCTTCGTCCTGTTCGACGCCGCCGCCTACGGGGCCTTCGCCGCGGCGCTGGAGGAGTTGGGCGGGGGAAACACCTAATCTCTCACTCTCGCCTGTTTAGCGGCCGGGCTTGCCCGGCGCTGCCGTGGTTGAGCATGTTGGCTTTCGGACCGCAACGTCGGGCGAAGCCCGACCGCTAAACGGCAAGGAGTCTCGCACGGCCGGCAAAAGTCAACTGCAAATCAACTCTCATGCGACACAACGAACGGCCAAATCTGCTTCGGTTTGCGCTCGCGCAGCGGGTTCTCCTTCACGTAACGCATTGCGCTGCGGACATGTGCTTCGTCGTTAAGATAGACTCACCAACTACGTCGGGAGCAGGGCGACGGCAATGGTCCTTCCGGCGTGCGATGCGACGCCAGCGGATGCAACTGCTCGGCGACAAGCTGCTGGGTCGCCCTGCCCTTGAAATGCCCGACGATGCGTTCCACGCGCCGTTCGTGTCGACCAAGCACCATATGCACGTGTTCCGGCAGGATAGAACATGCATGGACCCTATAGCCAGATTCTTCACACGCCCGGGCAATGCCACGGCCGACCGCGCGTGCTTGAATGCCGGTGAAATGGACCGGTGGATACTTCATGGCTTCCTTGGTCGCTTGACGGCGCGGCTGTTGGTGCGGATGCTTCGCCAGCGAGCGGCTTGTCGAGACCTTAGTCGCCCGACCAAAATGCAGGAGTTCCCATGAACGCACGTACTCGGACCAGGACCCACGAGGATCATTGGGAAGCCAGAAACCATAGGTGGTGAAGATGACGTGATAGGCGAGAATCACGAGGTGCCCCTCTTGCGCTCTTGAAACGACTGTCTTCTACGTTTAGCGGCCGCGCTTGCGCGGCGCTGCCGCGGTTGAGCTTACCGGTATTTCCTGCGCAACGTCGGGCAAGCCCGACCGCTAAACGGCATTTCCCAAACGAAACGCTACTGCCCCTTCACTTCACCACGAAGTTCACCATCCGGCCCGGCACGACGATCTCTTTGACGATCGTCTTGCCTTGGATCAGGTCAGCCACCCGCTCGTTGGCCTTGGCCGCGGCCAGCAGCGCGTCGCGGTCGGCGTCGGCCGGGACCCGGATTCGGGCGCGGAGTTTGCCTTGGATCTGGACGGGCACCTCGATCGTGTCTTCCTTCACCGCCGCTTCATCATACTCGGGCCACGGCTCGAAGGCCAACGTCCTATCATGCCCAAGCAACTGCCAAAGCTCCTCGGCCACGTGAGGGGCAAAGGGCGAAAGCAAAAGCACGAGCCGCTCCATAGCCGATCGCGGCCGGACGTCCTCTTTGAGAAAGAAGTTCGTGAACTCCATCATTCGGGCGATGGCCGTGTTGAAGGCCATCTGGTCAAGGTCGTCGGTCACGGCCTTGATGGTGCGGTGGAGCACGCGGTTTTGATCCACCTCGGGCTCGACGTCCCGGACGGCTTCGTTCAGTCGTAGTTCATCGGCACGTTCGTCGACGATCATCCGCCAGACGCGGCCGAGAAAACCGTGCACGCCGCTGACGCCCTCCATGCTCCACGGCTTGACGGCCTCCAACGGGCCCATGAACATCTCGTACAGCCGCAGCGAGTCGGCGCCGAAGTCGGCCACGACCTGGTCGGGATTCACCACGTTGCCCCGGCTCTTGGACATCTTGTAGGCGCGGCTGTCGATCACGACCGACGGATCGTCTTTCAGGACGAACGCTTCGCCGTGTTTCTCGACCGCCTCGGGCTCAACTTTCATCGCCGTCGCCGGCCGGCCGGTGGTCTTGTCGATCTGGCCGTCCTCGGCCGAGTCGGCGACCCGCTCTGCGCTTATCGAGTTGCCCTGGGCATCCCGATAGCCGGTGAACTCCAGTTGGCCGAGGATCATCCCCTGGTTGACCAGTCTTTGGAAGGGCTCGTCAGTGCTGACGTAGCCCCGGTCGAAAAGCACCTTGTGCCAGAATCGGGCATAGAGCAGGTGGAGCACGGCGTGCTCGGCCCCGCCCACGTAAAGGTCGACTGGCATCCAGGCCTTTTCGACCGCCGGATCGACCATCGCGTTGTCATTCCGGGGATCGAGGAACCGCAGATAATACCAGCACGAGCCGGCCCATTGCGGCATGGTGTTCGTCTCGCGCTTGTAGCGATTTCCATCAATGGTCACGTAGAGCCAGTCCTCCGGCGCCTTCTCCAGCGGCGGCTCGGGGCTGTCGTGGGCCGCGTCGAACTTCATCTGCTGGGGCAGGTCCAGCGGCAATTCGTCGGCCGGCACCGTGCGTATCCGGCCAGTCGGCTTTCCGTCCTTGTCCAGTTCGTGCAGGATCGGGAACGGCTCGCCCCAGAAATGCTGACGGCTGAAGAGCCAGTCGCGCAATCGGTAGTTGACCGCCTTGCGACCCTGGCCCTTGCGGGCGAGATCTTCGGTGATCTTTGCCTTGAACTCCGCGGTGGACAGCCCGTCGTATTGGCCCGAGTTAATCGCCGTGCCGTCTTCGACCGAGCATTGCCGGCCCGAGAGCACGGCCGCGCGGTCGACTTCGCCCGACTCGCCCGGGTCGACCACGGCGATGATCGGAATGTCGAACGTCTCGGCGAACTCGAAGTCGCGCGTATCGTGGGCCGGCACGGCCATGATCGCGCCCGTGCCGTAGCTAATCAGGACGTAGTCGGCGACCCAGATCGGGATGGGCTCACCGTTGACCGGGTTGATGGCGTAGGAGCCGGTCGGCACGCCCGTCTTCTCCTTGGCCAGATCGGTCCGGTCCAAGTCGCTTTTGCGCGCCGCCGCCTGGCAGTAGGCCTCGACCGCGTCGGCCTGATCGGGCTGGGTAAGACGCTTCACGAACGGGTGCTCCGGCGCGATCACCATGTAGGTGGCGCCGAAGAGCGTGTCGGGTCGGGTCGTGTAGACCCGGAGCACCGCCGGGCCCGGCTTTTTGGGAAACCCGGTCTCGTCGCGCTCCTCGGCCCAATTCGCAAACCGCTCGTGCGACGGCCGACCGTCCTCGGCCGTTTCATCGTCGATGAAGAAGTCCACCTCTGCGCCTTCGCTACGGCCAATCCAGTTGCGCTGCAGTGTCTTGATGCTCTCGGGCCAATCCAGACCGTCGAGATCCTTTTGGAGCCGATCGGCATAGGCCGTGATCCGCAGCATCCACTGGCGCAGCGGAATCCGCATCACGGGATGGCCGCCCCGTTCACTCAAGCCCCCGATGACTTCCTCGTTGGCCAGAACCGTACCCAGCGCGGGACACCAGTTGACCGGCGCTTCGAGTTGATAGGCCAGGCGGTGCTCATCGCGATATTGGGCCACCGCATCGTCGCCCTCGAACTCGATCTGCCGGGGAATCGGCAACTCGGCGATCGGTCGGCCCTTGCGCCTATCGTGGTCGAACCACGTCTCGTAGAGCACCAGGAAGATGAACTGCGTCCAGCGAAAGTAGTCCGGATCGGTCGTGGCCAGCTGGCGGTCCCAATCGTAGCTGAAGCCGAGCATTTTCAACTGGCGGCGGAAATTGGCGATGTTTTGCTCCGTGGTCGCTCGCGGCGGCGTGCCCGTCTTCTTGGCGTGCTGCTCGGCCGGCAGCCCGAAGGCATCCCAGCCCATCGGGTGCATCACGCTGGTCCCCTTCATCCGCCCGTAGCGGCAGACGATGTCGGTGGCCGTGTAGCCTTCCGGGTGGCCGACGTGCAGCCCGTCGCCGCTGGGATAGGGAAACATGTCCAGCACGTAGAGCTTTCGACCCTCCGGCAGGCGGGGGGTGGCAAACGTGCGGTTTTCTTCCCAATATTTCTGCCACTTGGGCTCGATCGTGGCTGGGTTGTAGCGGGGCATGACTCTCTTCTTCGGCTAGGTCTGTTACACCTACCGTGTCGGGTTGACCGTTTAGCGGGGCCGCTTGCGGCCCGTTGCCGCAACCAACACGATACGACCGCAATACGACAAAACACGGGCGGCAAGCCGCCCCGCTAAACTCGTTAGCTTCAGTGTGACAGACCACCCGGTTATTGCACAAAAGCCCGATTCTACCGCCTGCCTGGCGGCTCGGCAAATACGGAATTGGCCCTGATTGGTCTTGAACGGGCAGGGCCTTTCCGCTAAAAGGCCGCGTCTACCTTTCTCTAGCCGATTTTCGACCGCTTTTCCCCGCGAGCCCACTGGGGCCAAGGAGGCACTTTCGCCATGCGCCGAACGCTCCTCGCGCAGTTGCCGTTGTGTGTCCTGACGACGACACTGGCACTTTCGACGTCCCTCTCTGGAGGGGAACAAACGTTTCCCTACAAAGCTTATGTCACGGCCGACGACGTCTATGTTCGCAGCGGCCCCGGCAAAACCTACTACCCGACCGACAAGCTCCGCTCGGGCCAAACGGTCGATGTCTATCGGCACGATCCCGGCGGGTGGTGCGCGATTCGCCCACCCAAGGGCAGCTTCACCTGGGTCTCGACTCGCTACCTGAAGGCAACCGGCAACGGACTGGCGCAGGTGGCCAAACCGCGTGTGGCCGCCCGGGTCGGGAGCCGGTTCAGCAGCATCCGAGACGTCATCCAGGTTCGGCTTCACCAGGACGAAATGGTGGAACTACTTGACACCCCCGGCGGCCGAACCGACCCGCCTTGGGCAAGAATCGCCCCGCCGTCGGGCGAATTCCGCTGGATTCACGGCGAGCATCTCGATCCGGAATATCCGATCGACGGAGTCCGCAAGAGATCGACCTCGGACGAACCGCCCCCGCGCGTGACGGACAAGCCGATAGGGTCGGGCTCCGAGGGCGACGACGGTTCGTCTCGATCGGGCCGAAGGAACTCCCCGCGGCAACCCCTTTCGGCGGAGCAATATCAGCAGCGGCTGGACGACCTTGACCTGGAGCTCTCGCTCATGGTCGCCGAGGAAGCGACCGTTTGGGAGTTCGACGAATTGGCTCTGGAGGCCGAACACCTCATCGCCCAGGCCGAGACCGCGCTGGGGCGCGGCCGCGCGCGGATGCTGCTGGGTAAGATCGAGCGGTTCGAGAACATCAAACAGCGCTACGACGCGGTCAACCAGGTCGTGGCCCAAACCGAGCGTCGCGACCGACGTCTGGCCGCGTTGTCGCCGAACCGCGACTCGCCCAGCCGCGTGGCGTCCTCCGACCGATTCGACGGCCGAGGACGTTTGACTCGTGTCCGCTCGCCCAAGCGGGGCGCGCCTCGCTACGCGCTGGTCGACAGCCGCGGCAAGGTCACCTGCTACGTAACGCCGTCGCCGGGCATGAGTCTGCGCCACTACGAACAGCGCACCGTCGGCGTCAACGGCACCCGGGGCTACGTGCCCAAGCGACGAGCCCCGCACATCATGGCCAAGCACATCGAGGTGATTGGCCAGGGGCGCTTGCGATAGCCCGCTGAAGCCAGACCGGCGGCCGCTTGTGAGCGGCCCACGTGTCCCAATCGGGCCCTTCCGACGCCAAACACGGGTCAGAAACCCCTGCTCAGCCCCCATTTCTGCTGAGCAAGTGCAAGAAATCGCTTGCTATCCCCGTTATTCTCGCTAGACTCATGTTTATGCCGTTCAGGCTCGCCCCCTGGCGTGGCCCGGAGCCTGAACGTCTGCCTGTGTCTTTTTCAAGGATTTCCGTTTACACACCGGAGGCAGCGGACGCGCATTGACAAGGGAGAATCGAAACATGAGACGAATCACAAGACTTGTTGCGGCGTTGCTCGCCGCGGTGTTGTTACTTGCCACCGGTCTTAGCGCGACGGCGGACGACGTCATTCCCGCGCCTTGGCGGGGCGACGCGAACACGACGATCCAGGAGGCCACGTTCTCTCAATCGGGGAACATATCCTGGGAATCGGTCACCAACCCGTTCGGCACTCCAGACATTTGGATGTACGGCGACGTGTCGCAGTGGAACGACCAAGCCGAAGGCCGATCGGGTGTCATCTCCTGGGGCGATTCTGGGAACGGCTTCAGCATGGACATCCCAAACAACGAGGATGCAAATCTCGAGAAACGCATCTGGGTACAGGTGACCTACTACGGCGCCGGGCCAACGATTTGGAAAGCCGTCGGGATAGGCACCGGAGGCGGAAGCTGGGCCGGTCTGCCGCCGCTCGAGGACACGGTGAATCATAGTGACGGCTGGGTCACCGATGCTCGCGAGATGGTCATCCAGCCCAACCCGTCTTCGGAATTCGTCGGCATTCGCTGGACCGGGGCCGGCATGGTGGACCAGATCGTCGTCGAGACGATCTGCGTGCCCGAGCCCGCCACGACGGCACTGGGGTTCGCCGCGTTGGCCATGCTTTGCGCCGGTCGGTTGTGTCGCCGCCGGGCATGAGTCTGCGACGCTACGAACAGCGCACGGTCGGCATCAACAGCACTCGGGGCTACGTCCCCAGGCAACGAGCCCCCCACATCATGGCCAAACACCTCGACGTGATTGGCGATGGGCGGTTGCGTTGATCGGGGACTGCCACCCTTCAGTATGCCATCCGGTCGGTCGACCCCATGCGAAACATCGAGCTGAAGGCAAAGATCTCCGACCTGGACCAGACACGACGGACGGCCGAATCGATTGCCACGGAGCGGCTTGGCACGGAGCACCAGGTCGACACCTACTTCTACTGTCGCCAGGGCCGCTTGAAGCTTCGCCAGATTGACCGATCGCCGGCCCAGTTGATCTGGTACGCTCGGACGGATCGGCCGGAGGCCAGGGCGAGCAACTACTTCGTGGTCCCGATCTCCAATCCGGAAACGCTCAAGGCGGCATTGACGGCCGCGCTGGGCACGCGCAGCGTGGTGAAAAAGCGGCGCGAGATCTTCTTGTGGCACAACGTTCGCATCCATCTCGATCGCGTTGAAGGTCTGGGGGCATTCATCGAATTCGAGGCGGTTCTCGATCCCGAGCAGGATGACACGGTCGGCCACGCCCGGCTCGACGAACTCGCAGAGCGATTCCAGATCGGCCGAGACAACCTGGTGAGCAGCTCCTACAGCGACCTGCTCGGCTGAGTGCGGCTGCGGTTCGGCCAGGCTGGGTGGCATGGCCTCGCTTGCGTGGCCATGCTCTGAAATCTGAAATGGGAAGAACATGCTCACGCAAGCGTGAGCATGCCACCCGACCTCCCAACGGACGGCTTGTCCCGAACAGCGGTCCGTCTTCTAAGTTGCTTTATCACAAGGCCTTGTGTTGCGGAATCCACGCGCCAATTGCCTGCGCGCCCGTGGCGTGGTAGAGTAGTTTGCCGATATGTCCCTTGAGAGGTGCTCGAAGGGCTCATCGCCGTGCCCTTGGGCCGTGCCCGTCTGCTCAAGTTCATTGAGGTTCACATCCACGTCGTCGTTTTCACGCTCGACGTCGAGCCGGAATCCTTGCCACTGCTGGCGTGTCCCTTGTTTGGAGGTGTGTTGTGAGTTCCACAAACGAAGAAGTCGCGAAACTGCAAATCGGCGACAACCACTACGAGCTGCCGATTCGGGTGGGAACCGAAGGCAATCGCGCCGTCGATATCAGCAAGCTCTATGCCCAGACGGGCCACATCACGCTCGACGAGGGATTCGCCAACACGGGCCCCACGATGAGCATGATCTGTTACGTCGACGGCGAGAACGGCGCGTTGCGCTACCGCGGCTATCGTGTCGAGGAGCTTGCCGAGCAATGCGATTTTACCGAGACGGCCTATTTGCTCATCTACGGCGAATTGCCCACCGGTGAACAGCTCGAGGAGTTTCGCGAGAACATTCGCAACCACACGCTGCTGCACGAAGGCATGAAGAAGATTTTCGCCGGGTTCCCGCCGCAGGCCCACCCGATGGCCATCCTCAGCGCGGTGGTCGGCGCCCTGGCGATTTATGACAAGGACACGGCCGACGCGATCGACCCGGCGCAAAGCCAGTTGGCCATCTACCGGATGTTGGCCAAGATGCCGACGATTGCCGCCTTCTGCTACAAGCAGTCGATCGGCCAACCGTTCATCTACCCGCAGAACCATCTGACCTACTGCCAGAACTTCCTGCACATGATGTTCTCCGTTCCAAGCGAGCGGTACAAGATGCCGGTCGATTTTGTCGACGCACTCAACATTCTATTGATTCTGCACGCCGAGCACGGCCAGAACTGCAGCACGTCGGCCGTGCAGATGGTCGGTTCGAGTAACGTCAATCTGTTCTCGAGTATTTCGGCCGGCATCTGTGCACTGTGGGGAGCGCTCCACGGCGGCGCCAACGAGGCGTGCATCAACATGCTTGAAGACATCTTGGCCGACGGACGTGATCTGGGCAAGTACATCGATAAGGCCAAGGACAAGGACGACCCCTTCCGACTCATGGGATTCGGGCATCGGGTCTATAAGAACTACGATCCCCGGGCAACGCTCGTCAAGGAAGTGTGCCACCGGCTCGTCGACAAGTATGCCGCCGACGATCCGATGTTCGAGCTGGCCCAGGAGCTCGAACAAGTCGCCCTGTCCGATCCCTATTTTGTCGAGCGGAAACTCTACCCCAACGTCGACTTCTACTCGGGCATTATCTACCGCATCATGGGCATTCCGAAGAACATGTTCACGGTGCTCTTCGCCCTGGGCCGTCTGCCCGGCTGGATCGCCCATTGGCGGGAAATGCACCTGGCGCCCGGCAAACGCATCCACCGGCCGCGCCAGCTTTACACGGGCCACCCCGAGCGGAAATTCGTCCCGCTCATCAAGCGGTGATTCACCCAGCGGCCGGGTGGCATGCTCTCGCTTGCGTGAGGCCGTCCGGGAATTGGGAGGGCGAACCTCCTGGCGAGCCGAGCGTTTTTCGGCGTTTTTCGGCTCGGCAGGAGCCTCGCCCTCCCGAGACGGGGCCATCTCTCCGTTGCGGGGAACATTCGCGTCCAGCAAGGTTTCGCCAACCGCTAGACCTTCCTTTCTCCGCAAACCCCGTATCTACAGCAGCTTGCCAAGTTTCTCATACGTCTGACGGCCCATTCGGTCGATGAGGTATATGAGGCTGACTGTAGCGGCGCGTCCAGTTGCGCGCTGCGCGTTGGCTGTTGCCGCAAGCGTACCGCTTCGCGTGGCGCGGCTGCCCGATGCGCGCCGAACATGCTCGGCAAGCGAAAGATGCAGCCGTTGCACGAATTTCAAAGCCTAGTGTCCTCGTACGGAAGGGAATCACGGTGAAAACCCGTCTATTCGCATTGGCTGGACTGACCCTCGTCCTCGGGATGGGCGTTGTCGCCCGGCTCTGGGCCGAATCGATCACGCAGCTGACACCCGTTGCGACGATCGATCTTGGCACACAAAAACCGACTGAAAAGACACCTGTTGTTTCCAGCGTGGCGCTGAGTCCGACTGCTGGGCAGATGGCCACGGCCGGCGACGACCACCTGATCCGTATCTGGGATTTCCAAGAAGGTAAAGTGCTTCGCCGGTTAGTGGGTCACGGCGACTGGGTCCGTGCGGTGGCCTTCAGTCCCGATGGCCGGCGGCTTGCCGCCGCCGGCGACGATCGGCGCCTGCGCGTGTGGGACCTGGCCTCGCAGACCGCACTGCACTCGGTTTCCACGCCCAGAACGGTCGCTCGGACGCTGGCGTTCAGCCCCGATGGCCGGCTGCTGGCGGCGGGCGGCTTCGGGAAGGAAGTCGTGTTGATCCGCACCACCGACGGCCAAATCGATCGAAGATTGCAGGCTCCGGGCGACGACGTTCGAGTACTCGCGTTTTCGCCGGACGGAAAACAACTGGCCGCCGCGGGCCGCGACGGCACGATCCGCCTTTGGAGTTCCAAGGACCGCACACGCGATCTGGTGGGACATCGGCGGCGCGTACGCGCGCTGGCCTATTCGCCCGACGGAAAGCGACTCGCCTCGGCCGGCGACGAGCGAGAAATCCGGCTGTGGAACCCCGCTACCGGAGACCACCTGGCCACGTTTCCCCGGCAATCGGCCAAGTTGTTGGCATTGACCTTCTGCTCGGCCAGCCGTCTGGCCTCCGGCGGCAGCGACAACGTCATTCGCGTTTGGAGCGTCCCGGAAGGCCACGAGGTGTGTTCCTTGAACGGTCATACCGGGTCGGTCACGGCCCTGGCCTGGAACCCCGATACACAGACCCTGCTTTCCGGCAGCTTCGACACGACCGTGCGCGTGTGGCGGTTGGATTGCGGGACCGTCGAGCAGGTCTCGCAGCAGAGTCCTTCGGTGGCCGTTGGAAAATGAGAGGAATCTTGGGTGGCAAAGTATAGGCAACTTATTTTGACGTGGCTTCCAAGCCGCGATCGTTCTGAACCGAAACCATACACTTCCCCACGTTCATAACACGGAGGATTGGTTGTGGGCCTGTTGCAACGAATTCAACGACGACGTCATCGATTCCACCAAACATCCCCAAGCGATGCGGCCGACCCGGCAGCCCGCTGGCTGCGGCGCTGCCGGTTCGAACTGATGGAACCGCGGCGCCTGCTGGCCGTCGACGTCCTGCCGATTCAAGTCGGCGCCGTCTATTATGAAGACGCCGGCGGCGACGATCTGGTCGCCGATCGATTCGAGGTCACCTTTGCCGGCGGCGCGCCGGCAACGCAGCTGACCGAGTTGGTCATCGAAACGGACAAGAACGCCGACGGCCAGCCCGATGAGGGCGAGTGCTTCTTCGACACCGAACCGACCGGCCGAGGTGCGTTCGGCTCCGTCGGTCTCCAACTCCTGGAGCATGACGGCTTCGAGATCGTCGGGATCTCGCTGGAGGACGGCGGCGACACGCTCCAGTTTTCACTCTCGGGATGGGACGCCGGCGAGAAGCTCGTCTTCTCCGTCGACGTCGACGAACAAGGCTTCCTCGGCGCCAGCAGTCTGGCCGAAGGCAACGAGTTCGAGGGTTCCCGGCTGCGGGCCACCTTCGAGGCCGACCACTACGAAACGGCCACCGGCGTGGACATCTTCCTCGATTACTACGACCACAAGCTCGATCCCTCCGGCTTGGATCTTCCGCCGGACAGCTATGTGCCTCCGCCCGAGGAATCCCTGCACGTCCGCACCGCCGGCGCCATCTTCCCGGTCGAGCAAGTACCCTTGCCGATCACGATCAGCGGCACCGTCTTCGAGGACAACGACGTCGACAACTTCCAGGATTCGGGCGAGCCGGGATTGGACGGCGTCCAACTGACGCTCCACGAGCTGCTCGGTGGCGTGTACAAGCCGGCCGGGCAAACGACAACGACCGACCAAAACGGCTTCTACGAGTTCACCGGCCTGCTGCCGGGAATGTACCGCGTCGTCGAAACGCAACCGGTCGATTACTTGAGCGTGGGCGCAACGGCCGGCACCGTCGACGGCCAGACCCGAGGTGTGGTCTTCAACTCCGATATCATCACCGACATTACGCTGGACGGCGGCGACGATTCGATTCACAACGATTTCGGCGAAGTCCGGCCCGCCAGCCTCAGCGGCCACGTCTACCACGACGCCGACGACGACGGCGTTT
The DNA here is from genome assembly GCA_964637625.1 of uncultured Planctomycetaceae bacterium. Lineage (GTDB taxonomy): Bacteria > Planctomycetota > Planctomycetia > Pirellulales > Thermoguttaceae > UBA11386. Next base: position 13,845 of record CAZWWC010000056.1, read on the forward strand.
TCGACGCCGACGAGGACGGCATCGGCGGCGCCTTGGTCCAGGTGGAAGGCAATGGGCAGGCTCCCGTCGAACTCACCACCGACGCCAATGGGTTCTGGCACGTCGAGGGCCTCTTCCCAGGCACTTACCAAGTCACCGAAATCACGCCTGACGGGTATCTCGACGGCCTCGACACCGCCGGCACCGCCGACGGCGTGGCCAACAACCCGGGCGATCTGATTGAGGGCGTCGTGCTGGCCGCCGCGCAGCACGGCGAAAACTACAATTTCGGCGAGCTGCTGCCCGGCGGACTCTGCGGCTACGTCTACGTCGACATGAACAACAACGGCTATCGGGACGACGGCGAGCCGGGCATCCCCGGCGTGACGCTCACCCTGTTGGACGCCGAGGGAAATCAGACCGACGTGACCGACGAAAATGGCCACTACTGTTTCCCCAACCTCGTGCCCGGCACGTACGGGATCGTGGAAACCCATCCCAAACAGTACGTCGACGGCATCGACCGCCCGGGCACTCTCGGTGGCGAGGCCCATAACCCAGGGGGTGACCTGATCGACTCCATCGTCGTCGGCAGCGGCGAGAAGGGCATGGAAAACAACTTCGGCGAGCGAGAGTTCGTCGGCATCTCCGGTTATGTCTACGCGGATGACAACAACAACGGCGTCAAAGACCCGGGCGAAGCACCCATCGCGGGTGTGCAGCTTGAACTGCTCAACGCCAAAGGCAACTCGACCGGCAAGACGGCCACGACCGACGCGCTGGGCTACTACGAATTCCTCCTCCTGCCGCCCGGCGTCTACGGCGTGGCCGAGACGCAGCCCGACGGATACTACGACGGCCTCGATGCGGCCGGCAATGCGGACGGCGTGGCCGACAACCCGGGGGGCGACTCGATCACCGGCGCCGTGCTCGACGGCGGCATTATGGCCGAGGACTACAACTTCGGCGAGCTTCGACCCGCCCGGCTGCAAGGAACCGTCTTCGTGGATCTCGACGGCGACCTGATGCCCGACGAGGGTGAAATGCGGCTCTCCGGCGTCACCGTCTACCTGCTCGGCGCCTCGGGCGAGCGGATCACCTCGATGAAGACCAACGCCCAAGGTCAATACCAGTTCGACAATCTGAAGCCGGGCACCTACGGCGTCGAGGAGATCCAGCCGGAGGGCTATCTCGACGGTGACGACCGAATCGGCTCGGTCGGCGGTGTCCTCGTCGGCAACGACATGATGGCCGACATCAACTTGGATCCCGGCGCCAAGGGCGTCGACTACAACTTCTGCGAGATCCTGCCGGGGAACATCTCCGGCTACGTCTTCCAGGACGGCCCGCCGATTCAGGTCCCCTGGCTCCAGGAAAAACCAGAAGTGGCAAGCGTCCGCGACGGCCAATTCACCAGCGACGACACGCCGATCGCCGGCGCGGTGCTCAAACTCTGCGATGCTTTCGGTGTGCCCGTGGTGGACCACGACGGAAAGCCGATCACGACCGTGACCGACGCCAGTGGCTATTACGAGTTCACGGGCCTGGCGCCGGGAACGTACACCATCTACGAAGTGCAACCTGCAGGCTACGAAGACGGCATCGATACAATCGGTTCCCTGGGGGGCATCGCATTCAACGTGGGTGAGCCTGTCGACCCGATCGCGCTGGGCCAACTGGCCAGCGGTCCGAACAACGACGCGATTACGGGGATCGAGTTGGCACTGGGCGAGGACGGGGTCCAGTACAACTTCAGCGAGGTTCGTTTCGAGCAGACGCCGCCCTGGTTCCCCAACCCCGACCCGGACCCCCGGCCCGATCCCGCGCCGCAAGTGTCTTACCCCGGTTATCCCAGCCCGGTCTACACGCCGCACGCCGTGCCCGTGCCGATCGTTTACGAGACGCTCCCGTTCCACGGCGGCGCGGGAATGCCGCTGGAATTCACTTGGCATTTGAGCGTCATCAACGCCGGGCAACCTCGCCACAATCGTGAAGCGGCCGACTCCGTGGCGCTCCAGCCCAACGCCTACTTCAATCCCGTGTCTTGGAGCGGCTCCCAGTTGCGCGACGCGCAATGGGTCGTTGCCGACGACGAAGGCCAGGTCGAGCAGAACTTCCAGTTCGGCATCGCCGACGGGATCCCCGTCACCGGCGACTTCAACGGCGACGGCACTGACGAAATCGGCGTGTTCATCGGCGGACTTTGGTTCCTCGACCTCAACGGAAACGGTGTCTGGGATGAGGGCGATCTTTGGGCCCGACTCGGCGACGAAGGCGACTTGCCCGTCACGGGCGATTGGGACGGCGACGGAAAAACCGACATCGGCATCTTCGGCAAGGCCTGGCTCGGCGATCCCCGCGCGCTGGAGGCCGAAGCCGGCCTTCCCGATAGCCAAAACGAACCCAACGGCGGCTATAAAAACCTGCCACCCGATCCCCAGCAGGCGCCCGAACGACTACGCACGCTCAAACGCACCGCCGAGGGACCGCTGCGTGCCGACCTGATCGACCACGTCTTCCAGTTCGGCAACGCCGGCGACCAGCCGGTGGCCGGCGATTGGAACGGCGACGGAGTAAGCACGATTGGTGTGTTCCGTAACGGAGCCTGGTTCCTCGACGTCGACGGCAACGGCCGTTGGAGCGACGCGGATCGCTACGTCGAACTCGGCGCCCACGGCGATCGCCCCGTGGTCGGCGATTTCAACCACGACGGCATCGACGACCTGGGCGTGTACCACGACGGCCGGTGGCACCTCGACACCAACGGCAACCACGAGTTGGACGCGCAAGACAAGGTCTTCGCGCTGGGTGGATCGGGTGACGTGCCGATCGTGGGCGACTTCAACGGCGACGGCACCGACCAGATCGGCGTCTACCGCGGCGGCCCCACGCCCGATCGACAGGCTGCGGATTAGAAATCCTCCCCTCTCCCAAAGGGAGAGGGGCCGGGGGTGAGGGCAGCACGCCGGGATGGCACCCAATGCCGTTGCCGATTGCTGTTGGGTTTGTAATGGAAGGCATTGTG
>CAZWWC010000057.1:0-16664 GCA_964637625.1 uncultured Planctomycetaceae bacterium
CGGCCTTCTTCCGGGAAGGTTTACGTTTGAACAGCCACTTGCGGACGTGGTTCGCTACACGGAAGAGCCTCTTGTCAGTCATCCGCTCGCGGTACACGGCCGACATATCGTTCGCGCGCGGGGCGTGGCCCATAATGCGGTCGACCGCAGCCTGGTCCATGCTCTCCCCGCCGATTGTCTCGAAAGTGTGCCGGAGGGCGTAGAATCCCAGGCCAGGGCGATGGATTTTAAGAGTCTTGAGCAGCTTGGCCGTCTCTTTCGATATGGGATTGTCCCGTTGGGTTTTGCCTTTCGACAGCCAAGGGAACCCATACTTGGTGATGAACACCTTGTCGGCATGTGCCTTATCCTTTGGCTCATGTCGATTGGCCAAGACGTCCTTGAGGGCTGTAATCGTCTCGGGCCAGAGCCGGCAGCGTCTTTCGATGCCTGTCTTGGATCGGCCGAAGTCCAACCAGCCAGTTTTCAAGTCGAGCGCGGAAACCGGCAGCGTGGCACAGTCATGGTTGCCCATACCGCAATTGATTCCCAACAAAATCATCGCTTTCAATTGTGGCCCCGCCTTGTCCATCATGGTGCGAATCTGTTTGGCCGTATACATTTTGCGGCCCTTCTTTTGCCGTTCGCAGCGCATGACCCGTTGGCTGGGCTTCTTGAATCCGTCTCCGAATACAAGCGGTTTGTCAATCAGGCCCTGCTTATGAGCGTAATTGAAAAAGGCACGAGCGCGACCAATGTCATTGGAAAGTGCAGTAGGGCCATGCCCTCTGCGTTTCTTTCCTTGTCCTTTCGTGAACTCCCTTCGGAGCTTTTCGAAATCAGCGGGACGCAGGTCGGTTACAAGGCGAGTACGGCCGAACACTCCAACGAGCTTGACGCCGATGAGTTTATAGTCCTCCCACGTCCGCTGCGCCAACTCCCCGGTCTTAACCAGGTTCTCCTTCGTTTCCAAGAACTGGTTGACCAGCGAGCGAACCGTCAGGCCTTCACCCACGACCCTGGGTTCCCGGCCGGCCAGAAGGTCATCCTTCTGCTCAATCCATTTGTCCAAAGCCCCTTGCGGATCGTCCCAAGGGCCAAAGAATCGGGTCGTACCCCGTACCTTCTTGGCCCACTGGCCGTTGTGGTGGGCGTATAGAGGGTAGTCCTTGTGTGGCTTGCCGGGTCGCCCATCCTTTGCTACACTTTTTGCAGTCGACTTCTTCGGCAGGCCGGAAAGGTGGGCTCGGTAGCGTTCGAGCGCCGTCTTCGCGTCCTTGCCGAAATAGTACATCTTTCCATCAATCTTCTTGGCCCATTGGCCCGAAGCATGAGGAAACAGCGGGAAGTCGGGAGTAGGTTTTTGAGGTTTGGCCATATGATCCCCATTCATCGAATCGGCAACGACGGGAGTCGGATTGAAGGCGCCGGTACGGGTGTAGTTTGGTGTAGTGGCGTCGTATCAGGCATCGTCGCACTACACCATACCCTAGAGTACCATCGACCGACCCGGTTGTCAAACGACACAAATGTCGATGAATAAGGATCTTATGGAACGAAGTGAGAACTTGGCGGCGTAGCTCAGTTGGTTAGAGCAGCGGAATCATAATCCGCGTGTCCGGGGTTCGAGTCCCTGCGCCGCTACTCATGTCAATCCCCGACAGATCCTGAGAATCGCTGCTAAGTGGTGCCAACGCAACAGGTTCGGAAGAAGGAATCGCAGGAGTCTGCTCTCCCCCCAAAGTCACAGACGGCGACAGATTCGGACTATGCGCTTCCTCACGATCCGAGAATTCGGGGGGCCTTCGGAACGTCAGGTAATCCCTCTCGCAGCGCCCAGCCCCGAACCACCTGGACATCCTGCCGAATGAGGCTCAGTTGATGGCCCTGCCTGTTCGTCGGGTCATCCGATGTGGATCGTTGAATGGCAGTGTTCGCGGCGGTTGCGGCAATCCATTTGACGTGACAGGTGTGCAACGATTCGATCCGCGGTTTCACTCGGGGTTGGAGCCAGCATCTGGCCCGCGCCGCATCAGTGAAACCATTGGGAAGATCGGTGTCGCCGGACATGATTTCGCCTTTCCGTTCAGGCTGCCCGGAGCCGGCGTTGCCGGTCGTTTTGTCCGGTGCCGGTGGCGACTCGGATTCCACAATTAGCCCTCTTCCCAACATTCCCGCTTTCCCGGCTTCGTCGTCAAGCGGATCATACCAGCCCTTCAACGACAGAGGCGGAAGCGGCATTTCCCGCACTTGCATCATTGCCTGGCAAACTTCCGGCTGCTGGGGGTTATTGATGGTCGCAAAAGTAGTGAAATGGTGAGATCACGAGTTTCCCCGTGAATGCCGGGCTCCCGTTGGTCGCCCTGGGGTCACTACTAATGCGAACCCCAATAGTGACTATCCGCCCACCGATTTCGTCCGGGTCTCGAATCATCGTGGCATCGAGAACGGCGTAGGCGAAGCGGGTTGCCAAGTCCAGGGCGCAGCAAGCCCCAGCGCAGCCCTCGATGTCCGGTAGCTTCTGCCCCAATGCCCGATGAGCGCGAACAAAGTCATCCCAAACACCCTTGCCCAAGTCCCTGGCGACTTGGGCAGCGTGCAGAAGCCGCTGCCAGTGTGAAACAAAACCCTCCGGCTGCGCTATGTCGTAGCTGCTAAATAGGTCCTCACGAAAGGGAAAGCGGGTGCCATGCCCACGCTTGTCGTGGGCATGTGGGAAGCGCGGCAAAACGCGGCATGGCACCCCATTCTCATGACTTTCGCTATTGCGTGGGCCTATTGAGCATCCCAAACGGCAGAAGTCTTGCTGTAGTGGTTCGTCTATCGTTCAATGTCAGATATGAGTTGGGTGCCACTGGCGTCTCGCCAGTGCTTCTTACACGGGCAAGATGCCCGTGGCACCCAGCTACCGTGCATGACAAATAGACGTGGACGGACCAGTAGGACTATTCAAGCGCTGACCCCACAATCTCCCCCCAGGACGAGGCGACGCGATTGAAGGAGCACGAGCGAGGGCGGTTCAGGGCGTCGAGGGATTCAACTCGAAGTTATAAGCGGTCTGGCCGCGCGTGATATCGCACTTGAGCGTCGTCTTGGTGTTGTAGCAGGTCGGCACCAGCGGCTCGATCTTGTCGGCCAAGGGAGCGCCCGGGGTGATGCGATGCTTGCCGACGACCTTGCCGCCGGTGATGCGGACGGTCTTTTCGCCGGGCATGGCGCGGACTTCGTAACGGCCGTCGACGATCGTGGCGGCCGCCGTAGGCCCCTTGCCGTCGGACGGCTCGAAGTCGATCTGGCCGTGCTCCAACAGCGCCCCATCGAGGGTAACGGTCCCGTGAATCGTGGCCAGTTTGTCGCCCCCACAACCCAATGCCGTCAGAAGAAGCGCCGAGGCCAGTAGTGAGACGAATCGCTTCATGGGATGGTCATCTCTCTTGTTCCGGGGCTGCGACGATCGGGAAAAGGGATCAATTGGAGTCGTTTCTGATGGCCTCGCCGCTGTCCATCGAACTCAGCGCCCGCCAGACCTCGACGTCGATGGTGTCTTCGGTGAAGTGGACAGAAGCGTCGCCGTAGCAGACGTGAACGCCGCCCGGATGATGGCTTCGGGACGAGACGTAGTAGGGGGCGCCCGGATCACAAGGGGCCGGGATGTTCGGTGTCTGGTCGAAGCAGAGTGTTCGATCAACGCCTGAATTGGGCGTGTAGATCGTCATGAACTGAGCCGCTGCGAAGTCGTTATTGAAGAAATCACCGCGGAAGTCGAAGTCGTCGTCGAAGTCGGCTTGAATCACCTCGCCGAGAAAGATCGTCGTCGAAAGGCCGTCGCTGATGTCGGCGACGCGCGTGTAGCGGTTGGTCCCGAAGGCTCCGGCGCGCGGCGGATCACCGCTGGGCGTCTGTTTCTGGAAGTAGTCGCAATATCCCCACGAAACCACGTAATTGCCGCGCGCTCGCGTAAAGTAATCCCCACGCCAGAAACCCACTCGGTCGGACGGACAGTAGTAAACGTCGGCCTTTTCACGCAGAACCCGCCGATTCTGTTGCGTATAGAAGGTGTAACTGAAATCGTACCGGTCGTAGAGCGACTGCTGTTCGATAAACGGCCACAACGGAACGACAAACGTCATCCGGCTGTATTCGCCGTCGGGACCGCACTTGCCGTCGAGGACGCATCCCGGCGTGCTCAAGCACGCACTGCCGGTTATCGTACCGCTCGGAAAGGCCCCGTTCATGTTCTCGTAGCTATGTAACGCCAGACCCCATTGCTTCAGATGGTTGGCACAGGTTACGCGGCGCGCCGCCTCGCGCGCGGCTTGGACCGCGGGCAGGAGCAAGGCGACGAGGATACCGATGATGGCAATGACGACCAGGAGTTCGACGAGCGTGAAACCGGCGAGCGTTTCCTTCCGTCTTCTCATAAGGGGTCTCTTTCCTTCGTCTATGGCCGGACGGGAGGCGGTTGGATGGCATCTCCTGCCCGGCCTGGGACAATGAGAATGCAGTCCACATCTTCGCCCGAACCCGGATGGGGTCCGTTCGGCTACCAGGGGTACGGGAACTTTGCGATTATCCCCCAGCCCGTTTGGTCGGTACCGGGCACGGCTGCGCACACTCCCCCTGATCTCCGCACTTCCGGCCCCGCCCACGCCTTGCCGGCTCGCGTCCGGCAACGTTGTTTGCCGGCAACGATAAGTTGTGAGCCTCTTCTTCGGCGGGTGAGCGCCTAGCGGCGGCGCCACACCAGCCATGCACCAAGTGTTGTCAAGAGCATCAGGGCAACGGAGGGCTCAGGTACGGCGGAGTTTGCCTCACTCGCACTGTAGCCCCAGTTGGCGGCCATGATCGCCGCGTCGGCCGGACCGACGTACTCGTCGCCGTCGAAATCACCCATCTCCCACCACGAGTACTCCTCGTCTTCCTCGGTTGCCCCCCAGAACGCGGCCAATCGCTGGGCGTCAATCGCATCGACGTCGCCGTCATTGTTGGCGTCGCCCGGTATCTGCGGCGGCTCTTCCACCTTCGGCAATCCGATCTGGAAATTGTCGCTCCAGAAACGATCCGCAATCAACGGGTCGGCATAGGGATGGGCCCAGTTGACGCTCACCGCGTGGCTGGACAGAGGTAGCGCGGCAAGCACTCCGAGACCGACCGTGTCCAAATCGACGATCCCCACTGACGCTTCGTCGATAAAGATCTGGATCTCTCGATCCAAGATATCAACCCGGAAGGCGTAGTTGTGCCACTCCTCTTCGTTGTCAATGGGCGAGATCAACCCGGTGTCGACCTCGATGCCGGAGGGGACGCCAGTGGTCAATAGAGCGATCGAGGGCCACACCGCACTGCCGGACAGCCGGACGAACACTGACAAATTGCTGGGATGCCAGAGGTCGTTCCTGACCCCCCCGAAAGTAATGCCGACGCGATCCTCGGTCGAGACGCCGTCAAACTGGACGACGAACTCGTCGCGCAGACCATATTCTATCCCCCATTCTCCTACCCAATTTCCGGTCTGCGTCATGCCCGTGGCCGAGCCGGCGCCCGAGCCGCCCGGGTATGTGGTGGCGCCGCTGCTCGCGCTTGCGTCCGTGGCGATAGCCCACCTCCCGTTGTCCCACCACTGCTGCGGATTCCCGTAACAGTTCTCCACCTTGAGGCCCTCGCCAACTATGCCGTTTACCGGGTCGTCAACGGAGCCGACGGGCCAGGCGCCGTCTGGGCGGTCAGGCAGAGCACCGGGCTCGCCAGTGATCGAGAACGTGTCGCTGTAGTCGATGTAGGCGGGGTCGATCAGAGTCGACGAGCCCACCTCCACACCATACGCGTGGGCACTCGGGACCATCACGGCCAATGCAGCAACACAGCAGAAAACATGCATGGCTATCTTTGCCATTCTCATTGAGAAACCTCCTTCAGATCAATAGACTGAGGGGAACGTGTCGCCGCGGGGCGCAAGTGGCCCCGCGGCCCTCTCATGCCCTTCATGCCTTCTTCCTGCGCAAGACGGCGAAGAGTCCCGCCAGGCCGCTGAGCAACAGCACGAACGTGCCGGGCTCGGGAATCGCTGCGCCGACCTGGAAATTGTCGGTCCACATGCGGTCGCCGTTGGGATGGGACCAAAAGCCGACCGACACGGCGTCATTCAAAAGGGGCACTGCGGCGAAGGGGTCGCCTGGCAGCAAGTCCAGATAGATCACGCCGCGTGATCCTTCGTCGACGAAGACCTCGATCGATCGTTCCGGGATGTCGAACAGGGCCGCGTAATTGTGCCATGCCCCGCTAGTCGCAAGGCCCGAGGTCAGAGTCGTGCCGACCTCTCCGACATTGACATTGAAGACCGAGATCTCCGGGAGACCCCCAGATGCACGAACGAAGACGCATATGTTGGACGGATCAACGAGATTGTCACGGACTCCCCCGGTCATCAGATCCATCCGGTCGGCGGATTGGACGCCGTCGTACTGGACGACGTATCGCTCGCGGTTGGGCAGCCCGTATTCGATTCCCCAATTGTCGCCCCATGGACCCGTCTGCGTCATCCCCGTGGCGGAGCCACCGGTCCCATCGGACTTGGAGTTGCCCGGGTAAGGGGTGAGCGCGCCGGGAAGGGCCGTGCCGTCCCTGTTGAAACTCCACTTGCAGTCGCTCCACCACTGCACCGGATTGCCGTAGTTGTTCTCCACGATAAGCCCTTCGCCCGGAGTTCCGTTTCCACTGCCGTCCGGGTTCGAGCAGCAGTCCACTCCGCCGGGGCACCATCCCCCACGGCCGTCGCGGTCCGGTATCGTACCGCCGCAGCCGTCCAAGCAGGCGGTGAACGTGTCGCTGTAGTCGAGCGTGCCGGGCTGGATAAGACTGGAGCTGCCTACCGGAACGCTTTCCGCCTGGGCAGGCAGCGCGACGCAGACTGCCAATGCCACAACACTAACCAAAAACAATAACCGTACAAATCTCATGCGTTGTTCCCTCCCATAGTTGCAGAAAAGACAAGTAAGTCACCGAAGACCAATGAACCTAACACTAGCTTGCCTCTTGCCGTGTTGACCGGAGTCGGCACCACACCAGATTGCACCAGACATTGTGCGACGATGGTGACGACGTTTTCACTTTCGCTCACCGAACCACCGAGGCGCTGGGGTCCAGAGAGAATTCACAAAACGTTACGCAGCTAAACCGTTTCGCAGCACGCATCTCCCTTTGAAAAGAACCTGACAAGTGACGTTAACACATGTCACATATGTTAACCCCTGGCTCCACCGATTTCAAGAGGCTAAGCAGGATTTTTTGACCAGATTTCGCCAATATGCGCCCCAAGAGTGGGTAGCTATCCACCCAAAAGGCGGCTCGCCACGCCAAATACGGCGAAAGCCAGGAAGAGAACCAGAACACCGACGCCCATCGTCCGCCGCGTGCGCGCCAGGGTTCCTTTCCATTCGCCGGTCAAGATGCCGGCAAGATTGCCGAAGAGAATGGCTATCACGAGCATCATCGGAAAGGCCACAAAGGCCCCGTAGGGGCCCATCATGCCGGCGCCGATTCCAAACAGCACGATCCCCAGCGGCCACGTGATCCCCATGAACACCGCCCAGGCCCAGTACCGAATGTCTCCGCCGCTGGCAATCAAGCCGAACGTCCGCCGGCGGACCATCACGGCCAGTGCGTACACCCCGTTGACGAGATAGTTGCCCGTGAAGACAAGTGCCCAGATCGCATTGTTCTTGGCCACCGTCGAGGCCCCGCGCCGGGCGGCTGCTTCGGCGATGGGCTCTCCAAAGATCAGCCCAAAATTGACCATGGCCGAAAGCACGCCGGAGACAATGCAAAACACGAGTCCCATCGCGAGTGTCGAGCGAATCGCACCGCCGTGACCGGTCTGGCCGAGGTCGCGTTGGCGCAGATTTCCCGCCCAGGCGCAGACGGCCACGCCGGCAATCATGACACCGACGGCCGTCATGAGGACCAGTCCCCCGGGCTCGAGCAGCTTGCCGGGTTCTTTAATTGCCAAGGGCACCGGCGAGCCGAAGACGTTGATCAGGCCCATGAGCAACGACACGCCCAGGGCCATGCCCACCGCGGCGATCGCCTTGCCCCAGAAGATCCCTCCGAGCCCCCAACCCAGCCCGAACAGAAACGTTACGCACAGCACGCCCGGGCCGACGTCGGCGTAGACTTGCGTCAAGTGCGGAACGGTCAACAGTGCGACGGGCCAGGGCACCAGCACCAGGGCCACGAGAGAACCGAGGCCCCAGATGTTTTCCCACTGCCAATGGGGTGTTCGCGTGACCGGCAGCGAGAAGAGTCCCTCCATCGCCCCGCCCGCGACGACCATGATCATGCCCAGGGCGAGATTCATGATTGGCGGCTCCGTGGTCGATGCTCGTTCTGTTCAATGTCGGGAAAAAGGGGACAGGTCCAATTTGCCGAAACGGCCCGAAGGGTGCTGGGCACAAATTGGACCTGTCCCCTTTTTCCTGTCAATCCGAGCCGGCGAAGCTCGACGCCTCGCCGAGTCCCTCGGAACCCATGCCGTGGTAGCCGCCGTCGACCATGAGTTCGGTGGCCGTGATGAAGCTGGCCTCGTCGCTCAAGAGAAAGGCAACCGGCGCGGCACATTCTTCCACTTCACCAAGCCGCCGGAGCATGTGGAACTTGCCCCAGACGGGGCCCCATTTCTCACGATCGCCGCCGGCCGCCTTGTCGACCTCCCGCGTCCAGATCCAGCCCGGGCTGACCGTATTGACGCGGATATGGTACGGAGCCAGATCCAAAGCCATGCACCGGGTGAGTTGGTTGACGGCGCCCTTGGCGGCGTTATACGTCCAGCGGTCGGGCTGAGCGATGTGGGCCGAGATGCTCGACAGGTTGACGATCGCGCCGCCTCCCTGCGATCTCATCGGTTCCATGACACATCGAGCCATGGTGGCGTAGCCGATCGGGCCGACGCTCATCATTCGCAGCCAGTCCTCGCGCGTGGCGCCCGGGCCTTTGGCGATGAACGAGAAGGCATTGTTCACCAGGAAATCGAGTTGTCCCCAGTGTTCCAGCGACGCAGCGACGAGTCGCTCGCAGAACGCCTCGTCGGCCATGTCGCCGCGAACAAAATGCACGGGGTGGCCTTTTCCTCGGAGTTTCTCTTCGGTCGCCAGGCCGCCGTCGCTGATACCGCTGAAGGTAACGCGGACCCCTTCGGCGCACAGCCGCTCGACGATCGCGCGACCGATCCCGGCCGATCCGCCGGTGACGATAGCAGCCTTGCCGGCCAGTCCTCGCATCGTGTTCTCTCCTTCGGACAAAGTATGCAAAACCGCAAACGGCCGCGGCGGGTGGCTGGGGCATAGCGAAGCGCTGCCCCAGATGGCTGAAAACTGGGGCTTTCCCGGCGCGCCGGGACTCAGCCGCCAGCCACCCCGACCTCAGTTATGACGATATAGTCTCCTAGTCTTCCACGATCGCCACCGCGCGAATGGGCGAGCCGTCGCGTCCCGTGATCTTCAAGGGAAACGCGGCCAAGGTGAACCGCGCGGGCAGCAGATCCAGGTTCGTGAGCCCTTCGACCAGCACGATCTCCGTGCCGGGGCGAAGCAGCGCGAGGTGGATCTCCTTCCATTGCGCGCCCGGCGTCGGCGTGTCCATTCCCAACAGGCCGATTCGCCGGCCCGCAATCCACTCCGCCGCGTCGGGCTCAAGCGACGGACAATCGGTGAGATACTCGGGCCGACCGAAGGCCCGGTCCCAGCCGGTCCGACAGACGATCTTGGCTGCCGGCTGGAAACGGTCGGCGTGCGCGGCAAGCATCTCGACGGTGATCGGCTGCTTGGGTTCCAGCGCGGCCCCGGGCGCGAAGTCGACCAGCGTCGCCTCGCCGAAGAAGCGTTCCAGGGGCACCGCGTCGACCGAGGTGCCCTCGTCGTAGAAATGGCGAGGCGCGTCCAGGTGGGTGCCCTGGTGCGTCGACATGCTGATCTGCGTGATGTTGTAGCCGATCGAGGCGATCGTGTTGTGGACGACGATACTGAGCTTCGGATCGTAGGGGAACGTGGTCTGTCCGTGCTCGAGCGGATGCGACAGGTCAATCAATCGCGTCATGAGCCGCGCCCTTTTCGCAATGGACACCGTTGATGACCGTGGCGACCTCCTCGCCGAGCAACGCCCGGCGACACGCGTCGGCTCCCTTGGTGCGCATTTCCAGGAGCGCCTCTTCGCTGTAGAACGCCGAATGAGGATTGATCAGGACGCGATCGTGCGCCGGGTGTTCCGCGTCGCGCCAGGCCGAAATGAGCGGATCGAACGCTTGCGGAGGCTCGCAGGGCAGGACGTCGATCCCCGCTCCGGCCAATTGGTCGGAGGCGATCGCCGCCGGAATGGCCGCGGTGTCGACAATGCTTCCTCGGGCCGTGTTGATCAGGTAGGACCGTCGCGGCATTCGATCCAGCGCCGCGCCGTCGACCATGCCGCGCGTTTCCTTGGTCAAAGGGCAATGCAAGCTAAGAACAAATGATTGGGAGAGCAACTCGCCGAAGTCCTCCACTCGCCGAATACCCATCGCCTTGTCGTAGCCGTCGGGTTTGTACGGATCGTAGAAGGCGACGTCCATGCCCAACGCCTTGGCTCGCACGGCAACGGCCGTGCCGATTCGCCCCAGCCCGACAATGCCCAGCACACGCCCGCGAAGCCGCAGAATCGGCACCGCCTGGGTATAGAACCATGGCCCCCGGCCCTCGCGGAGCCGCGAATTGAGCAGTGCGACACCGCGCGTCAAGGACAGCATCATTCCGATCGCCGTGTCGGCAACCTCTTCGCTGCCATAGTCGGGCACGTTGGCCACGGGGATGCCGCGCCGGCTGGCCAGCTTGCGATCCACGTTGTCATAGCCCACGCCGCAACGGACGATGAGCTTGCATCGCGTAAGCCGGTTGATGGTCTTGCCGGTCAGGCAGAGGTTGTGATAGACCATGATCGCATCGGCTTCCTCGATGCGGCCGGCCAACTCGTCTTCGTCGGTGGCATCGAGTGCTTCGACATCGGCAAGGCAACCGAGGACTCGGCGTTCCGGTTCCAAATCGTCGGCGACGAAGTCGGTGATGACGACTCTCGCGAGGCTGCTCATGGTCATGTGTCCCGCAAGTCCTCTTCAGCCATCCGCAGGTGCTCGTCCATTGCCTTGCGGGCAGCATCTGCATCCCGCTTGCGGATTGCGGCAAGAATGGCGCGGTGACCTTGCAGGGCTCGATCCGCCCCGGTTCGTCCAATCGTCTCGCTGCGCGACCGGCGCATCGCGCCGGATACGGTGGTCAGAAAAAGGGAAAACAGCGGATTGCCGGTTGATTCGGCCAAAAGCTCATGAAAGCGGGCGTCGGCCTCGACACGCATCTGAAGGTCCTCGGCCGCCGCCATGTCCTCGATGGTCTGTTCCATCACGGTCATCTGTGCTGGGGTGGCCCGCCGGGCGGCCAACGCGACCATCTCCGTCTCGAGCGGAATTCGAACCTCGATCAGATCGAGCAGCGAATGATCCCCGCGCTGGAAATAGGTGCCGAACGTCTCGACCACCGTCTGGGGATCGGCCGGGCGGATGCGCGGTCGCTTCCCTTGCGAGACCTCGACCAGTCCCTGGGCTCCCAGAATCCGCATGGCCTCGCGAACCACCGTTCGAGAAACCCCCAGGCTTTCTCCCAACCTTCCTTCCGGGGGAAGAAGGTCATTGGGGCCATACTCCCCCGCGAGAATCTGGCTCCGGATCCGGTCGACCACCTCTCGGACCAGATCCAGACGCTTCAGCGGCTGCGGATCATGTTTTTTGCCGGCCACGGCCGGGCCGCCATTAGATGTCATCATTTGTTCCATAGCCTTGATGATATCATACAAGATAGGCATGTCAAGAGAGTGGTTTTATGCCCGCCCCGTATGGGGGTCCTCCCCGCTGGCCCCCTTCGTGCCATTCCTGGACCGGCGCCACCAAGGTAGCCACCAAGCCGGCGGTCCCGAGGTACTCCAGAGGATGGTACCAGAATATAGTGATATTGTGTCTTCCCGTCGAGTGGCAGCAGGATCGCACGACACAAAGCCGGCAAGCCATCGAGACGCCCGGCAAACACTACCAAGGCGTTGAGAACTCGTAGCGTCCCGATTCCACGACAAAGGTGGCCGTGCCCGGTTCGTCTTCCGCGGCGCGGTGCACGCCGGGCGATGTGTCGGCCGGCCGGCCGCCTTCGGTCACCCGATCCGAATCGTGTGTCGGCACACAGACCGTGGCCGTCGTGTTGGCTGGCACCGTGACCCGAAGCGTGATCCGGCCATCGGTGATTTTCCAGTTGCTCTCGATCGGCCCACGGATCGAGTCGTATCGCGCCTTGACCCAGGTCAGATCACCGACCGGGCGAGGATGAACGACGAAGTGCTTGAAGCCCGGCTGGTTCTCATCCGGCTGGATGCCTGCCAGATCGCGCCACATCCACTCGCCGATCGAACCGAAGGCCCAGTGGTTGAACGAATTCATGCCCGGCTGCTGATTACCTCGCTCGTTCACGTAGCCGTCCCACCGTTCCCAGATCGTCGTGCCGCCCATCTCGATCATGTGGCCCCAGGATGGAACCGTCCGGAGGTTGGCCAGCCGGTACGCCTCCTCGTGCTGCCCGCCGCGCGTCAACTCGAGCATCATCCGGTGCGTGGCCTGGATCCCCGTCGAGGGATGTCCGTTGAACCGGCTGATCGCCGCCAGCAGATGCTGCAAGAGTCTTGGTCGCAGCGCGTCGTCCACCATGTTAAAACGCAATGCCAGCGCGTAGCCGGCCTGGGTGTCGCCGCGGACTTTTCCGTCAGCGTCGACGTAGGCCTTCTGGAAGGCCTTTTTGATATCCTTGGCCAGTTTACCGTAGGTCGCCGCGTCGTCCTCTCGGCCGAGCACCTTGGCCATCTTCGCGACGATTTCGGTTGAGTGGGCGAAGAAGGCCGTGGCGAAAACCTCCTTGGGCACCTCGCTGCCTTTCTTCGGATAGCCCTGCACGCGCATGGTGTCGCCGTTGAGCCAGTCGTTGAAGTCGTAGCCCCGTCCCTTAAGCCAGAGGAGATTCGGATTATTCCGGTGGATATAGTCCACCCAGCGCCGCGCCGCCTCGAAATGTTCCTCCATCATCCGCCGATCGGCGTAGTTCTGATAGACGTACCACGGGACAATCGTGCCGGCGTCGGCCCAGGCCGGCACGCCGGAAGAATACCTGTTCGGATCGCGGGGATTAGGGGAGTAGTCGGAGAACCGCCCGTCGTCGGCCTGCGAATCGCGGATGTCGCGCACCCACTTCATAAAGAAGGCCGCCATGTCCATGTTGAAAATGGCCGTCTGGCCAAAAGCCTGGATATCGCCCATCCAACCGAACCGCTCGCTCCGTTGCGGGCAGTCCGTCGGCACGCCCTCCATGTTCCCGCGCTGGGTCCACAAAATGAGGCTTGTGATCTGGTTCAGAAGCGGGTTGGAGCACTCGAAGTGTCCGACTTCGCGCGCCGCTGAGTGAAAGACTCGCCCCGTCACACTCTCGACCGGCAGCGGTTCCGGCAGTCCGGTGACTTCGAGATACCGAAAGCCGTGATACGTGAAGTGCGGCTCGTAGACCTCGTCCCCCTCACCGCGAAGCGTGTAGCGATCGGTCTGCGCCGCGACGTAGAGGTTGCCCGTGTAGATCGTTCCGTCGGCGTTGAGCGCCTCGGCGTGGCGAAGGGTGACCGTCGTGCCCCGCGCGCCCCGCACCTTCACCCGGCACCATCCGACCATGTTCTGCCCAAAATCATACACCCAAACGCCCGGCTTGGGTTCGGTGACCTTCACCGGCGGAAGCTCCAGCATGACGCGAATCGGTTCGTTCGGTTGGGCTACAAGCCGGCCCGCATCGGCCTCGACGACGCGGACCGGTTTCCAGGCGGCCGCGTCAAAGCCGGGCCGATTCCAGCCGGGCATCTCCTTCGTCGCGTCGTAGACCTCGCCGTTGTAGATCTCCGAGCTCTGAATGGGCCCGTCCGTCGTGCCCCGCCACGTGCCGTCCGAGACGATCGTCCGCCGCGTGCCGTCGGCCAATTCGACGTCCAGGTGCAACAAGAGCCGGAACACCGGCGATACCGACGCCGGCCGCGACATGAGCGGGCCGGCGTACCATCCCTCGCTTAACATGGCTCCTAGCGCGTTTGCTCCCTCGCGCAATAACTCGGTCACGTCGTAGGTCTGATACTGGAGCCGGTTTTGGTACCGCGTCCATTCCGGGGCCAGCAAGTGATCGCCCACGCGGCGGCCGCTGATCGACAGTTCGTAGAGTCCCAGCCCGGTCACGTAGACCGTGGCCCTCTTGATCGGTCCCGGCAGCGTGAACTCCTTGCGGAGCATCGTGGCCGGCTGCGGGAGAACTCCTCGGTCGCCGCGGTCGGGCTTCACGCGGCCGTCGACCAGCCGGGATCTCGACCACGCGCCGGCCTCGATCGAATCGAGGCTCGTCACCTTGGCCCCCTTTGCCCGATTCTTGCCCTGGCCAAGTATCTCCATCTCGGCCAGTGCCAGGCCGTAGTTGCCCGGATCTCGCTGGCGAAGCCGCGTTGCCGTCAAACGGACGTATCGAGCCTCGGTCGGCGGGAACTCAAACGTGAGCGTCTGCGTGCCGGGATTGGCCACGTCCGCGCCCGTCCGATCGACGACCGTCGCGGCGTCGGAGAAATCGGCCTTCTTAGCCGCCTCGATTTTGAAGCGGACCGGAAAGAGGAACCCGGGCGTATCCTTGTAATCGAACGGCCGGGCCGGATGGAGCCGCACCGCGTCGATCCGGCGGACCTGGCCCAAATCGACCGCGACCCACTTCGGCGTGTCGGCCGAGGGGGTGAACTGGCTATGGTAGCCGTTGTGCGGCGGGCGCGGCCTGGCCGCCACCGGCTCGGCGTCGGCGGCAATCCAGTGTGCCTGCCACTCGGCCGGCTCAAGCAACCCCATCGACCAGCTCGCCGGACGACTCCAGGCCGATTGTCTGCCCTGCTCGTCCCACACGCGGACCTTCCAGTAGCACGGCTGGCCGCTTTGCAGTGGACGACCGTCGTAGACCACGTGAAGCGTCTGGTCCGACTCGACGCGTCCGCTATCCCAGAGATCGCCTCGCCCGGCCGCCAGTTCCTTGGGCGAGCTGGCCACCAGGATCCGATAGGCCGTCTGCCGCCCTGCGCGCTCGTCGGACGCAACCGTCCAACTGAGCCGAGGCCGCAGAACGTCGATCCCGATCGGGTTTGAAAGGTACTCGCAGCGAAGCCAGTCGGGCACCAGCGCGGCCGGAGTTGCCGTCCCGGCAAGCACCAGGTTACCGGCAAGAACGAGGGTCGTCGACAAAAGCAGTACTTCTCGGGCATTCATCATCCAGACCTCTCTTTAGAAGGCTCGACGGGCAGGAAACGTTGACAGGGACACAGCGAGGGCGAAAGTATAGCTATATGATATGTGAGAGGTGTGTCGATTGCAAGGCCCTGCCAATTGATCCGCCGCCACTCACCCCAGCTTGGTCATGGTCATGCCCGGGGTTTTGCTGTAAGTTATTTTGAGGGAAAAGGTTGCGGTTACGTCCGCCCCATGAGGAGGCCACGGCATGGCGCGTTCGTCCCAGCACTCCAGAATGTCTCACGAGCTGCGCTTCGGCAGCAGTGCCAGGACGCAGGGGCTGGGCTGTGCAAGCACGTGGCCAGCGATAAGATTGCCTAGCGGTTCTCCCACTCAACACTTTCGCCACCGTCGCGAGTGGCCAATGCCTGGTAGATCGTCATTTCGATGTCGTTCTCCAGGAAATGGACACTACCGTCGGCAAATGCGAAGTGCGCTCCATCGGCATGGTGGCTGCCGAAGAAGAGTTCGTTGAAGAACAGCGTTCGCCCATTCGGGCAATCGGCATAGCACCAGACATCCGGGTTCGCGTTGATCGGCTTCGTAACGTTCTTTGCACAAGCCGAGCAGACCGACGACGGGGAACTCTTCGATCCTCCGTAGAAAACACCCCGAATCCAAGTTCGAAGCTCGTACGTACGCTCGCCGACCGCCAGGGTCTGCGACGCGCCGTCGGTGATCTCACGCACCGCGACCTGGGCGTTGGGGAAGAAGACGCCGTTGATGTAGTAGGATTTGCACAGATGATCGTTGAGCGGGTACAGGTAGGACGTCTGGGACTGCCCACCAATCGTCGGAGGCCGCGCGCCGGCTACGCCTGAGTAGTTGGTGACACACCACCGGCTGTCGCCCGGCGTGACATCGTCGGTCGTTTCACCTGTATAGCTGGGACACTGGAACAAGGGTGACGCGTGACGAGCCACGTCGATGTGGATCGGCGTATTGATCGACAACGAGAAATCGATCCGCTGGAATTCGGAAGCTTGCTCCATGTACGGCAGGATTGCTGCGAAGAGGCCGAACCCGCTGTTCTGCTCACCACTCAATCTCCAGAAGTACCCGGCGGTTGGGAATGCGTCGTTGGCGTCATGGTACGCGTGGGCGGCCAACATGATCTGCTTCAAATTGTTGGCGCATTTCATGCGTCGAGCCGCTTCACGGGCCGCTTGAACCGCGGGAAGCAACAACGCGATCAAAATGCCGATGATGGCAATGACGACGAGCAATTCGACAAGTGTAAAACCGTGTAGGGGCCGGCGAAAGGTACGCTTTCGCTGAGTATTGTCGCTTT
>CAZWWC010000058.1:0-1655 GCA_964637625.1 uncultured Planctomycetaceae bacterium
CCTCCAACCCGAAGGTCAAGTCCGACCGGTGGCACGCCTCGGCGATCTGGCCCAATTGGTCCACGGCCTGGGCCACGTGATCGCGGGGATCGGTTCCGCGAGGATGATAGAACGAGAAACCGCGGATCAGCTTGCATTCCAACGCATGGGCCAACTCGCACGCCTTCTTCACGTCGCGCTGGAGGTACTTCTTAAACGGCACGTAGACGTTCTTCGTTCCATCGTCGACGTCGCACAGCTTGACCTTGCCCACCGGCGAGCCGATCGACGAGACGTTCAGCCCGTACTCGTCCTCCAGCGAGCGAACCTTGCGGAGTTCCTGTTTGGTCAGTTGCATGACGTTCTTCGGGCCGCCGCCGGTGTCGATGAACCGGATGCTGTAGTATTGCAGGCCCAACGCGGCGAACGTGGCAAACTGTTGCTCGGCCGTTTTCTGGTTCTGTTGAATCGGATGAGCCGCCTCGTCGGCGAAGCCCGAGAGAATCACGCTGGGATTGTCGGCCATGGGAGAATCCATATTCCGTGGGTGAGCATTGTGGTCAGGCAGTGGGCAACGCCAACTCAAGCCCCTATTGTGCAGTCCGCCGGACGACACGGCAAGGGGGGCGGGAGCCGCCGGTAGGACATCTACCGAACGCCAGGATACCAGAGAAGCAGGCCCCGGCGTGACATCGCAGGATCACGAAGCGGGATCTGTTGGCCGCCGCGCCGGCGCGGCCCAGAATCGCGAGATGACATTTGGAGCTTGTCCCAAAATGTGGCACAGCCGCCCTCGGCTGTGCAAAATCACTCAGCACAGCCGAGGGCGGCTGTGCCACAAGCAGGGTTTAGGAGAGATTCTTAGGACTCGTCTGCCTCGCCGGAATCCGTCGTCGAACGCGTTTTGGTCAGCCGATCTCGCAGATCACGTCTCGACTTCGCATAGCCGCGCTGCCGGTAGGTCGTCCACGCCACGAGGCCGCAGACAAGAATGGCGAAGACGATCCAGGAAAGCAGGAAGACCACGTACATCGCGCCGACGCCCATCGCGCGCACGACCGGAATCCCCGAAACCAGGGCCACGACCAGTCCGATCAGCCCGGCCAGCGGAACGTAGGAGAGCCACCTTAGCGCGACGTGAAGTTCCCAGTAGTCGGCGGCGTACTGCCATCCCATCCCCAGCGCGGCGCTTATGAGCACGGCGGAGATGCTCGATTCCAGGTCGAGTTTGTCCCCTTCGTTGATGATCCGAACGAGCCCGCAGAGGATCGCGGCGTGAATCGCGAAATAGATCACAAGCCAGACGAGCGTTACGGGATGCAGAAACATGGACGATCCCCCGGCGTTTGAGGTTGCGACCCGATGAATCCGACGTGATGGCCATTCACCCGAAGCCTACGGTTGATTTTATCCCCTTCTCGGGCCCGTGCAACCCACCGGCGTAGACCTTGCCCCCCGCTTGCACCCTCAACGGTTCTTGGTATAATCTGCCGGAAGAGGGCCGGGTCGATCCGATCCTTGACACAGACCGAATGCTCGCTGGCATCCGTAGCGGCACTGTCAGCCGAAATGAGCACTCCGACAAGGGCGAAGACTCGAAATACCGGGTTGCCCGAGGCGGGGTGTTTTTTATTTGACCCTGTCCGTTCCCTGAGCAGTCTCCTTTGCATGGCATG
>CAZWWC010000058.1:1755-16346 GCA_964637625.1 uncultured Planctomycetaceae bacterium
GTGGCTCGATTGGTCCAGCGGCGTATTGGTGACGGGCGCCGGCCACAACCATCCCAAAATCGCCAAGGCGATGCTCGGCCAGATCGAGTACGGCCTGGTGCACAACTATTGTTTTCCCAGCCAGCTGCGCGCCCGATTGACCCAGACGCTCGCCGAACTGGCGCCCGAGGGCCTCGGCAAAGTTTTCCTGCTGACCACCGGGGCTGAAGCAGTTGAGTGCGCCGTGAAACTGGCCCGAACCGAGGGACGCCGGCTCGGCGGCGACGAGAAGATCACGATCGTTACGTTCGACGGTGCGTTCCACGGCCGAACGCTCGGCGCCCAGATGGCCGGCGGCATCCCGGCCCTGAAAGACTGGATCGTCAACCTTGACCCGGCCATGGTCCAGGTGCCGTTTCCCGACGGCTTCCGCGGCGGGCCCGACACGAGCTTCGACGTATTCGAGCGTTCGCTCCAGCAACAGGGCGTCGCGCCGGATCGGGTTGCCGGCGTGATGACCGAGACCTATCAGGGCGGCAACGCCAGCTTCGCCCCGGCCGAGTACATGCAGAAGCTCCGCGCCTGGTGCGACGAGCATCGCGCCGTGCTGATCTTCGACGAGGTGCAAGCCGGTTTCGGGCGCACGGGCAAATACTGGGGCTTCGAGCATTACGGGGTCGTGCCCGATCTGATCTGCTGCGGCAAGGGCGTCACCAGCGGAATGCCGCTTTCGGCCGTGATCGGCCGCAGCGAACTGATGGACCTCTACCCGCCGGGATCGATGACGTCGACCCACACGGGCAACCCGGTCTGCGTGGCGGCCTCGCTGGCCAACCTGGAAGTGATCGCCGAGGAGGACCTGGTCGACAATGCCCGGGAGATGGGCGAGATTCTCCAGCCCGAGCTCCGGCGGATCGGCGGCCAATATCCCGGCCACGTCGGCGCGGTCCATGGCAAGGGTCTGGTCGCCGCGGTGCACATGGTCAAGCCCGGCGGGAGCGAGCCCGACGCGGAACTGGCCGGGCGGATCGTGTTGCGCTGTGTGGAGAAGGGCCTGTTGATGTTCGCCCCGGTCGGCTACGCCGGCG
Organism: uncultured Planctomycetaceae bacterium; assembly: GCA_964637625.1. Classification (GTDB taxonomy): domain Bacteria; phylum Planctomycetota; class Planctomycetia; order Pirellulales; family Thermoguttaceae; genus UBA11386. The sequence continues at coordinate 2,823 of CAZWWC010000058.1, forward strand.
CGTCGATCAAGATTTCGCCCCCGCTTACGATGACCGAAGAACTGCTCCGCGAGGGCATCGGCGTGCTCGACGAGGCCATGAAGGAAGTGATCGGATGAGCAACCACGCGCTGGACGTCGTCCTGGTCGGCGGCGGTATGATTACCCACGACCAGATTCTCCCCTCGCTTTACCACCTCCAGCGGCAGGGCCGGCTCGGCGCAATCAAGATCTGTGCTCTGGACTCGGCGCCGCTTCGGGCGCTGGCCGACGAGCCGGTCTTCGCCGAGGCCTTTCCCGGCCAGTCGTTCGAGGCCTTCCCCTCGCTCGATACGCCCGAGACCGAGAAGTTCCCCAAGCTGTATCGTGAGCTGATCGCCGCGCTGCCGCCGCGGAACCTGGTCGTCGTGGCCTTGCCCGACCACATGCACGACCCGGCGATCCGCTTCGCCCTGGAGCACGACCAGCACGTGCTCGTGGTCAAACCGCTGGTGCTCCGCTACGACCAGGCCGTGGCCATCGAGCGGCTGGCCCACCGGCGAGGGGTGTTCGTCGGCATCGAATATCACAAGCGGTTCGACCGCCGCTCGCTCGAAGCACGGCGTCACTACCGCTCCGGGCGGCTCGGCGAGTTCCGCTGCGGCGAGGCCAAGATGATCGAGCCTTACTACTACCGCCACTCGAACTTCCAGAACTGGTTCACCCGCGAGAATACCGATCCGATGACCTACGTCGGCTGCCACTACGTCGACCTGGTTTATTTCGTTACGGGGCTGCGTCCGACCGAGGTGGCCGTCCGCGGCATCGAGGGCGCGTTTCCCAACGGCAAGGTCGGCTTTCTCTGGGCCTCGGGCATGGTCACCTGGGAGAACGGGGCCATACTCACCGTGATCACCGGCCTGGGCTATCCCGACGAGGCGCCCGGCACGAACGACCAGGCCATTTGTCTCTATGGCGAAGGTCCCGAGAATGGGACCATCATCAAGCACAACGACCAGTTCCGCGGCTGTAGCTACGGCTACACCGACCGCACGGCCGGCGCGGCCTTCCGCTTCATCAACCCCGACTACTTCCGCCTGGTGCCCTGGCCCGGCGAGGGCCTGCGGCCGGTCGGCTACGGCTACGACTCGATCGAGGGACTCGTCCAATCGGCCGCGGACGTCAACGCGGCCGGCGACCGGCTGCCCGCCCGACAAGCGGTGCTCGATGAAATCGACGCTCGCGGCATCATCGCCACGCCGAAAAACAGCTCGATCAACGAACTGGTCATCGAAGCGACTCGCCTCTCAATCCTGGCCGACGGCCGCCCCGCCGTAATCGAGTACGATCCGACCCCACAAGCACGGCTGCGCTGAACGATTGTAGGGTGGGCACTGCCCACCAATACTTTGCTACGGCTCCCCAATGCCCTTCTCAATCGCGGAAAAACTCGGACGCCGCGAGGCTCGACCTTGGCAGCAACAACTCCAAGTCGGTTCATACTGCCCCAGAGCGACCCAACGACGGAAACTCGACGCCTCCCAACAATGTGGGCAGGATGCAAGGCCGTGTTTTACCGGGTTGTAGTGGACGTAGTCAAGATAGGCGATCAGTTCATCCTCATCGACGATCGCGTGCTCCCAAAACCTTCGTTGCCACACGTCGCTCTCGCGATGCTTTTTGCGTGACGTGGCCATGGAAAGACGTTCGGCCGTGGGACGCTGACAGGATCGCGTGAAACGAACCTTGATGCGGCCGATTCGGCCCGAGTAATCACTATCGCCCGGCGGCAACGTCCAGATGAAGTGCATGTGATCGGGCAGTACAACGCTGGCCACGAAGTCGAATGGATACTCACGCCGAACCGAGGCGATCGCCTCACGCAGCAATTGTATGTACGGCGCCTCGGCGAACCACGGACGGCGCCGATACGTGACGAGCGTGAAAAAGTAGGTCCCGCCGGGAACGAAGTAACGCCGGTAGTCAGGCATAGCGTTCTATGCCTCAGTTCACTGGGGATAATGTAGGGTGGGCACCGCCCACCAGAAGCGCTAATCGCTTGGGCGCAGGATCTCTAGGATGTATCTTACAACCATCGGCGGGATCACAAGCCTGCCGTCACTGGACACTGAGCAATCAAGCGTTTTCGATACCAGCAGGTTCGCATAGCGCAGAGCCTGTCGTGCATCTTCATCCACTTTTGACGTATCTTCCTTTACCATGAAGTGCAAGTATTTGCGACGAAGCCCGCGCAGATTGCCAAAGGTTTTCTTCACATCGTCATCAAGATCGTCCACCAGCTTCAGCACCTTCACTCGCTTCTCTTGACCGAGATGGTCGAAATCGCGATTGCCCATGATCTTCTGCACATCATCATCTTGAAGACGGCTGCCGACGTCTGGTTGCAGCATGTCGAAGCGCCAGATGGCCACCATTTCACCGACGAGGCCGGCCTGGGCAATGCAAGCGATCGGCATTCCAAGAACGAAACATTGCTTCGCTTCCTTCAAGGGACGAATAATCTGGTTCATGATCACCGGATGCATGGGCACTCTGGCAACGTCGTCTTTGTCGCAAGAAGCCTTCGCACAACGTTTCCGCAGTGTTGTTAGAGTGTCTTTCCAATCGCCAACAACGTCTCCAAGTAATGCCAGAGCGAGATCACCGGGTTTGTGGGAGACATTTTCAGACAGCTGTTCTTCCAACTGCGCAATACGCAGCGGTTTCTCATAGATTGTGCATAGAGAGTCCGCCATGGCTTTGCTCCGAGAGAAACACAGAGATGCCCATCTTTCAATGGTGGGCAATGCCCACCCTACGATTGTCGCGCCCAGCATACCGCGCCCGGTGCATACAGAGAACCACCCCCGGTTGGCGGCTCAGATTGGAGCCGGGTGCTCGACGATTTTGGTGGGCGGTGCCCACCCTACTTGTTGCAACGCCGGAGATGGTTTTGGTGGGCGGTGCCCACCCTACTCGAGTGTCTGAAACAGCGGCAGGTGGCGGTAGTAGACTTCGAGCATCAAGAGGTTCATCGTCGTGACGTAGAGCCGGCCGCCGGCGTGGCCCCAGCGGTCGCGGTACGGTGCCGTCGGGTGCCAGCTTCCGGCCAACTTGCCCGAGGAAACCTGAGTGCGCTCCAGAAGCGGTCGCAGCCGGTTGTTCCACGCTTCCCAATGCTCGCCTTGCATCTGGAACATGACCTGCGTGGCGTAGTACCAGTAGTAGACGTCGCGCGAGGGCCGATCCGCCGTGCCGAGGGTGGGCAGATTCGCCTTGAGATAGTCGGCCGCGTCGCGCATGGCCGGGTCGTCGCGACGCCGGCCGAGGTACATCCGCATCAACGACCCTTCGGCCGTCATGGCCAGGCTGGGCCGCCGGCCGGCGCGCTGCTCGGGCGTGTTGCCGGCGTAGGGATTATAGGCGTATCGGGCGCCGCCTTGCGACTGGGCCCGATCGAGCCAGCGCGATACGCCTTCGAGCGTCGCGGTGGGCACGTCCAGCTCGGCCATCTGCGCGCTTTTCAGGGCCATCAACTGCCACCCGGCGACCGACGTGTCCGATTCGACCTGCGGACGATAGCGCCAGCCGCCGCGCCGTGGATTTTGCGCTACGACGATGAAACCGACCGCCCGCCGGACCGGCTCGCGCAATTCCGGGTCCCGGGTCATGCCGTAGGCCTCACACAGGGCGATCGTGGCGATGCCGTGGCTGTAGAGCCAGGCGTAACGGGTGCCGCCGGTAAACAGGTCACCGTCTTGTTTCTGATGCTCGATGAGCCAGTCGAGTCCGCGGCGGACCACCGCGCGATGCTTCTCCGACTGGTGCGTGTAACCGGCGCCGAGAAACGAGAGCAATGCCAGGCCCGTGGCCGCCGTGTCGGAGGTCATCTGGCCCAAGGCGGGGTCCTTGGCGTCTTTGAGCTTCTCGGGCAGCCCGTCGAGACTCCAATGGCCGTCGTCGAACTGGCATTGGACGAGAAACTTCAGTCCCATCTCGACCGCCCGTTGGGTTCCGTCTGTGCCGCCGTAGATTTCGACGCGCCGGGCACGCTGGCCTGGGTCGCGCTGACGAAAGGCTTCGGTGGGCAACTCGAGCGGAGGGCCCTCGACCGACAGTGTACCGCCGCCGCGGTCGATGAGAAACCGCCGCGTGGCCACGTGGACGGTTTCGCTTTCCGTCCGAGCACGCCGACCGGGGATGCCGACCTGGGGCGAGGGTTCGTGGCTGAGCCCGCCGGGGCCTTGCTTGTCGGCGATTTCGACGGGCAGTCCGCCGGGCCGGCCCCGTGGCTGGAGGCCGACCGCCGCGCGGACCGAGGATTCGGGCGCCTCGCCTTCTTCGGCCGAGGCCGCTTGGACCGGGCCCGCCGCAACTACGTCGACCGGTCCGGTCAATCCTAGCGACAGGCCGGCCGTGTCGGTCTTGCCCAGCGGCGCCCCGCCTGTTTCCGCGGCAGGTGCCGCCGCCGACTCATCACCGGCCGGCCGGCGTCGCGGCCCGGCCTCCAGACCTGGCGTACTCGACACGGGGCCGAGCATGCTGGCGCCGGTGAGCGGTTCGGCGGTGGCGCGACCCTTGCTTCCAACCGACGTTTCGGCCGACGCCACGCGTCGGGCGTCGCCGACCGTGCCTGCTTCGAGCCGCTTTGGCCGACCGCGGTCGGCCGTCTTCGCTTCGGACGAGCCACGGTCGCCGGATTTGGCCGAAGCTAGCGGCACGCCGCTGATCGCAGGCAACCGGCTGCCTCGATCCGCGCGAGCTATCTTCGGTACTCGCTCGGTTGCGGCAAGCGACGGCCGGACGTCGGCCAACGCGCGAGGCGATGCGCCGCGTTTGGCCGCTTCCGGCGACGGCTTTGCGATTTGCTCCGGTCGAGTCACCCTGGGCACCGGTGCGGTCGGTCGCCGGGCATGGGCCGGCGGGGAGGCGGCCGTCCGGCGGGCCGGGCGGCTTTCGGCCGGATCCGCTCGCCGCGGTCGTGGTTCGACCTGCGGCGTCGCCTTGGGAAGCACGACCTCGGCCGCGGCGAGCTCGACCGGCCGGGTCAGTTTCCGCATGGGCGTGGGCGTGGTCGGCCTGTCGGCCGGCTGCTCTTGATGCTTGGCGCGGCGGGCCAACTTCGCCACCGGCTGAGGGTCCGTCGCGCTGGGCTGGCGGTCGAAGACACGTCGTTGGTGGACCGGCACCTTGCTGCGACGATGGTCCGGAGCCGATACGTCGGCCCGGGGGCGATCGGGCAATTCCTCTTCTCGCGCGACGGCCTCGGGCAGGGGAATCGGCTCGTCGGGATGCGCAATCTGCCGCCACGGCTGACGGCTGATCTGTGCGCCGGCGGCCAGGCTGGCGTGACGCGGCGCGCTGGGCTGGGCACGCCGCAGCTCGGCCGGCTTGGGGCGCTGTTGACGCGGTCGCTCGGGCTCGGTATGGGGTCTTTTCTCAGGCGGGATCTCATGCTCGATACGGCGCGGCTTGAGAGGCTCGGGATTGGCCGCTTTGGGAGCTTCGGTCTGGAGGGGCTCGTCGAAAGTGTGGCCGTGTTGCGGTCGCTGGAAGTTCTCCCAATGGTAATCCGGCACGCTTACGACGCGCGCCGGCTCGGTGTGGAGCGGGGCGGCCTCGGCTTCGTTCCAGGCGGCAACCGCGGCGAGGTACTGCTGGTGCAGAGCCATGCCCAGCCAAAGATGGACCAGAAGACTGATCACGACGCAAAGCTGCACGCGGCGGACCATTTTCCGCCGCAAGAAAATGACGGCCGCAAACAGGGCCGCCACGCCCGAGCCGACCAGGCCCAAACGAAACCAGGTGTTCTCAAGAAGCCGCTCGGCGTGGAAATCGCCCGTGGCCATCGCCAGGCCCACGGCAAACCCGGCCAGAATCAGAATCGCGCAGTTGACCGGCCACAGCTGGTCGTCGAAATCGGCGACCCGCGAAGGCGGAAGGCGGCGGAGGATTCTCTGGGAGGCTTGGGACATCGGCGGTTTGGTGGACGGCGCGATTCTATTGGCTCTGCGAGTCTGAAATGACGGGTGCCATGGTTGGCTTGTCCAACCGTGCTTCTGCACTACTGGACCAGCCAGCAGTGGCACCCAAGCGGCGCGCTATCCGTCGCGGGTCGTCACTCGGTAGTCGTATATGTGTGCTTGGTTACAGGCGTTCATGGCCGCCACGACGAATTCCCATCGACAGCGGCGATCGGCCCGGATAATGACCGATTGGCGTGCCGGGTTGTTGACCCAGGCGGTCCTCAGCACCTGGGTCACCTCGTCGATGCTGAGAATCTTGCCGGTCACGTAGTAACGACCTTGCTGGTCGATGTTGATGAACATCTCGCGCGGCTTGGCCACCAGCGGCTGTGCCTGGCTGGCCTCGGGCAGCAGGACGTCCATCTCGCGTTCTTCCTCGGCGAAGCGCGTGGCGACGAGGAAGAAGATCAACAACAGGAAGACAATGTCGATCAGCGGCGTGAGGCTCAAGTGGCCCAGCGCTTGCCCCTTGTCGATTTGGACGCTCATGACGGTGCTCCGAGTGGCTATTTGGGCGTGGGATGATCAGGTTTGACACGTTGGCCGGTCGTCGACGGGGATGCCGGCGACGCAGACGGAAGTGTCGGTGGCGTAGCCGATCGGGCATGGGCCGGACCGTCCGCTTTCTGCAGAATCAGGCCGTCCGGTTGCTCGCCGCGGGCGCGGAGCCGGCCTTCAAAACGTTCCAACTGGGGCATCAGGCCAAGCAGGGTCTCGTCCAGCTCGCGGAACAGGGCCTGAATGCGACTTTCGAACAGATGGGCCAGCACGGCGGCCGGAATGGCGACGGCCAGGCCGGCGAACGTGGTGACCAGCGCCGTATAGATGCCTTCGGCCAGGGCCTCGGCCTTGTTGGCGCCGGTCGGCAGATTGGCGGTGGCGAAAAACGCCATGATCATGCCCCAGACCGTGCCCAGCAGACCCAACAGCGGCGCCACGCCGGCCGCCAGACCGAGCCAACGGACGTTGGTGTAGAGCCTGGACGCCTCGCGCCCCTTGGCTTCGGTCACGGCGTTTTCGAGCTCGACGTGCGGACGCCCGACCTTGAGCAGCATCGCGCGAATGATGTTGGCCGCGGTCGAAGGATGCCCTCGGCAAAGCTGGTAAGCGCGTCGCGGATCGAATCCACCGGGCGCGGCGGCCAATTGCCCCAGGCCGGTGACCAGCGCCGGCGGCACGATCTTCTTGCGTCGCAGCCCCAAGAACCGCTCGACGCCGAAGGTGACCACCAACAGCGACACGGCCACGATCGGCAGCATCAAGTATCCCCCCTTGAACAACAAGACCAGAAGCTCGATCTTCGCTTCTTCCTCAGATGAAGTCCCCGGGGCGACGTCCTTCTGGTCCGGCGCCGGCCCGGCGGCGAGATCTTCAGCGGCCCGGCGGGCCGCTTCCTGCGAACCGGTGAGAGGTTGGGGACCGGCCTGGTCTTCGATCCGTGGTCCGCTCGACGGCGCGGCGGCGTCCTGTGCCATGGCGGTCGACGGTACAAGCCAATTGCCGCCCGACGGCAGCAGACATAACGCCGCAAGGCCAAACGCGGCGCGACGCGCCAGGGCGTGGGCATTCATGGGACGTCCTCACAAGGGGAGTCAGTAGTTCCAAGTTTGGCTGGCTGATACCGCAGCAGGTCATCCTGAGCGCAGCGAAGGATCTCGATAGTCAAGGAGATTCTTCGCTGCGCTCAGAATGACAATGCCGGGTTTCAATAAAAACTTGAAACTACTGGGAGTACTTCCGGTGGGCAGTGCCCACGCTACTTATCGAGCGATAGGAGCCGCGTCTTGGCTGCCGGTGCTTTGTCGCTTCTCGGGAATTTTTCCAACAGCTCGTTGTAGAGCTTGGCGGCTTGGTCCTTTTTCTTGAGCACTTCGAAACAACGGGCCGCTTCGAAGGTGGCGTCGGCTTGCCACCGCGGGTAGTCGTAACCGCCGTAGATCACCTCGTAGAACGTTCGGATTGCCTCGTCGTGTTTTTTCTGCTGGAAGAGGATTTCGCCGAGCATGAATAGGGCTTGGGCGGCGACTTCGCGGCCGGTTTTGGCCGACGCGGCCGCGTAGAGTTCGGCCGCCTCGTCCAATTTGCCGAGCTTCTGTTGTGCCCAGCCTTGTTCATAGAGGACCTCGGGCAAGTAGGGCGATTTTGGTGCGTCCTGGGACGCTTGCTCAAGGAGTTTGAGACTTCTTTCCCACTGTTTTAGTTTCGCGGCTGCTTGCGCGGCGTGCAACCGCGCGAGCGTCTCGAAATCGTCGCCCAACGGTTTCGCCGACATGGCCAGCATTTGCTCGTAGGCGTCGAGGGCTTCCTGGTACTTGCCCGAGCGCATCAAGCATTCGCCTTCCATGAAGGCGGCATCGGCCACCAGCTTGCCGCCCGGGACGGCCTTTCGCTGTGCTGCGAAGGTCAAGTGAGCGCGGTCAAACCGATTCTGGTTGAAGTAGGACCAGCCGCGCTTGTGAATGGCCTTTTCTTTGAGGAACGGATTGGTCGTTTTTTCCGTGACGTCCCGGTAGGTAGCGGCCGCCTCGGCGTATTGCTTTCGATCGTAATACAGCTCGGCGGCGTGGTAGAGGCTCTCGGCCGCCAGAGGGCTGTTCGGATATTGCTGGGCCACTTGGGTGAATCTGTCGGTGGCTTTCTTCACTTTGCCGGTGTCCTTCAGCGCCCACGCCGACTCGTAGAGCGTTTTATCCGAACCGGCGTACTGTGGATCTTCCTTGAGCAAGGCCTCGAACGTGGCGAGGGCCTCGCGGCTTTTCTTCAAGCCGGCTTGGCACACGCCGAGCACGTAGAGGGCGTCCGACTTCTCCTTGCCCGACGGGTTGGTGGCCAACAGTACTTGGACGTCCTCGATGGCCGGGGCGAACTTGCCCAACTGCTGGCGCGCGGTGCCGCGGGCGAAGCGTGCTCGGGCGATGAGGTCGTCTTCGGGAAAGTCGGCCACGAGCCGGCCGAACGTTTTCTCGGCCGCCGCGTAGTCTTTCTGGGTCAATTGAGCCCAACCCAGCCCAAACAGCGCGTGGGGGATGAATTCGCTCTTGGGCCAGTCACGGATCATCTTTTGATACTCGCGGATCGCGGTGGTCATGTCACCGGCACCATAGGCAAGCTCGGCCAGCCAGTAATGGGCCTGGTCGAGCAACGGGCTTTTGGGAAACGTGGCGATCAGGCGCCGGATCGTCTGGACAGCCTGCTCGCAGTCACCTTTTTGCCGCAGCGCGTCGGCCAGCACCATCAGCGTATCGTCGGCCGCTCGCCAATGGGCGTCGACCAGCAGTGACGACCTCAACGCTTCGATAGCCGCGTCGAACCGCTGCAGTTGGACAAGGCTGCTTCCCAACAGGTAGTAGGCTTCCGCCTGGGCCGTTTTCGAGTTAAGACGGCTGATGATCGGTTTGATGGAGCCGATCGCCTTCAGGTATTCCTTCTGCATGTAGAGGATAAGCCCTCGCCGGAGGCGCCACGTCGGCACTTCAGCGTGATTCGCAAACCGATTGACCAGATCCTGGTAGCGGCGCCCCGCCTGGTCGAGCTTGCCCAACTGAAGATCGCTCTCGGCAGCCAGGGCTACCACGTCGGGCAACAATTCACTTGCGGCATACTCTCCGAAAAACTGCTCCGCATAGCTGGCCGCCGCTTTGTGGTCACCATGCTGCATCGCGGCGAAAGCAGCCATGTAAAGGGCCGAATCGGCGACCGGATCATCGGGAAACTTCTTGACCACCTCCGCGTAAAGCGTGATCGAGATATTGCGCAGCTTGGGCATCTCATAGGTGGCGTCGGCCAGATCCAGCCGCAACTGGGCTTCCATGGGACTTCCGCCCGCCTCGGAGAGCGTTTGCTCCAACAGCGCCACGGCCTCGGCCGGCTTGTTTTGTTTCAAGAGACTTCTTGCGCTCCAATGGGTCGCCTCGGGCAACGACGATCCTCGAGCGGCAATCACCTTGGTCAAGACACGCAGCGACTTGGCCCATTGGTCGGCCAGATAGTAGCATTTTCCCGCCGCCAGGTTGGCCGCTTCTATTCGGGACGAGTTGGGAAACCGACGCTCCAGCGAGGCGTACAGGTCGGCCGCCTCGGCAAATCGCTTGAGCTGGGCCAGGCAGGCCGCTTGACGCATCAGTGCATAGTCGGCCAGGCGAAAGCCCTTGCTCCGGGCAGCCTTGGCAAACCAACCGACCGCCAACTGGTATTGCCTGGTCCCGAAGAGCGTTTCGCCACGACGCAAGGTGACCTCAACGGCCAGGGCGTGGTTGGGTGAGGTCTTGAGAAAGCGATTGTAGGTTACCCCGGCCGCCTGGAACTGGCCCAGCTCCTCCTGCGCTACGCCCAGGGCATAAAGTGCATCGGACAACAGACTGCCATCGGGAAATTCGCGGACCAAACGCTCGTACCGTTTGGCGGCCGCTTCCTTTCTCCCGAGCGCATAGTCGCATTCGGCCCGATAATAGAGCGCCTGGGCAAGATACTTGCTCTCAGGATATTGGTGAAGCAGCGCATCCAAGGTCCTGGCTGCTTCGAAGTATTGTTCTTGTCGGCCGGCCCGACCGAGACTGAATTGGGTTACGCCGAGATAGAGATAGGCCGCCTCGCGGAGCGAAGCCGCCGGACGCTTCTCGAGCACGTGTCGCAGTGCGGCCAGTGCCTTGTCATATTGCTTCGACTTGAGGTAGCAGATGCCCAAGTTCAGGGTGGCCTGTGGAACGTGACCGTGATCCTTGTTCTTGGCCAGGAAATCGCTCCAAGCCGCCACGGCCAGCTCGAACTGCTTGCTTCGCTGGAGTTCGGCCGCCGCCCGATACTGGCGATTGCCCGCCTCGGTCGACTCCCCGGCAAGAGTCGGCCGCCAGCCGACCAACGAGAACAGAATCAGCACACCCGACGCGCAGCCCAAGCGGGCTTGGCGAGAAAAGCTCATTGCAATACCTCAGTCTCTTCTGTTCCGTCTGCGGCCAAGCAGCCCATGATCAGAAGTCCTGCCTACCCACCTATCGTAGCAGATGCAGCACACCATGGCCAGCATAACGACCACCCGGTATGGTTGCTTGCAGGCCACTTGCCGAAATATGGACCGCCAGGGTCGCCACTTATCTATCTAACCCCCAAACTCACCCAATGTCACCCGCAAAAGACCAATTCACACAGAACACTTCGCCAGTGATCGCTTATGGGCGGGCGGATCCCAAAAGCAACACACGCTGGCCGTTGCATCACGTCGAGCAGCTTGGCCATGGAGTAGCCTACGGTAGAAGGGTGACACGGCAATCCGGCTGGCTACGTGACGATGGAGCGGGTAGGATGATGGTCTGTCGCGAGTTGCCCCACCGGAGGCGGGTATCCTGTCGTGCGAGGAAAACGGTCCTGCCTGCCAGCGAAGTGAACCGGAGCTGAAACCTTGCCTGAACTTCATTATTGGCACTGGCTTGGATTCGCCATCCTCGTCGTGCTCCTGCTGGCGCTGGACCTGTTGGTCTTCCACCGCCACGATCATACCCCCTCGCTGAAGGAATCGGCCTGGTGGACTATCTTCTGGATCACGCTGGCGCTGATCTTCAACGGCGTCATCTGGTGGTGGGCCGGACACGAGGTCGGGACCGTCTATCTGACGGGCTATCTGATCGAAAAAGCCCTCTCGATGGACAACATCTTCGTCTTCGTGGTCATCTTCCGCTTCTTCGGCGTCCCCATCATGTACCAATATCGCGTCTTGTTCTGGGGTATCCTCGGCGCGGTGGTCATGCGGCTCTTGTTCATCCTGGCGGGCGTCGAGCTGATCAACCGGTTCGACTGGGTCATCCCGCTTTTCGGTGCCTTCCTGATCTACACGGCCTACAAGCTGGCCTTACACAGTGGAGCCGACGTGCACCCGGAAAACAACGTTGTGTTGCGCACCGCGCGACGTTTCCTCCGCATCACGCCGGGCGACCATCACCAACACGGCCACGACTTTTTCGTCCGGGACGGCGGTCTCTTGTGCATCACGCCGATGTTCCTGGTGCTGTTGGTCATCGAGAGCACCGACGTGGTGTTCGCCGTCGACAGCGTGCCGGCCGTGATTGGTGTAATCCCCAAGTTTTATAAGCCCGAGTGGATCGCGTTTATCGCCTTTACCTCCAACGTGTTTGCCATCCTGGGCCTGCGGGCACTCTACTTCCTGCTGGCCGGCATCGTCGATCTGTTTCGCTATCTCCACTATGGTCTGGCCGCCGTGCTCGGGTTTGTCGGACTGAAAATGATCGCCGAAAGCCCGCTGCTGCACGGTTGGACGGGACTCGAAGAGGGAGAGCACCTGGTGCCCATCTGGGGCTCGCTCTCGGTGATCGCCCTGCTGCTGATCGTTTCGATCTTGCTCTCGGTGCTGGTCGTCAAACACGAGCAGCACGAGACGCTCGACCAAGAAACCGAGCCGCGACCGTGAGGGAGCGGTCTAATCGGCCTTCGCCGGGTGGCATGCTCTCGCTTGCGTGAGCATGTTTTTCGACCCATGCAAACGTCAACAGGATTCCTTCGGCTTCGCTCGCCCCATCCAGAGCGGCGTGGCAATGAACCAAACGGCGGTGGCCACCAGCATGACCGCTTTCATCGAGCCGGCCGTCATGCATCCGGCCAGAAAGGCGGCCGAGGGTACGATCGTTCCGGCCAGGGCCAGCCAGGAGATGATCTGAAGGATGCGTCGCAAGAGCATGGTGGACTCTCCATTACTTGGTCACGGAGACGACCTTTCCCGTGATGGTTATCGTCTTCGCCCGGCGCCGCTGGTAGAGCTTGCTGAGCACGATGTACAGCACGGCCGCCACAAACCAGCCGGGCAGCGAGACGAAGTATATCTGGACGTTGAACCGTTCCAGGAACTGCTTGGTCGACGCGCCCAGCACGAGCAGGTCTTTTGCTTCCAGCCAAGCGATTGTCGGGCCGAGCAGCACCATCGCCAGGCAGACAGCCAATGTCACGAGCCATGCTCCCGCGGCCGCCCAGTTGAACGAAATACCGGCCTGCTCAGCGTAGTTGCGCCGCAGCCCCAGGCGACCGAAGAGCCAGAAGTCGACGAAGATTACCGCACCCATCGGCATCAGCACCATGCCGTAGAGCATGACGAAATCCAGTAGTCTCATTACCAGGGCCGGAAATAGGGCGGCCACGGTGGCAATCCCGCCGGTTACTAGGGTCACGGTAAAACGCGACCGGCGCGGCACGATCGCCTGGAAGGCTAGGCCCGCGCGGTAGATCGTCGGGTTGGCCGTGGTCCAGCCGGCCACGATCACGCAAATGAGGCCCGCGATGCCGCAAGCCTCGTAGGCCAGCGGCCCGGGCAGCGGCGACGGCAGGGTGCCCGCGGCGTCCGCCTGCTGGATGGCTGCGTCGGTGGTCAGCCCCGCCGCGTGGAGCTGGAACGCAAAGAGCATCGACGCGGCGAGCCACGCCATGAAGTGGCCCACGTACATCCCGGCGGCCGACGAAACGGAGTACCACGATTTCCGCGCAAACCGCAGCACCGACAGGTCGGCCATGCCGACGTGCATCGCCATGTTGCAGAACCAGGC
>CAZWWC010000059.1:0-16302 GCA_964637625.1 uncultured Planctomycetaceae bacterium
GGCAAGGAAGTGGTCGCCCGGAGCATGCATTATCTGAGCCGGCGCCGCGAGAAGCCATTCATCGCTGTCAACTGCGCCGCCATTCCCGAAACGTTGGCCGAGAGCGAGCTGTTCGGGCACGAGAAGGGCGCGTTTACCGACGCGGCGGAAACTCGGCAGGGCAAGTTCGAGCTGGCCTCCGACGGCACCCTGTTCCTCGACGAGATCGGCGACTTGTCGCTCGGCTGCCAGGCCAAGCTGCTGCGTGTGGTGGAGAAGAAACTCTTGATTCGGGTCGGTGGGTCGACGCCCATTCACACCGAAGCCCGGGTCGTGGCCGCCACGAACCAGAACCTGGCTGAAATGGTCCGGCAGAAGCGATTCCGCGAGGACCTTTACTTCCGGCTCAACGTGGTCACGCTCGAGATGCCGCCGCTCAGGGAGCGAGGCGAGGACATTCTGCTTTTGGCCCGCGAGTTCCTGGCCGACTTCTGCCGCAAGGCGCGGCGCAAGGTACCCCGGTTTTCAGCCGCCGCCGAGCGACGGCTACGCGAGCACGCCTGGCCGGGCAACGTCCGCGAGTTGCGCAACCTGATGGAACGGCTGGCCTACCTGTCCACGGCGGATCGCATCGAGGCGGAGGAGTTGGCGTTCATCCTCTCGCCCGGTCGCACCGCGGCCGAGCCGGACATGAAGGCCGACGACGGGCGAGGGCTCAGCGAAGCCACCAACGAATTCCAGATCGGCTTTATCCGCCGCGCGATCAAGCGGTGCGGAGGCAACGTGAGCCGCGCGGCGGCCCGGCTGGGACTGCATCGTTCGAACCTCTACCGCAAGATGCGGCAGTTGGGAATGGATGCCGAGTTGGAGGAGTAGTAGGGTGGGCACCGCCCACCAAGAATCCATGAGGAATGCCGGGTGGCATGCCCTGAGCAGCGAAGGGCGTGGTTGTTCGGTAAACACGCCCTTCGCTGCGCTCAGGGACGTGCCACCCTTATGATCGACGGATAGCACGTTTCGGGGCTTCAACGGGGGGCGAATTCTGCTATATTGACCAACTGGTTAACACCCGTTCAGTTCTCCCTGAAGGAAAAAGGTGTCAGGAACCTTTTGCCTGAAAGGCCCTGCGGGTGCTTCGCACAAAAGGTTCCTGACACCTTTTTCCTACGAGCATGACCCGCGAACCGATTCTGCAGTCCCTGAGCAAGCAGACCGAAGACGATCGGGCACTGCGCCCACAGTCGATGCTCGAGATGGTCGGGCAGCGGGCCGTGTACGAGCGGATCGAGATCGCCGTGGACGCGGCCCGGAAGCGGGACGAGCCGCTGGGGCATATCCTCTTCGACGGCCCGCCGGGGCTGGGCAAGACGACGTTTGCCACGTGTATTCCCCGCGACTTGGGCGTGCCATTTCAGATCGGCAGCGGGGCCACGCTCAAGGCACCCAAGGACCTGATCCCCTACCTGACCAACGCCGAAGAGCGGTCGATTTTGTTCATCGACGAGATCCACCGGATGCAGAAGGCGGTCGAGGAGTTCCTCTATCCGGCCATGGAGGATTTTCGGATTGACCTGACGCTGGGTGAGGGCGTCAATGCGCGGACGATCAACATGCAGCTACGGCCCTTCACGCTCATCGGGGCGACCACCCGAACGGGGCTGCTTTCGGCGCCTCTGCGCGACCGGTTTCAGATGCGCGAACACCTCAGTTTCTACTCGGTCGACGAACTCTCCGAGATCGTCTCGCGTAATGCAGGAAAACTACGTGTCGAGATCGATTCCGAAGCGGCCCGTGAAATCGCCGAGCGAAGCCGCGGAACGCCTCGCGTGGCCAACAACCGGCTCCGCTGGGTCCGCGACTATGCCGTCAGCCGCGCCGACGGGCGGATCACGCTCGCGGTGACCCGGGATGCTCTGGAGATGCAGGGAATCGACCGGGCGGGCCTCGACGGCCAGGATCGCAGCTACATGAAGACCATTGTCCGCGTGTTCGGCGGTGGTCCGGTGGGTGTCGAGGCGGTTGCCCATACGCTCAACGTGCCAGCCGACACGCTCATCGACGAAGTGGAACCTTATCTGTTGCGAAGCGAGCTGGTTGTACGCACGCCGCGTGGGCGCCGGGTCACGGCGGCGGGGCTTGCGCACCTCGGGCTCCAGCGGCCGGAACACGATACTCCACCCGAACAGGCCACATTGTTCGACGAGTGAGCTGCACAGCGGTAGCAATGCTGTCATGCAAAGGCAGGTAATCCGCGGGGATTAGTCTGTCGCATCCGCCAGGGGTATTGATGGAAATCGTAATTGAGATAGGATTAACCAATTGAAGGGGCGACTCCGGTGTTGACATCGGGAACCGTGCGCTACGGAACGCGCACATTAGTCAAATGGGTAGGAAAATGCTGGTCACAACGAAGGGATGTGACCTCGATCTGAGTCGCGGGCCGGGCTGGCTTTTCATCCGTGTGCAGAACTTCGATCCCGATACCCCGGAAATGGAGGTCCTGGCCGACCGGATCTGGTCGCTCTTGGAAAAGCACCTGACCTATCGCGTCGTTCTGGAATTGAACGACGTCGAGCTGCTGCGATCGATTCTGATCGCCCAGTTGGTGCTGCTGCAACGACGCATCTTGGAGCACGATGGCGTGATTCGGCTCTCGGGCCTGTCGCCGCATAACCGCGAAGTGCTCGAGACTTGCCGGCTTGAAGAGCGGCTGCCGGCTTATGGAGATCGGGTGGAGGCCGTCATGGGCACCGCCCCTTCCCAGCCGCGATAGTACAACCGCCGGCAAGCCGACACTTGGGCGGATGCCTCACCATCGTGTGCCACTGCCTGCCCTGAAGGCAAGCAGCGTCGGAATTTCGCAGTAGTGCTGCTTCTTGCGAGAGAACATCCGGGAATTGTGTGTGCCACTGTTTCGCAGAAGCAGTGCAATGGCCACCAAACGAGCACTGCTTGCCCAAGGGCAAGCAATGGCACACTCTCGTTGGTCGTGTCCGGTTTCATGCTCTCGCTTTGCCAAGGACTCCTCTCGCGCAGAAGCGCATAGAGGCAACCTGCTTGCCGGCAGATCGGCAAGGCAAGTCTCCGCCGGCTGTCTAGATTTGGCAGACCTCTAACTCGTTGGCGATTTCGTTCACACCATCCACCTTACGGACCGCCTCCTGGGCCATCTGTTTCTGGTAGTAAGAACGAACCGTTCCACGCAGAGTAATGCGTCCCTGCTCGGCCTCCAAATGAAACCGTCGGCCCCTCAGATACACGTTTTCTTCCAGTGCACTGAAGACCCGATGGTGCAATGTGGTGTTGATCATGGTCATTTCCGTCTGTCGGTCGATGTCCAGAGAGATGCCTTCTCCAAGGCTGCAAGACGATGGGTTGCACTCGGGCTGCGAAGTCGACCCGGAATCGATACATATGCCCGCAATCGTCACACGGCCGGCCTCCGATAGAGGACAAGTCTCACGCAGAATGCAGATTCTGGGAAAATAGGGCAATCTGTGACGGTCCTTCCGATTACACGCGGGAAGGACTCAGCCGAGCAGGTGGGAACACACAAGCAGGCTTATCAAAGGGCTCGGCGCCGAAGCGATCACGATGCCTCCCAGCAGACGAAGTCGTCTATCGAAGCGTAGCCCAAGTATTTGGCCCGCGCCGGACGGATTTTGGAAATTCCACGCAAGGGACCATCGTCGCGTGTTGCCAACTCCTTGCGTTTCGATCCCCGTTGCTTTCCGTCAACCGTTCTAGTGCAGAGCAGAGCACGGGTTCCCCTAGATCGGGTGGTGTTGACGGCGGTTCAAAACTGCGGCGCGGGGGTTGTGTCACGGCGGTTTGATTTTGCAGCGCACAGATGTGCAGCCCGAGGGAATTGGGACCGGGTAGCACCGATGATTCCGCGGGGCAGGCCTTGCGATTTGAAAACGGCCAAACGCGGAATCGTCGGTGTCGCGCGAGCGGCAAGAGGCGCTTGACGGAGAATCACACACCCTCTTGTGCCTTCGCCAAGGCTACGGCACACCGACGATTTCCCGAAAACGCCTCAGCACAACGGGAACGTCCTTGGCGGAAAATCATCTGCCACCCGCCTGACAAGCACAGGGTGTCCGGAAATTCGGGTCCCGGCGCGCCGGGATGCTCACGCTTGCCGTGAGCATGCTTTTCGACATTCAGACATGGCCATGCGAGCGTGGCCATGGCACCCAGCCCAGGCAGCCCTGCGGCACGGGCAAGATGCCCGTGGCACTCGCTAAAGAGCTATCCCCGGCATGCTTCGGCTATCCCGCGCCGCCCATCCAGGCGGGCATTTCTCGGGCCGGGGGTAGATTGACGACCCAGGCCCGGGTCATCTCGTCCAGGGCAAGCACCTCGGCCACCGCTTCGGCCGGCGGCTGGCTGTCCAGGGCCAACACGCCGCTACGGCAGATGGCCCCGTCGAACTGACCGAGCATGGCCCCGCAGCTCCTGCCCCTTCAGTCCCGTGTGGACCTCGTAGTCGACGTTGCCGACCGCTTCCAGAAGATCCAGGCCGCTTTGCGACAGGTTGTCCAGGACAATGACTTTTCGTATATCGTAAAAGCTCATCCTACAGGGAACATTCCGTCTGCTGGATCGTACCGACCAGCACGATAGCCTTCGTTTTCACCATTTCAGGCACACCCTTTTGCTGAAGCGGTCACCTTCCGTGACCGCAACGTGCCTTTGGTCGAAAGGTATCCCTGCGGCAATCTCAGAACCATCGTAGAACCTTTTTCTTGTAGAACGGTTCACAGTCATTTAAGAAGTAGTCTTCTGCTCCGCCTTGCCCGGTGATCTGGACAAAATCAACAGGGGGATCTGGGATTTCGATATCTCTAGCCACAAGGCCGGCCTGAGAAACCACTTGATCCCAATTCCCGGAAACCTCGATTCCAATCAAGGTATGTGCTTTTTCGTCTTTCTCGGGGTTGAAGAAGTGTGCCAAATACGCTCGCTTGACTTCTCGTACTTTCCGAAACAACCGGGTCAGTGCTTCCGTAAGGTCATGGGGATAGTTGGCCGGCTGGCCCATCAGCACCCGTGTTTCCTTCTCAAAACGGTAGGATTCACATGGTTTCCAGACAGAACCGTCAATGATCGACTGAATCTCGTCCTTCGTGAATTCCTTTCCGAAATCCGAACCCGGATTGAGGAGGATCTCGGCACCCTGTGTGATCTTCAGGAACTCGAAGGCATTGAGGGCAATGTATGCTGTTTCATCCTGCAAAACAGCTTTGAGACGCGAGAGAGAGGAGAAGATTGGAATGTACGCTTTGCCGTTAAAATCTATGTTCGGAATCTTCAGTTGGCATCCTTCTTTCAACACTCTGGCGCCGCTCTGTTCCGGAGGCGGACCATGCTGGATTACAAACACGTCAGATTCAGCGAAATCTCTGTAGAACTGTGGACGGTGTGCGGGGTCCTGTGCGGCCTTCATGAGCGATCGCTCAAGCTTGTTCTCTGGCTGAAAGGTCATCGATTATGCCCTCGCCGAACAATCATCATCAAGACTGCATGTACCCGGTCGAAGTCCATGGACCAGGCTGCCAACAGCGGCCGGTCCACGGTCAAGAACATGGGTGCCAATCATGGTTGTCTTTGCGCAAGGTGACACCCAGCGTCGAGCGTAGCGGTCCCCCATCCGATTGTCGCCCCTGTTCACCACTGGACATTGGAATTTCCTCCCTAGTGATCAATTGCGCGATCGAAGCGGTTCATCGAACCCAAACCAGGCGCCGGCTTCGCCGTAGATCCAGAGAAAGATGCCGGCGGCACGATCACCCGGAAGCTGGGTGAATTCAACAAAGACAAATACTACCTCAAGATCTTCGTCTGGCCCGATTCCTTCAGGCACTTTGGTGTCGTCAAGACTACTATGGTCCGGAAGGAGTTCGAATGACTGCCTAGTTCCCATTACCGGAGACACTCGAGTGTATATTGGCACGCCGACGCAAGAAGATGAGGTACAATGATGCTTCCCTTCGGAATCGTGCGCCGTGGAGAGGTTCTTTTGGACTCAGTATCGCTGACGAAGGGGCGTTCAGTGTGCGTCCGGGAGGTAAACAGCCCGTGAATTTCCGCCAACAACTGCTAACTCGAATCGTCCCGCCAGGAATCCGCCAATCCTGGGCCGCCGCAAGAGCGGAGTGGCGGAGACGACCGACACTGCAGGCCTGCGACCGGCGAGTTGCCCCAAGAGATTCGGGATTGGCAGATGGCGTCCTGAGGAACGAAGTGTCTGGAAGAGTTGGCAGGCCGAGCCCTTTCGTTCGGCAGGGCAGTGTCACTCGGCCGAACTCTTGAACAGTTGCAGGGCCTTTTCAGATGAAACCTCTTTCCCCGAAAGACCGCCCTCCTGCAGGACACTCCCCTTCGGGCCAAAGCGGGCACCATTGAAAACCCAGCGTGGGTTTTTGTCATCACACTGATACATCACGAGCCAATCCTGCTCCGGTTCCTCGGTGCCGGTCACAGTAAGAAACACGAATCCGGCTAGTGTATTCAAGGGAAAGACCGCCCTAACTATAGAGTATTTCGCCTTCCCGACCTGGTCCCGACTCACCCCAAGAACATCCGGAAGCCCCACCTCTACGTTCTTGGCCACTCTCTTTAGGCTCGTCAATGCCCTTTCCTCCGGCGTGGGGCCGAAGTAGAAATTGTACACCATGACGCCAATAACTAAGGCCACGGCTCCAACAACGACCGCCTTGATCAACTGGTTTATGCTCATGGTCAAACCTCTCGATGAAAAAGTGGCCTTGCCCCCAAGTTTGATCCACTTGGAATGTTAGTTTTCCGCCTTTGAACCGGGATTTCCCATATGGATTGGCCTGGAACCGTTCCAGGCCGAGTTCATCTCCCATTGTAACAACTGCGTCCCCCCCGTGTCTGACGCGTGGCGATTTTTTGGCATTTCTTCGTGCGTAGCCGTTCAAGTCCGGGCCACGCCGGGCAACCCTCCCAAACGGCATGCCCCTGAGTTTAGCTGAGATGCGCGGCGTTGCAACGGTTTTCTTGCCCCCCCCAGAAATCCAAATTCCTTGGGAATCGGGCCAGAAATCCCTCGCCGGTGACGAGATCTGGCCCGAATTGGACCCCGGAGCAAGGCTGTTCCAAAAGGGAATTCGCCAATCAGGCAGCGGCCAGTTCGGCCTGTGCGGGCAGCAGAGAAGGGGCAGCAGAGTCGGCAAGCCGTGCCGCGCAACACGCGGTCAACAACTCCAAGACGTTGCGGTTCTGCTGCCGACAAGTGGCCACGACACTCAGCATCCGCTCGACGAAACGGCTCCCTGCTTCACTGTCGGTGCCGCCGCTGCTCTTGCGCCACAGCACGGCATGACGCAGCACACGCTCGGCATCGTTGTTCGTCGGGTCGATCCCTTCGACCCAGACGAAGGTCCACAGGGACGATTCTTGCTTCAGCAGTTTGCGGCAAGTGCCCGCTGTCTTCTTGCACGAGCACTCTGCACCACGTTCCAAGTGACCACGCATGGCGTGCCGCAAGGGACCAGCATACTTCTGGAACGATGAGCGCGCAAGGGTGCCGTCGCGGACCCGATGCCACCAGTGGAAAAGTTG
The DNA here is from genome assembly GCA_964637625.1 of uncultured Planctomycetaceae bacterium. Taxonomy (GTDB): domain Bacteria; phylum Planctomycetota; class Planctomycetia; order Pirellulales; family Thermoguttaceae; genus UBA11386. Next base: position 7,573 of record CAZWWC010000059.1, read on the forward strand.
ATCGGACAACTCAAGCAGCGACGTGCCGATCTCACTGGCGGAGTTCTCCCGGTCGATCATCGCCTGGAAGTCGCGCCGCAGGTGCGCCCAGCACAACTGCCGACGTTTGATCCAGGTGTACGCCGTCCAACGATCCGAGACAAGCACACGATTGTAGTTCTCACCGAGCATCTCGCGGATGACTTTGGCGCCGCGTGTTCCAGCGATAGTAAACACGGTGGCGATTTGCGTCACCGCGACCCAAAGCCACGCCTTGCTGCGATTCTCCCGCCAGGGGGTTTCGTCGGCGCCGGCGTCTTGATTGCGAACATACTCGCGTAGTTCTTCGACCGGCACTTCGAGGCCCTCGCTGGTGGCCCGTTCGAGCTTGCAGACCATGCCCGTAGAAATGGTCAACCCGAACAGGTCGGTGGCCAAGGATCGGATCGGCCGCTTGCCCAGTCGATAGGCGCCGGCCAACAGACTCAGTACGGCCTGCAAGCGTGGTCCGAACGCGCCACGCGGGACACCGGCGGGAAGTTGGCCACAGGTCTTGGTCCCACAATTCGGACACATCAATCGATGCAGACGATACTCGACGACCGTAGGCTCGATGGGCGGCAGTTCCGCCACTTGATGTCGCCACGGATCAGGGTCGTCACTCATCAAAACAGCACCAACGACTCGCTGACTTTCTCCGGCGGCACCAGCGCACGGTGGTGAGCTTCATGTCCGTGCTGCCCACCACGCTTCTTTCCGGTGGGTTGCTTCGGTGGCGCGCGCTTCACCGACGGTGGATCGGAAGAAGGCGGCTTGGAGGAATTGGTGGAATTCTGGCTCAGCCGTGCTTTCAGTTCGGCGACTTCGCGCTCCAGATCCTCAATTCGTCTGTGGAGCGACTCGAAGACAGCCAGCAACGCAGCCTGAGCAGCAGGCGGGATGGTATCCCACAACTCCTTCGGGATGGGCGGCTGCGTGCTCATGCCGCCCCGAGTAGCGAAAACCGGCGATCAGGGCAAGAGCAGATTCGGATGTGAAAACGCCGAAAACAGGGGGAATGCACCGCGTGGGGCGTCCAGCATTTTTCACTTACATGGGGTGTGAACGGTTACCAATTGTCAACCAATGCGGGTGTCGTCCGCGCAGACGGCGTCTGGGAAACGGCTAGCCATGGGGACTTGCCGATGTTGAAGGCAATCCGACCTCTGGGCACGGGCAAGATGCCCGTGGCACCCCGCTACACCAGTCCCAGAAGTGCCCTACCGCAGCGTGCCGGTCCCGCGGCTGACCATCCGGGTGCCGCTGGTGGATGGACCTTCAGCCGTCACGGTGGTGGCCGTCGGCAGAGTGGCCTGCAGCGAGGCAATGCGCGCGGCCACGTCGGGTTGGAACTTATCGTGCCAAAGCGACTTCTGATAGTTGGCCAGTGCCTGGGCGTGCTCGCCCAGCTCTTCCTGCACGTGGCCCAGAGCGGCCCTGGCTCGGGCATGGTCCGGATTCAGCGCCAGCGCCTCGATGAGCCGCTCCTTGGCGGCTGCGGGGTCGCCCGTTTCTTCGAGCAATCGGGCCAATTCAATTTTCGGCTCGGCCAAATCGGCCCGCCGGTCGGCCCAACGCTCAATCAGGCGGAACGCTTCCTCTTTGCGGCCCTGCTGGAGGAGCATGACCGCCAGGCCGCGATGGCACTCGGCATGGTCCGCCGCGCGATCGAGACATTGGTTGTAATAGCTCTCTGCCCGTTTATAGTCGTCCTCCGATTTGTGCAACGTGGCCAAGCGGTGGTGCACCGCGCCGAGGTTGTAGTAGCCGTCGGCGCTGTTCGGGTCGTTCTGGATTGCCTGTTGGAACTGGCCGAGCGACTCCTGATATCGGGTTTGCTCGAATTTACGCACGCCTTCGGCATTCAGACCCCGAGCGGCAAAGCCGCCGCAACCGCACAGCGGGAGAGCCGCCAGCACGGTGGCCCCCAAGAGACCGACCCACCGAAGACGAGAGCAAAAACGGCTGAAGTACGTCACCGATTGTCGTCTAAGCACGGTTTGGATACCTCATGGCAGAGAAGAAAGCGGTCGCTCAGCACGATGGCGAGCTATCGACGAGATTGGAGGCGGGAGGATAGCGGAAGCACCGCCGCGCCGCAAGAGCGGTTTACCCCCCTCGCATTCAGGCAGTGAGCCCTTATTGATGTCTACATTGTCAATGATCGGCGGTCCATCGACAAATGCCCTGAAAGCCGGGCTCCCGTTGGTCGCCCTGCGTACATTGGCTATGCAGGCGTCAATAGGGTCGGGCGGACAAAGAGAACGAGCCCCCAAATATCGGGGGCGGAAAAAGGGGACAGGTCCAATTTGTGCGCAGCACCCTTCGGGCCGTAGGCGGCAAATTGGACCTGTCCCCTTTTTCCTCTAGGTGGTCGGCGTATCGGCCAGCCCCGGCGCGCCGGGGGCCGCCGACCCGGTCAAGCCGGGATGCTCAAATGATTCAGTCCCCGCGTCCTGGAGCACGCCGGCTACCGAAACCCCAGCCGGCGACTGGCCGTTTTCCTCGACCCGAGATACTCTCTGGTAGCCCAAGGCTCTGATCACCTCGAGAATCTCGCTACACGTAGGAAACATGCGTCCACTGGTTCGCTTGTATTGGTCCAGCGCGCTCATGAACTCGAGCTCTTCGGTGGTGTAATCCCTCTCGCAGGTCGTCGGGTCGATCTGACGACGCCGGTTCACCTTCGCCCGACGCTCGATCGTGCGACGCTCCACCGCCACCGGCTCGTGTTTCTTGCGACGCTCATCACTGCTACGTCGATCGGCGTCCCTGCGACGATCAACCGGGACGGTCTTGTCCGGCTTGGGTTGCTTCGGCGCAGGCGTGGTCCGAGCCGATTTCTTGGCTGCCGTCTTCTTCTTCGTCTTTCTGGCCGTTGTCTTCACGGCACGAGTTTTCGTGGTGCCCTTGCGGGTCGTTGCGCGCCGCGTCGTTTTCGCGCTTTTTCGGGCTACTGCCTTTTTGGCGGTACTTGCTTTGGTTTTGGCCACGGACAAACCTCTCTTTGGAAGATTGGAGAATCGTACTTGTCAAAACGCCGCCTTGACGCGCCACTGCGGCTCGTCGCCTCCGGCGGCTCATGCGAGTGTGTGGGGTATTCCACAAGCCGCCCAAATCCCGTGAGAAAGCCAACGCACGTTGGTCGCCAGAGATCATCGGCCCGCGAATGTGGAAAAGTTGACCGGTCGGAGAAAGAGGGCAGTTGTGGGGGTTTGTTCTGATTGGACAGAAGACCCGGTTCTCGAAGATGTAGCGGTTATGCGGAGCCGCTCCGTCAGATCGTGCGGGAAGAACGCATTGCCGGCGAGAGCAAGCCGGAAAACGCACGTGAAAGAGCAAGAGAACACGCCAGGTGGGCCATCGAGTGGGCGCTAGCGTCCCAGCGAATCGCTCACCTGTTGACAGATCTCGCGAAGCTGGCCGGCCGTAAGATCTTCCAGGCGTTTGCCTTCCCGATCAACGTGCTCGTTGATCTTCTCGGCCGTTTCCTGCATGACGGTGTGGGTCTGTTCCGATCCGCCGACCAGCGCGTAGTTCTTTCCCCGGGTAAGTCGCACTTGGCCGTCGTCGGCGTCGAAGCCGACACCCAGCATGGCGGCGGATTTGCGAGGGGAGTCAGCAGCTTTCACCAGCGCCTCTCCTTAGTCGTGTCTAGAGGCGGAAGTACATCCAATCAAGCATACCACAGCTCGCGGCGGCCGTCCCGGCTCTCGCCGGGAGCGGTCCTACTTTCGATGGAAAAACGCGCGGAGCGTGTCGGCTGCCGCCGATTGGCTGTCGGGCGCTTTCGGCTTTTTCGAGTCGTGGATTCCACTCAACGACTTCCGAGGGGCTTTTTTCTTATCCTTCTCACTATCCTCTTCACTTTCCGGTTCGGCCGGCGTATCTTCAGCCGCCGGAGTGTCCATCGCCACCATGCCGGTCTCGACGGTGTCCATCGCCTTGGTGTCCCCGCTGCCGTCGACGGTATCCTCAAGCCAATCGCCGATGTCCAACTCGTCCTCTTTCGGTTTGTTGGCGGCCGACTGGACCGTTCGGGCGGCGGCCTCCTCAACACTCTTGACCTTGGGCTTTTTCTGACCGGCAAGACTGACTTCCAGCAGGACCTCGAACTCAAGCGGTCCGATCGCCAGACGGTCTCCCGGACGGAGTTCTTCTTCACCCCGAATACGCTCCCCGTTGACCATCGTCCCGTTTCGGCTGCCGAAATCCCGGACGGTGACTTCGCCTTCCTGCACCATGATCGCACAGTGATGCCGGCTGACCAGATCACTGTGGGGACGCAGATGGCAATCCTCTGCTCGGCCGACGAAGAACTTCTCACCGGTGACTGGGATGATCCGACCGGCGTTCTTGCCGCCGATGACAACCAGTCTAACGTCCATTACCATACCCTGGTTCAGAAGACGGAGCCATGAACCAACCAACACAACTGCCCACTATACTTGATGGTAACAACAACCATCGACCAAGTCAAAAAACGGCGCCACCACCTTTACCGCATCGAGCATGCCCCACAGGAGGGCTATCTGGCCCCGATGATTGGAGAAGCTCGTGCTGCGCCTCCCAGGAAATCCTCTGTCGAGCACCTCTTGATGGCTGCATTTCAAATGATCTGGTAAGACAACGCCAAATGCCCTGAAAGCCGGGCTCCCGTTGGTCGCCCTCCCGTCATTAGCTATGCAGGGGTCAATAAAAATCGTCACCCCTTCCAACAACCGGCCGAGGCCAACCGTCATAAGGGCCGCACCTTGCGGTCCTTGGTCCAGTCGTCGGCGCCGTACTTCGCGTCGACCCACTGCTGGGCACGCCGCCGTTGGACACCGGTGAGAGTCGACTCTGAGAAGCTCACTCCCAGATGCTCTTCCAATCGTGGGAGCCACGCCGCCACCAACGTGTCGCAGGTCACCTCGCATTGGGTCAGATCGCGCACTCCCGGCAATTCCGCAGCGGCACCGGATCGCCCCAGCAGAACGCTACCGTGCTGGAGCACCGCGCCGCGGCGGCGGCGTTGCGCGCTGCCGGCGATCTTCACGCCACCATATACTACATCGCCCGGCGAGCGCCGCTCGAAACACAAAAAAGGCTCTTGCCCGGGCGAGAAGCCCCCGGCAGGTCCAAACAGCGAGGCGCCTCTGACCCCCAATTCGGCTAGGGCGTCGATCAGCGCAGCATGGACTGCCGTGTAAAGTTGGTTTCGCTGCCGCGCCAAGCGGCTCCCGGCCGCCACCACAAAGCTGTAGGTGAGCTCGACGTCGTGTACGATGGCCCCGCCGCCGCTGGCGCGTCGAACCACGGGGCACCGCAGACTCGGCGGGTGAAGGCGGCGATCCTCGCACGGCTGAAAGTAGCCTAGCGACAACGTAGGTTCGCGCCACCGATAGAATCGCCAACCGCAGCTTCCTCGCTCGGAAAACGATTCGAGCAAGGTTTCGTCGACAGCCATGTTCCAGGTCCCGGAAGCCGGTGGGTCGATCAACAACGAGCAGTGCGTCCTGGGCGTCATGGTTGGCCAAGCGGCTTGTGTTTCTGCTTCGGCATGGGAGCGCAGCAGGTCATCCTGAGCGTAGCGAAGGATCTCGATTGGCCAAGGAGATCCTTCGCTACGCTCAGGATGACGGTGTCGGCTTTCAATAGAACTTGGAACTACAGAAAGTGGAAACGTCGTCAGTCCCGCGGAACATCGCTGTCACCTTGCCAAGTGAGATTCCCAGCGCCACCCTGCGCCGGGGCATTCAACGTTGTCGGAAAAGTAATCCTACTCCCGGCCGTCTTCCGGCGACCAGGAGAGAATCGGTTTTCGTGCCGCCTGGACTTCGTCCGCGCGGCTGATGAGCGTCGTGTGCGGTGCCTCGTGCAACAGGTCCATCGGCTCCTCGACGAGACGGAACATCGCCTCGGCAAACGCGTCCAGCGTCGCTTTGCTCTCCGTTTCCGTCGGCTCGATCATCAACGCCTCAGGCACAATAAGCGGAAAGTAGACGGTCGGGGCATGGAAACCCCGATCCAACAGCCGCTTGGCCACGTCCATCGCGGTGAGGCCCCGTTGGCGCTTCAGCCCCGAGGCGCTGGCCACAAACTCGTGCATACACCGGTCACCATGGGGCACCGGCAGGAAATGCTTCAATCGGCAGAGCAAATAGTTGGCGTTGAGCACGGCGTTTTCCGACACACGGCGAAGGCCCTCCGTACCGTGGGTCAGGAGGTAGCAAACCATCCGAACCAACACGCCCGTGTTGCCGAAGAAGCTGCGGACCCGACCGATGGACTTGGGCCGGTCAAAATCCAGTCGGTAGCCGTTTTCGCCGCGCACGACGACCGGCGAAGGCAAGTAGGGCGCGAGCGCTTCGCTTACGGCGATCGGGCCGGCGCCCGGACCGCCACCGCCATGTGGCGTGCTGAACGTCTTGTGTGGATTGTAGTGCATCATGTCGGCGCCGAAATCGCCGGGCCGAGCCACGCCGAGGATGGCGTTCATATTGGCCCCGTCCAAATAGACGAGTCCGCCGACGTCGTGCACCCTTTGCGCGATCCGACTCATCTGAGGGTCGAACAAACCGAGCGTGTTGGGATTGGTGATCATGAAGACGGCCGTCCGGTCGTCGAGCTTTTCGTCAAGGTCGTCCAGATCGACAAACCCGTTTGAGGTGCTCTTGACTTCCTTGGTACGAAAACCGGCCATGACGGCGCTGGCCGGATTGGTGCCGTGGGCCTGGTCGGGGATGAGCACGCTGCGGCGGCCCTGCCCGGTGTCGCGGAAGTAAGCCGCGGCGGTTAACAGCGCGGTCAATTCGCCGTGCGCGCCGGCGGCCGGCTGCAGGCTCACCCCCGGCAGCCCGGCAATCTCGGCCAACATCTCCTGGGCCCGGTAGAGCAGTTCGAGCATGCCCTGAACGGTCTCGTCCGGCTGATAGGGATGCAAGCCCGAGAAACCCGCCATCGAAGCGATCCGCTCGTTCCGCTTGGGGTTGTACTTCATCGTACAAGAGCCCAACGGATAGAAGTGCGTGTCGATCGACATGTTCTGTGTCGACAGATTGACGAAATGGCGCGTCAAGTCGGGTTCGGACACCTCGGGCAAGGCAGGTGGCGCCTCGGCCAGTGCGGACTCGGGCAGAAGCTGCTCGGGCAAGCGTCTGGGGACGTCGCACTCCGGCATTTGCACGGCCGCAAGGCCCGGCTTGGAAAGCTCAAACAGCAGTTGCGTGGCTTGCCGATTCCGCATCCTCAATCTCCCGATGGACAAGGTTGCGCCAGCACCCTGGCCAGACGATCGATTTCCTCTTTAGTTCGTTTTTCGGTCACGGCAATCAGCAGACAGTCAGCCAGCTCGGGGTACCAACGCCCCAAGGGCACGCCCGCCAGAATGCCCTGTTGCCGTGCGGCTTTAAGCCGGTGTTCGACGCGGCCGTCGGCCAGGCGAACCACAAACTCATTGAAGAACGGTGCCTCAAAGGCAAGCTCCAACGAGTCGGCGCCGGCGAGCTGCTCGGCTGCGTAGTGGGCCTTCTCGAGGCACAGCTCGGCTACCGCGCGCATTCCGGCAGGACCCATCGCCGCCAAATAGACGGCCGCTCGCAGTGCCATCAATCCTTGGTTCGTGCAGATGTTGCTGGTGGCCTTTTCTCGCCGGATGTGCTGTTCCCGGGTTTGCATGGTCAGGACCCAGCAGCGCCGACCGCGCCGATCGGTCGTTTGGCCGACGAGTCGGCCGGGCATCCGGCGGACGAACCGCTCGCCACAGGCCATGATGCCCAGATACGGCCCGCCGTAGCCCAGCCCATTTCCCAATGGCTGTCCCTCGGCCACCACGATGTCGGCGCCGTAATCGCCCGGCCGTTTCAGAAGCCCCAGGCTGATCGGGCCCGCCGCCACGATCAACAGCGCGCCGGCCGCATGCGCGATCCCGGCCAGGGTTTCCACGTCCTCCAGGCAACCAAAGAAATTCGGATGCTGGACCAATACGCAGGCCGTCTGCGAGTCGACCTCAGCGGCGAGCGACTCGGCCGCAGTAGTTCCCTCGGGCGTATCGACCACGTGCAACTGCGTGTCGAGATTGGCCAGATACGTGGCCATGATTTGCCGATATTCCGGATGAACGCTGCGGGACGTAACGACCCGACCGCTGCGACGCGTGGCACTCATGGCCATCAACACGGCGTCGACCGCCGCCGTGCCGCCGTCGTAGAGGCTGGCGTTGGAGACGTCCATGCCGGTCAATTGCGTGATGAGCGTCTGGTACTCGAAGATCGCCTGAAGCGTACCCTGGCTGGCTTCGGCCTGATAAGGGGTGTACGCCGTGTAGAACTCGCCGCGCGAGGCGACCGTGTCGACCAGCGCCGGGATGAAGTGATCGTAGCTTCCTCCGCCCAGGAAACAGGCGCACGCCTCGGCCACGGTGTTCTCGGAGGCCAGGCGATTCATATAGGCCGCCAGATCCATTTCGCCCATGGCCGGCGGCAAGTCCAACTGGCCTTGAAGCCGCAGCTCGGACGGGATCATGGCGAACAAGTCGTCGATCGACTCCACGCCGATCGCGTCGAGCATGGCCCGTTGGTCTTCAGGTGTGTTTGGGATGTAAGGCATGGCGGCGGATTTTTTTGGGGGGGGATGTCTACTTTCAATAGTTCCGAATTTGGCCGAATAGTGCCCCAAACAGTCATCCTGAGCGCAGCGAAGGATCTCGACGACCAAATAGATTCTTCGCTT
>CAZWWC010000060.1:0-9589 GCA_964637625.1 uncultured Planctomycetaceae bacterium
TCGGGTTTGAACTCCTGAACGACCTGCTGGGCCTGAACCGCGGCTGCTCCAACGCTTGTTGCGAGCCGGCCTGCTGCGAGAAGGCCTGTCAACCAGCGTGCTGCGACCAGGCCTGCTGCAAACCTAAGTGCTGCAAGCCTTTGCTGCGCTGCTGCAAGCCGAAGTGCTGCGAGAAAAGCTGCTGCGAGCCGGCTTGCTGCGAAAAGAATTGCTGTGAGCCCGAGTGCTGCGAGTCCTGCCGCAAGCCTTGCCGCGACCTGTTCTCTGGCCTGAAGGGCCTGTTCGCCTGCAAGAAGTGCTGCTGCGAGTCCTGTGGTACCGCGTGCTGCGAAGAGACCAAGTGTTGTGCACCCGAGCCGAAGTGCTGCGAGAAGAACTGCTGCGAGCCCGCCTGCGAGCCGGAGTGCTGCGAACCTAGCTGCCGCAAGTGCCGTTGCACGCCAGTCCGCGACCTGCTCGACGATCTGTGCAGCCTGCGGATCTGCATCTACAAGGCTCCCAAGTGCTGCTGCGAGCCCGGCTGCTGCGAGGATGCTTGCGGTGGCGGTGCCACCACACCGAAGACCGCACCGGCCGAAGAGGCCGCTCCGCTGCCGAAGGCCCCGACGGTCGATCCCTCGGCCTCGTTGAGTCCGAAAAAGTACTACAAAGCCAGCCGAAGCGTTGTCCGCAACTAGACGGACCGGCTGAGCTTCCATTCCCTCAAGGTCTGCTCGGGTTTCGGCCCGGGCAGGCCTTTTTTTGCTTATAGCGTGCCCGGGTCTGAGCGCAGCGAAGGCCCGGCTTTTCGGCCTTTGGGCCACCGCTGTGCTATGGCCCAGGCACCCAATTCTGTTTCTGAGATAGTTCCTTATGTGACGGCTAGTCGGAAGTTCTTGACACCGTCCTCTGGCCAATACTGTCCCTATGGGGACGCCCGGGCTACAATGAACTCAATGCGGGCCGTCTTCGGCGGAATTGCAGCGGATGAAGACACGATCCGGCCAGAGCCCCCTCTACGGGATATCCATTTCATGTCCTCGTTTCCTCCGTGGCACGACAGCCCTTGGATGAAGGCCGCGCGACGCGAGCCGACCCAATACACGCCCATCTGGCTCATGCGCCAAGCAGGACGCTATCAGCCCGAGTATCAGGCCATTCGCCAAAGCATCAGTTTTCTTGGATTGTGCAAGACTCCCACCCTATGTGCGCAGGTGATGCTCCAGGCCGTCGAGCAACTCGGCGTCGACGCGGCAATCATCTTTTCCGATCTGCTGCTCATCCTGGAGCCGATGGGCATGCAACTCGAGTTCGACCAGCGCCGCGGACCGATCATCCACAACCCCATCCGTGCGCCGGCCGACGTCAGCCGCGTGATCGAATTAGAGCGCATCGACAGATTGGACTACGTCATGGACACGGTCCGTCTGACTCGCAGCGGCCTGGACGATCGACTGCCGCTGTTGGGTTTCGCCGGCGCACCGTTCACCTTGGCCAGCTACGCCATTGAGGGCGGCACCAGCCGAGACCACCGGCAAACCAAGATGTTCATGTACAACGATCCGGCGGCATGGGACGCCTTGATGAGTCGGTTGGCTCGTGCGGTGGCACGCTACCTGGACAGCCAGTTGGCCGCCGGCGCCCAGGCGGTTCAGCTGTTCGATTCCTGGGCGGGGTGCCTGGGTCCGGACGACTATCGTCGCTTCGTACTGCCTCACACGCGGACCGTCATCCGCGCGATCCGGCCCGGGGTGCCGGTCGTGCATTTTGCCACGGGCAACCCGGCGCTGTTGCCGCTGTTGGCCGAGGCAGGGGGGGACGTGATCGGCATCGATTGGCGGATTGCCCTGGACGATGCCTGGCGACTAGTGGGTGAGGATCGGGCCGTCCAAGGAAACCTCGACCCGGTCGTTCTGCTGAGTAGCCCGCGGGAAATCCGCCGCAGTGTTCAGGCTATTCTCGCCCAAGCAGGCGGACGAGCGGGGCACATCTTCAATCTAGGGCACGGCGTGTTGCCCCAGACACCCGTCGCCAATGCCGTTGCCCTTGTCGAGGCGGTACACGAACTGAGCCGACGTCACTAAGTCAGGTCCCGGCGCGCCGGGATGCCCTCGCTTGCGTGGGCATGTTCGATAGTGCCGATCGAAGCCGAACAGGGCCAAGCAGGCCAGGCCACGCTGCCTAAGCGTAACGGCTCTCCGCAACAGAGAAGCTATTGAGCAACCACGGCCGTCCGCCGGTCCACTCGGCGAATCATCTCGGACTGCATTTTGGCAATCTCCGCGGCAACGGCTCGGTTGTCCTTCATCAATTGAGCGATCTTGGCCTCCAGTTGGGCCAACTCTTTTTCCAGCGATTGTTGATAGGCCAAGGCGGCCTTCCGCTCCCGCTTCACCTTTTCCAACTTCTCCATGAGAGATGCCCTCTCCGTCTGGCGGAACAGCTCTTGTTGTTTCGCGTCCTTTACGGCCGCTTCCATGTATTGCTTGTTCCTCTTAGCCGATCTTTTCTCCTCCAAGAGAACCGCCTCTTGATGATCCGACTCCTTAAGCAATACGTAGTAGTCGCGGAGTTGTCGCTGCTTGCCGTCCTTGCCGTGGGCCAGATACTCGTCGACCACTTGGGCCGGCATCCGCGAGCGGAGTTCTTTCTTGCTCATTCCGGCGAAGACTTTGTGCGTATCCTTGGGCATCACCTCGCACAGTGTCCAAAGGCCCTTGCCGCCTTGGATGCGTTTGCGAGCCCTCGGCGAGAGCCCCATGGTCGGCGTCAAGACAACTTGGTTCGGTGGGTTCAGGGAGTTCACTCTGAATTCACCCAGGAAACATCCCCCGTCGCGGATGCTCGCTTCGTCGAAGACGAAGAGAACCATGTTCTCGGCAATTTGGTGCGGGCTGGGCTTTCCGACACTCACGAGAACCTCATTCCCTTTGACGCCCTGAAACACGCACTTTTTCCAGATCCGACCGCGGTTGACGAAGTACTTGTACAGTTCCATGCGAACCGACTGTAAGCACTCGCCGTCGTCCTGGTTGGGGTCGCCATACCTGAGAGTGTCGATCCTCTCGGTGAGGATCGGCAATTGCGCTTCGATTTTTTTGGCAGCCGTTCGCCAGTGTCGATGCGTCTTCAGTGCCTGCAGACTGAAGTAGAACAGTGGAATCAACGTGACGACGATAAGTCCCAGAAGGACCTTATTCCAGATGTTCATAGCGCTTTGAACCCACTTGGGAGGGCCTGTTCCGCGGCGACGCACGCCGAGCGTCATCGACTAGTCCTAGCCGGCCGCCTTGCCGTGGATTACGCGTTGATCCTGCACCGAGACCTTCGCGCAAGACAAAAGCTGCAGCCGGCGTGAAGATATAACCCAAATTTGATCCTATTCTGCCCCCACGGCAGTGTCAAGGTTTTGCTGTCTATTAGTTTAGGGCATATAGCCCCTATTTTTCCTGTTCGCACGAAACCTCGCTAACACCCGACCATTTGCTCCAGTTTGTATAACCGTTAAAGTCTCATTGATGCCCATCCGAAGGAACGTGCAGCCAAGGTACTTTGGACGCATTGCCCTGAAGGCTGCTTAGAACACAACACCCTGTCGCTCGTCGGGGGTGTTGATGGATCGCTATTCCATCGACGCCATCCACACTACAGGGGGTCTGTTCCGTCCGTCAGGACAACATTCGCGCCGCGCGGGATCCTAACTTGTTTAGGAACTGGCAGTTACTTCTGACGCTCGTGGCCTGTCGTCACCTGCGGAACGGATTGGGATACGTGGCTGCTACGAGACGAACCACCGAGACACCGATTCGCCCCTTTGCGGAGGGGTTCTTTGCGACTTCCGGTCGCCGATGGCCCGGGCTGGCAGTGGCCTGGGTCGTTCTCTTCACGATTCTACCGGGCGGTTGCAGTCGAGCCTTCTACCGCCAACAGGCCGACCGCGAGGTCTACTGCCTTGAGGACCAGGCGTCCCGGGCCGTGGGTTGTACGATGGGCGAGTTTTCAATCCGGCCCAGCCCCGAATCACGGATGTTCGACCCCGACAATCCCGACTGTCCGCCGATGCCTCCGGACGACCCGGTCTCGCATCGGTTGATGCACTGTGTCGACGGCAAACGAGGATGGCCCGGCTGGCCGTGTTACGGCAAGACACCGTACGCGGAGAATCCGAACTGGGAGGCTTACCTTCCACGTGACGACCGGGGCCAGGTGGTTCTCAATCGCCAGGCGGCCATGCAATTGGCCTTGTGCGATTCGCGCGCGTATCAACAGCAGTTGGAGAATCTCTATCAGTCGGCGCTGGACGTCACGTTTCAGCGATTCCGATTCGACGCCCAGTTCTTCGGCGGCAACGATACGTTCTTCGATGCCCAGGGCCGCGAGCGTGCCGGTGGCAGTTCGCAGAGCCTCCTTTCGACCGATACCGATGTCGTCGTGCAAAAGTTGTTCGCCACCGGCGGCGAGCTGGTCGTCGGCGCGGCCAACTCACTGGTTTGGCAATTCGCCGGGCCGGATGACTACACCGGGACGACGCTGTTGGATTTCTCCCTGGTTCAGCCGTTGCTGCGAGCCGGTGGCCGGGCGGTGGTCCTGGAAACGCTGACCGATTCGGAGCGAGCGCTGCTGGCCAACATCCGTCAGATGGAACGGTTCCAGCGGGGGTTTTATGCCCAGATCGTCGCCGGACGCGATCCGGGATCGGGTCCCTCGCCCGACGGCATCACGCTGGCGAACCTCAGCCCCGGCGGCGGCGGGCTGGTCGGGGGCTTGATGGCCCTGTTGCGCCAGCAGGTCCTGATCCGTAACCAGCGGGCAAACGTCGTCGCCCTGCGCGACAGCTTCGAACAGCTCAAGGCGTTCTTCAATGCCCAGCGCGTCGATTGGTTCCAGGTCGAGCAAGCCCGCCTCGAACAATACCGCGCCCAAATCGACTTGCTCAATCTCCAGAACCAGTATCAAGACGGACTGGACGCCTACAAGATTCGCCTGGGATTGCCGCCTGGACTCGAAATTCGGGTCGACGATCCCTTACTCAGTCAGTTCGAGTTGATTGCCTCCGATCTGACGGAGGCGCAGAACCAGGTCACCAGCCTGCTGGCCAACCTTCGCGATCCCGAGCGTGGTTCCGTGTTGTTGGAGGATCTCAAGCGGCTGGGGCCGGTGGCGGCCGAGTGTCGCCTTCAGATCCGCAACGTCACCGAGGACATGAAGCGGCTCGACGAAGCCCTTCCCACCCGCCGAGAGCACCTCCGCCAGCTCGCGCGCCGGGAGGAATTCCAGCAGGGTGAAGTCGACCCGAGCATTGTCGACGTCAAAGTGCTCGACGATCGCGTTGCCAAATTGAAAAAACAGTTCTCCGAGCTGCGCGAAAAGATGGAACAAACGTTCACGGACCTGGAATCCTTCCAAGAACGGACTCGTGGAGGCATTCCCGAAACCGACCCCGAGGAAGAAACCCTCCGAAAGGAGCTTAAGGACATCGTCGAGTTGCTCTCGGGCCAAATGGTCGCGCTGTCGCTCTACCAGGCCGAAGCCCGGCTTGACACGATCACACTCAAGCCGCTGAATCTCGATCCCGTGACGGCTCTCCGAATCGCGCGGGCCCATCGCCGAGACTGGAAAAACGCCCGCGCAGCGCTGGTCGACGTCTGGCGCCAGGTCGAAGTCGTGGCCAACGAACTGGAAAGCGATCTGGACGTGACGTTCAGCGGTGATTTGAGCACCATCAATGGCAATCCCATCCAATTTCGCGGGACCAACGGCCGGCTTCGCGTCGGTCTGGAATTCGACGCGCCCTTGACCCGGCTGGCCGAAAGAAACGACTATCGCCGCGTCCTGATCAACTATCAGCAGGCGCGCCGGCAATATTACGCCTATGAGGACGAAGTCTATCAGGCATTGCGAGATACCCTTCGGGCAATCCGCGTGGCACAGATCAACTTCGAGCAGCGCCGCGCGGCCGTCTACGTCGCGGCGACCCAGGTCGATTTGAAGCAGTATGATATGCTGCACAAGCCGCCAGAGGCAGGCAGAGCAGGCTTGGGTGATGTTGCCGCACGCGACGTCGTCGACTCAATCAACAACCTGCTCCGACAGCAAAACGACTTCCTCGGTGTCTGGGTCGACTACGAGGTCGAGCGACTCAATCTGGCCTTCGACCTGGGCACGATGAAACTCGACGACCGGGGAATGTGGATCGACGAGGATTCGTTCGAGGCCGATCTCGAAGGTGCCGAGCCGACCGGTCCCGAGCCGATCGAGCCCGGCGTGGTGGTCCCCCGTGTCGCCGCGAAGAAACCTCTCGCCGACAAAGCGTCGGCTGCCATGAATCGTTCGGAGGCCAACCGTCGGCAACCGCGCCCGACGAGACGAACGAGGTGGAGACAGATCGGGGTCGAGCCGGCAGCCCTGCGGCCCATGCGCCTCGAGAAGGTGTCGCCGGAGAGCCAACCGGCCACGCACGTTTCGAGCCGTCCGCAACCGATACGCCTACGGCAGATCAACAGGGTGCTCAGCGCCGAAAGGGTCGCTGCACCGTCTCCACCGCATTAGAGACTATCTCAAGACGACAATTGGGGTCCCGGCGCGCCGGGATAGCGCAGCGGTGGCCCAGAGTCTGAAAAACCGGGCCTCTCCCCGTCCCGATACATCGGGAGGACTCAGACACCGGGCACCCGATGCAGCCGATCGGTTTTGAGATAGTCTCGTAGTGGCTGCCCTTTGGCGTCCGGAGACGGAGGGTCTCGACAGACACGATTGAGCGTGGATCTCGGGGCCTTTCGGCCCTTCTGGCCGGACATTCCGGCGGTACCTCCCCGGTAGGGTTTCTTGCGTGACACGTTGAACCTCGCCAATTAGAATAGAGGAGTGTGCAGGAGGGTCCATCGCAAGCGTGCCGCCACGCCGACGCAGTAGCCTCGCGGTTGACCCGGAGAGTCCTACGCACGGCTCACCAACCTGACCTCGCCCCCGACTTGCGGAACGTCTGACCGGGGCCCATGCGCCCAACCCGAGATTCTCATGGCACAACCACGGCCCAGCCACCGCGCCGGCTTCTCCTATCGCAGCGTGTTGCTAATCCTCGCGCTGGCCTCGGTGGCCGCGCTGGTCGCCTGGCTGATGGCCTACGAGGTCGATTGGTCGCCGGTCAAGGAAGGGCCCCTGATGCACACCGTCAATCGGGGTGGTTTTCTGCACGAGATCGTCGAGAGTGGCGAGGTCGAAAGTGCCAGCAACGTGGACATCCGTTGCGAGGTGAAATCGCGGGGAGCCGGCGGTATCACGATTCTCTGGGTCATTGACGACGGTGAGTTCGTCCGACCAGGCGACGAACTCGTGCGGTTCGATTCGTCGGCGCTGGAGAACGAGTTGAACCAGCAGAAAATCGTCTGCAGCAACAGTGAAGCCGCCGTCGAGACGGCCCGAAACGAACTCGCCGCCGCCGAAATTGCCAAGAAGGAGTATCTTGAAGGCGTCTACGTGCTCGAGCACAACCTCATCGAAGTCAAGAAGTTCATGGCACGCGAGGCCCAACGCCAGGCGGAGCAGAACCTCCGATACAGCGAGGGCCTGGCCAAGAAGGGTTACGTGACCGACCTCAGGGTCGAAACCGACAAGATCGCGGTTGACAAGGCCAAGCTCGACTACCAATCGGCCGAGCTGGAATTGAAGGTCCACAAGAAATACACGAGGGAAAAACAACTCAAACTCCTCGAAAGCACTATCGGCAGTGCGCGAGCCAGACTCCGTTCGGCCGAAGCGACGCACCAGCTCGACGTGGAACAGCGCGAATTGATCGAGAGCCAGATCGCCAAGTGCACGATCTACGCCAAGAACTCGGGCCAGGTCGTTTACGCCAACGAGTATCGGCGCCACGGCGGCCAGGACATCGTCATCGAAGCGGGCACGATGGTCCGCGAGCAACAATCCATCATCCGGCTGCCCGACCCCAAACGCATGCAAGTCAAAGCCAAGATCAACGAGGCCAAGATCGCGATGGTCGCCCCGGGTATGCCGGTTACCATCCACTTGGATGCCTTTCCCGATCGCGAGTTTGAAGGCACCGTCGAACGAGTCAGCCCAAGAGCGGCACCGTCGGGCTGGTTTGCCGGCAACGTCAAGCAATACGAAACGTTCGTCAAGATTCTCGGCTCGCCCGAAGGGCTCAAGCCCGGGCTGACGGCCGAAGTGAGAATTCAAGTCGAACGGCTGCCGAACGTGCTCCAGGTCCCGGTTCAGGCGATTTTCGAGCATGCCGGAAAGTACTACTGTGTGATGCGCGACGGCGACGGCTGGCGCGCACACCAGGTCAAGATCGGCTCGACCAACGACAAATTCGTCGTGATCCGCGAGAGACTCAAGAAAGGTGACGAAATTGTCCTCGGCGCGTTTGCCTATCGTGACGAAGTCGATCTGCCCAAGGTGGCCAAAGATGCGCAAGCCCCACCGCCGTCTCGACCGGTCGCGGAACCGAGCCCGTCGAAAACTCCAGACGCGCCGGCCGCTGCGGCCAAGAACAAACCGCCGCCCGAGGGCAAGAAATTGCCCGATCCCTTCGCCCAATTCGACCGAAACGGCAACGGAAAAATTGAAAAGAGCGAGGCGCCCGAACCGATGCAACAATTCTTCTCCAAGATCGACAAGGACTCCGACGGGGCCATTAGCCGCGCGGAATGGGCCGCCGTGAGACAAATGATGCGCCAACGGCAACGCGGGCAAGGCGAACCGCCCGGAGCGAACCGGCCATGAACGCGGCCATCTGCATCGAGCAACTCACCAAAGACTACGTCATGGACGGCGGAACGGTGCGAGCCCTGCGCAGTGTCACCTTCGACGTGCCCGAGGGCGACTTCGTCGCGATTATGGGCGCGTCGGGCTCGGGGAAAAGCACGCTGTTGAACTTGCTGGGGTGCTTGGATCGTCCCACGTCGGGCCGCATTCTGTTGGGTGGGGACGACATCTCCACGCTCAGCGACAATCGCCTTTCCGAGATCCGTGCCTCACGAGTCGGATTCATCTTCCAGTCCTATAACCTTATTCCCCAGTTGAGCGTGCTGGAAAACATCGAGGTCCCTCTTCACTATCAGAGACGCCTCGACAGCCGTGCGCGCCGGCACAGTCTCGAACTGGCCGAGATGGTTGGGCTGGCCGATCGCCTCAAGCACCGCCCCACGCAACTCTCCGGCGGTCAGCAGCAGCGCGTGGCCATTGCGCGTAGTCTGGTTAACGATCCGTACTTCATTCTGGCCGACGAACCAACCGGCAACCTCGACTCGGGCACGACCAAGGAGATCCTGCTTCTATTGGAGAAGCTCAATCACCGGGGAAAGACCATCATCATGGTTACCCATGAGCCGGAAATCGGCAGCCGCTCGAACCGGATCATCCGCCTTCGCGACGGAGAAATCCATTCAGACGAGCGCCTGCACAACACGGCCGAGCAAACTGGCACCCCGACCCCTGATCCCTGACTCCTGACAAGTGTCGTCATTTTCGCCGCGCAGGCGCGGTGGCTAACTCCTTACTTCCTACTTCTGACTTCTTACTTCACACTTCGAACATGTTCCCCCACTGGCTACGAACCTGGCAACTCGGCGTCAAGAGCCTTGCGCTG
>CAZWWC010000060.1:9689-16032 GCA_964637625.1 uncultured Planctomycetaceae bacterium
CATGTTCCCCCACTGGCTACGAACCTGGCAACTCGGCGTCAAGAGCCTTGCGCTGCACCCGTTGCGGTCGCTCTTGACCGTGCTGGGCATCTTTATCGGCGTGGCCAGTGTGATTTGGCTTCTGGCTATTGGTGAAGGAATTAGTCAAGCCGCCCGACGGCAGATCGAGGGTCTGGGGGCCAACAACGTGATTGTCCGTTCGATCAAGCCGCCGACCGAGGTGAGTGAAGGGGTGCGCGGGTTCGTGCCCTACGGGCTTACGCGCGACGACTTCGACCGCCTCACGGCGACCATTCCCACGGTCGAGCACGCGCTGCCCATCCGCGAATTGCGGCGCCGGTTCAACTTCGCCGGGCGAACCGTCGACGGGCGGCTGGTCGGCTGCACGCCCCAGTATGCCGAGGTGACCCAATTGTTCGTGAAGATGGGACGGTTCATCTCGGATGCCGACCTTCGCGACCGGAAGAACTACTGCGTGTTGGCCGCGGGCACGGCCAAGTGGCTCTTCCCGTTCGAAGATCCGGTCGGCCGATCCGTCCGTATCGAGCAAGACTACTACCGCGTGATCGGCGTGATGAAGGATCGCGCGCCGACGTCCGGCATCGGTGGTTCGCTGGCCGGCCAGGACTTCAAGGACGACGTCTACATTCCCATCAGCACCCTCTGGAACCGGATCGGTGATGCCATCCTCACGGCTCGTAGCGGGTCGTTCGAGGGCGAAATCCTCCAGCTCAGCCAAATCACGCTTCGCGTCGACGAGACCAAGCACGTCCTCGAAACGGCCGATCTGGCCAAAGACATGCTCAATCGGCACCACCCGGTTGAAGACTACGGCATCACCGTGCCGCTGGAGCTCCTCGAACAGGCCAAAACCACCCGCATGATGTTCATTCTCTTCCTGGGCATGATCGCGGCCGTTTCGCTGGTGGTCGGCGGAATCGGCATCATGAACATCATGCTGGCCACCGTGACCGAACGGACCCGCGAGATCGGCATACGTCGCGCCCTGGGAGCCAAACGGCGGGACATCATCCGGCAGTTTCTGATCGAGACCATTTCGCTTTCGATCGTAGGCGGGCTGACCGGAATCCTCGGCGGCTTGACCTGCCGTCCGATCACCGATGCGATCCGCAACGGACTCACAGCGGCCATGCCCGAGGTGATGGACCAGTTGCCCGAGGTTATCCAAACCGTCCGTCCGGTCATTGTCCCGGAGTCGATCCCCCTGGCCTTCGGCATTTCGGTCACCATCGGGATCATCTTTGGCCTCTATCCGGCCATCCGCGCCGCCCGGATGGACCCCATCGAAGCGTTGCGACACGAATAGCCGACAGGGGACTGTCCTGCTGTGTGGAGCACCCTGTTTCGCACGGGGGGTGGCTGGGGCATAGCGCAGCGGTGCCCCAGATGACCACCAAAACTGGGGCACCGCTGCGCTATGCCCCAGCCACCCTCTTCGAAAGTTTTCCACAGGGCAGGCAGGACTGCCCCCCTTCAGTATTCCCTTGAACATACGCTATAATAGCTTGTCTCGACAGTCGTATTCTCAAGGAGTCGTTCGATGGACAAGGAACTCGCCGATCGGGCCGAATTGATTCAGAAGCGCATCCTCCAACTGCGAGACTCTCTTTGACTACCAGGGCAAGCGCGTCCAATCCGAGGACATCGAGCACAAGATGGCCGAGGCCGATTTCTGGAGCAATCAGGAGTCGGCTCAACAGACCGTCATGAGGCTCAAAAGCCTCAACAACCTTCTGAAACCGCTCGGCGAGTTGATCGCCGCCGCCGGCGACCTGGCCACGATGGTCGAAATGGCCGACGAGGACGAAAGCTTCGCGGCCGAACTGCCCGGCGAAATCCAACGACTCGAAACGTTGCTCGACGAGTTGGAAGTCAAAGCCCTGCTCGACGGGCCGCTCGACGGCAATGCGGCGATCCTTACGATCAACGCCCGCGACGGAGGCACCGACGCCAACGACTGGGCCGAAATGCTCCTGCGGATGTACACCGCCTGGGCACAAAAAAACGACTACCAAGTCGACCTGCTCGACCGGCAGGACAACGAAGAGGCCGGCATCAACAGCGCCAGCATCGCCGTCCGCGGACCGGCGGCCTACGGCTATCTCAAGGGCGAGTCGGGCATGCACCGGTTGGTCCGGATCAGCCCCTTCAACGCCGAAGGCAAACGCCAGACCAGCTTCGCCGCCGTGGACGTCTCGCCCGAGGTGTCCGATAGCGTCGAGGTCGAACTCGACGACGACGATATCCGCGAGGATACGTTTCGCGCAAGCGGCGCCGGGGGACAACACGTCAACAAAACGTCCAGCGCCATCCGGCTCACCCACCTGCCGACCGGCATCGTGGTCCAATGCCAGAACGAGCGGAGCCAGCACAAAAACCGGGCGACGGCCCTAAAGATGCTTCGTTCACGGTTGGCCCGGCTCGAAGAAGAAAAACGCGAGGCCGAGCAGGCGGCCAAGTACAACGAAATGCCCAAGGTCGGCTTCGGCTCCCAGATCCGCAACTACTTCCTTCACCCCGACCAGCGGGTCAAAGACGCGCGAACCGGTCACATGGTCGGCAGCTTCCACAGCGTGCTGGACGGGAACATCCAGGGTTTTCTGGAGGCGTATCTGCGGTGGCGCGTTCGGAAGAAGTAGGGCTCCCGATGATAGCCGCGGGCGGAAGCCCGCGGAAGCCGACGGAGAAAGTGCCGGCCGCGGGGTTGCCTTGCACTGGGCATCTGGGCTATGATCCTCGTTGGACCTGACGGACCACCGGCGTTTCCGGCCGTCCCACGGTCCACGATCGGAAAGCCAAACGCCCAAAAGGAGGAACTCGCCATGGCCACCTACGAAGAAGCCGTCCCAGAGCAAAGACCCCAGCGAAACTGGTTCGGACGCAATTGGTGGTGGGTGCTGCTTCTAGTGATTCTTGGGGGCGGGTTGGTCTGCGCTGGAATCTGCGGCGGCGTTTTCTATTTCATCTACTATGACTTCGTTCGACTCAAGGAGGCCGAGCCTTACAAGATGACGATCGAAGCGCTCGCCGACGACCCCACCGTTGTGCAAAAAATCGGCCAGCCGATCACGGACATGTGGATCGGCAGCGGCGAAATCAACGAGCAGAACGGTCGGGGAAACGCCAAGTTCTACTTCCCGGTGACCGGTCCGAAGGGAGCCGCCGAAGTTACTTCTCAAGCACGAAAAATCGACGGCAAATGGGGACTATCACGAGTTGAGGTTGTCTTTGAGGGTGGGGAGAAACACGTCCTCGAACTCGATGAAAAGGCCGGCGGTGGCCTGGATGAGGCACCCCCCTTCGTCCCGCCCGGTGAGCTTCCGCGCGGTTCCATGCCTCCCGACGCCGGCCAGTAGAGCGCGTTTCATTGTAGCCAGGTGCCATGCCCACGCTTGCCGTGGGCATGTGGAAAGTGCCGCAAAACGCGGCATGGCCATCCCGGCGCGCCGGGATGAGCATGGCACGCAATTCTTATTACTCTCGCAGTGTGCCACTGCTTCGTAAGAAGCAGTGCTGCGGCAAATCCCGGGCACTGCTTGCCTTCCGGCAAGCAGTGGCACACGCTGGTGAGAAATCCGCGCTAGTGCCCCGCTGCGGTTGACGTTTGATGCCGCAGCGCGCGGCCAAAGAGCTTCTCGCTGGGCCGGCCATCCGCCAGCGCCAGGTTGCCGGCCACGAACAAATAGCGCACGCCCGTCGAATAGACTCGCGGCTTCTCGAACGTGGCCCGATCGCGAAACGTCTTCGGGTCAAACACGACGACGTCGGCCACGCACTCGGGCCGGAGATAGCCGCGACCGGTGAGTCCAAGAATGTCGGCGGGCAGCCCGCTTGCGCTGTGGATGGCCTGGGCCAGCGAGATCACCTTCTGCTCGATCGCATAGCGGCCGATCTTTCGGGGAAAGGTGCCCATGGCGCGAGGATGGCCGCGACCGGTCGGGCTGGCCAAAGCGCCCGCGCCGTCCGAGGCCGTGGCCACCCAAGGCAGCTTCATTCCAAAGCGGACGTCCTCTTCCGACATCGAGAAGTTCACCGCGGACGCCTTGCCCGCGCCGAGGATCTCCAGCACCACGTCGACGACGTCCTTCTTCTCGGCGGCCGCGATATCGGCTAACGTGCGGCCTCGGTAGCGCGGGATCTTGCATCGGGTGACCAGTACCTTTCGCGTCCGCCCGAGTTGCCGGCGGATCAGCTTACGGACCGTCCGGTCGAGCTGGGGATCGGCCTTCATCCGCTTCGGTAGATCCTTGTAGCCGCCGGGCACCTGTTCGATCGGCAGGAGGATTCCGTAGAGCGACGTCGCACAAGCGGTGTAAGGGTACTGGTCGGCCGTAACGGCCTGGCCCTTCGATCGGGCCTTCTCGACCAGCGCCGCGGCCTTCCGGAGCCGACCCCAGTTGGGCTTGCAGTTGGCCTTGAAATGGGAGATCTGCACCGGCAAGCCCGCGCGACGCCCGATCTCGATCGCCTCGGCCACGGCCTCCAGCAGCGTGTCTTCCTCGCCGCGGATGTGGCTGGCGTAGATCCCGCCGTGGCGAGCGACTTGCCTGGCCAACTCGACCAGTTCGTCCGTATCGGCATAGGCGCTGGGTGCATAAATCAGCCCGGTCGACATGCCCCAGGCCCCGGCACGCATGTTCTCGTCGATCTTCCGCCGCAATTGCTCCATTTCCTCGGGCGTCGGACGCCGCTTGGCTTTGCCCATCACGGCGCCCCGCAGGGACCCTTGCGGGATCAGGTGGATGACGTTCGTGCCGGTGCCGTGCTTGTCGATTTGGGCGAAGTACTTTGCCGTGTCGAGCTTTCCGCCGCCGCAATTGCCCGTCACGACCGTTGTGCAACCTTGCATGAGATAGTTCAGATTGTCGCGGGTCGCCGGCCGTGTGATGCTTCGATCGCAATGGGTGTGCAGATCGATGAACCCCGGCGCGACGACCAGCTCCCGGCAATCGATGATTCGTCCGACCCGCCCCGTGCGGAAGCGGCCCACGGCCACGATCCGCTCTCCGTCGATGGCCACGTCACCAAGGGTTCCTTTCTTACCTGAGCCGTCATAGAGCATGCCGCCGCGGAGCAATACGTCGGCGTCGACCGGTTCCGACGTGGCGCCGAGTGCCTTTCCGACACACCGTAGCAGAGGCCAACCGACCCCTGCGGCCAAAGCCGAGTTGCGAAGAAACCGACGGCGCGAGAGCGTGCATGCCATGAAACACATTCCGGGGGGTTGGATGGTGGCAGGCGGATAGCAGGTGGGCCGCTTGTTCCATCATAGAAAGACTGCCCGGATGTGTCAAATCGGGCAGATTCTGTAGGGTGGGGCGAGCCTGCTCGCCCCACCACAAACGAAGAACTTGTTGGTGGGGCGCACTGCGTGCGCCCCACCCTACTTGAAAGCGCGCCGAAAGCGGTGAGTTCACTTCACCTCGAGCATCCGCTCCAACGCGACCAGTGCCCAGCGGGCCGTCTCATTATCGACGCGAATCACGTTGACCGGCGTGCCCGCCGCCAGGTTCTCCAGCGACCAGCACAGTCGCGGCAGATCGATGAGAAACATGGTCGGACAAACGCCCACCGTCGGCGCCAGATAGTGGATCTCTTGCTCGGGGTGTTCCTGCCGCAGTCGGTTGACCAGGTTCAACTCGGTGCCGATCGCCCAGCGCGCCCCCGGCGGCGCCGCTTTGACGGCTCGGATGATCTGGCCCGTCGAGCCGGCCATGTCCGCCTCGGCGACCACTTCGTGCATGCACTCGGGATGGACGATCACCTTGACGTCGGCAAAGCGGCGACGAACGTCGCGGACGTGCTCGGGCAGAAAGACCTGGTGCACACTGCAGTGGCCGCGCCAAAGGATCACGCGGCTGCCGGCGATGGCCGCTTCGCTGTTGCCGCCCAGCGGCGCCTGTGTGGGATCCCAGACCGGTATTTGCTCGATCGGAATCTCCATCGCCAGCGCCGTGTTGCGGCCCAGGTGCTGGTCGGGAAAGAAAACGACGCGCCCGCGCCGGGCAAAGGCCCACTCGAGCA
This sequence comes from uncultured Planctomycetaceae bacterium, assembly GCA_964637625.1. GTDB lineage: Bacteria > Planctomycetota > Planctomycetia > Pirellulales > Thermoguttaceae > UBA11386. The sequence goes on from CAZWWC010000060.1 coordinate 15,735, forward strand.
CGGCCGCCGCGCCCGCCGACGTGCAGACGATGCCGCCGTGGCGTCCGCAGAAGGCCTTCACGCCGGCCACCGAGTTGACGTAGGTCACCGGCGTGACGTCCTCGACGTCGATGACCTCGGCCAGTTCGCTCCAGCATGCCTCGACCTGATCGACGTCGGCCAGGTCGGCCATCGAACAGCCGGCTTCGAGGTCGGGCAGTATGACGTCGACGCGCTGCCCACCCCGCTTCTCGCGCATCTCGAGCCGATTGGCCAGGATGTCGGCCGTCTCGGCCATGAAGTGGACCCCGCAGAAGAC
>CAZWWC010000061.1:0-6863 GCA_964637625.1 uncultured Planctomycetaceae bacterium
CGTTTTCGGCTCTTGGCCCTTTCGGTCCACGTCCTTCGTTTCCCGGAACGCCCGGAACTTGTCGTTCCCATCAATTTAGCGGGTCTCCGTGGGGCGTCAAGATACGTTGGAAACCTGCATCACCACGGTGGTTGCGTCATTCTCCGTTGAAATCCTGCTATTCGAGTCCGAAGAATTCATCTCAGGAAACATGGCGATACGAGATTCGCGGAAGAATCCAGGCTCATGGTGTGATGAATAACGGTGCCGTGACTATTGACCCCTGCATAGCTAATGACCGGAGGGCGACCAACGGGAGCCCGGTTTTCAGGGCATTTTGCGTTGCCTTACCAGATTATTTGAAATGCAGCCATCAATAATTATGCCGAGTATTGACCAGGCAGAGCCCCTCGCGGATGCCGCTCTTGCGGACCGCGGCTTCGACTTCCGGCGTAATGTTGCGGAAGTCCATCCGCTCGGCAATGGTAAAGGTGAAATGCTCCGTGATCGATTTCATTCTGGTTTCTCCCAGGATGGTGTAAAGGACACAACAGCAGGCTACCATCCTACAACAGGACCACGAAGAGAAAAGGGGGGATCCGGCCTCTCTCTTGCGGAAAGGGAGGTGGACGGGTAGAATCTGGTCCCGGCCTGATGAAGAACCGCGAAAGTCGCGAAGTCGCCGACGCTCCAAAGCTAAGGCGACGGAGCGAGCACGAACGAGCAGTCACGCGAGCATCTGCGCGGCAAGACAAGGAGACGGGCGATGAAGTATTCCATCAGCTACGGCAGGAGAAAGCTGACCCTCGACATCTCGCAGCAGCGGGTCGTCGGGCAACTTGCCCCCAAGCGCGTGAAGCAAGTGGCCGACGTGGCTCGGGCGGTCCGCGGCGCCCTGCGCCGTCCCTTCGAGTCCAAGCCGTTGGCGGACATCCTTGCCGGGAAGAAGACGGCGCTGATGCTCACGGTCGACCACACGCGCCCGTCGCCGGCGCCGATGATCGATCCGGTGCTCGAGCTGTGCGAGGCCGCCGGCGTGCGGCCGACCATCATGATCGCCATCGGCCGCCACCGGCAAATGACGCAGGCGGAACTGACCGGTCACCTTGGTCGCGACGTGCTCGGCCGGTATCGGGTCCTGCAGCACGATCCGTTCGCCAACCGCAGCATGGTCACCAAGGGCAAGACCCGGCGGGGTACGCCGATCCGCGTGCACCGCGAGCTGTTCAAGCATGACGTGGTGCTCGGCTGCGGGATCATCGAGCCGTCGTATCTGTGCGGCTGGTCGGGCGGCAGGAAACTGCTCATGCCGGGAATCGCCCATCATCGATCGATCGACAATAACCACTACTACCTGACCCATCCCGACGCCAAGATCGGGCGGCTCGACGGCAATCCGGTCAGCGACGACGCGGCCGAGTTCGCCGCGAAGCTGCCGATGGATTTTATCATCTACGCCCTGGTCGGGCCGAGCGACGAGGTCGTGCGGATCGTCGCCGGCGATCCGGTCAAAGCACACCGGCGGGCATGCTCCCTGTGCGAGCCGATGTACCGGGTGCGGGCGCGGCGGGCCGACATCGTGATCTCCTCGGCCGGCGGACATCCCTACGACTGCGACCTGGTCCAGGCCAAAAAGGCGATCATCCCGGCCATCGAAGCGGTCAAACGAAACGGCGCGGTGATCCTCTGCGGCGCGTGCCCGGACGGGCTGGGAGCCGAAGAGACGTTCGTCCGCTGGCTCCGCGAGAAGACGCCGGCCCAGGTCGTCCGCGACGTGTGCGACCGGAGGCAGTTCAACCTGGGTGCCCACGGGGCGAACATCCTGGCCCGACCGATCGTCGAGAAAAATGCCAAGATCATCCTGGTGACCTCAGCGGGCGTGGCCGAGCAACTCAGCGGCACCTACGTCACCGCGATGACCCGGCTGTCCGACGCCTGGAAGCTGGCCAACCTGATCACCGGGCCCCGGTCGGACGTGCTTCTCATCGAGAACGCCCGGCGCCTGATCGTCCGGTAGTCAAGCGCGTTTGCCCACGGGCGGACCAGTCGCGAAACGTCTGCCGACCTGGAGATAGCCCACATCGGTGTGTTCACACACATCGAAAAGTCCTATAATCCGGTCGACCTATGCTGTTGACTCGACGTCTTTGGAGATCCCGGTGATGTCGCTGCCGTTTCCGCCCAGGCAAGTCCGCTGTTCGGACAAGAATGCGGCTGACCCCGCGGAGGTGGATTTCCAGGTTCCTGTCTACCACTTGGCAAGCATGGCACGATGTGGCGAGACTCTAATGCTGCGGACGCTTGGGGCACATTCGAGAATACGGGTAGTGCACAACATCGAGGAGCAAGAGACCCCGGAGGCGGTGACACTTTTCGATTCTCTCCGTAACCACGCCGGCGGTACGATAGCCGGTTCCGCCGGAGAGGTGCGACAATTCGGCATCCGTCCCGACGAAGTGTTGCTCCTCAAGCAGGGAGCCTACGAGCACAAGCTCCCATTCCAGGGGTTCATCCTGGTTCGCAATCCCCTGTCCGTGTACGCGAGCCTCAAGACCTACGACCGGGCGTCTGGGCACTTCTCCCGGCTGCGCGACCGGATCTTTGCGATCCGTTCGCGGAGACGACCCTCGGCCAACCGAAGCCGCATGTCACGTTGGATGTCCGACGTGGATGCCGACCTGGGCAAACGAGTCCGCTCGCTGTGCGATCTCGAGATGTTCTGCACACTTTACAACCGCAAGATGCTGAGGCTCTTCGAGACGGGTTTGCCCGTCGTGCACTACGAACGATTCGTGGAAGATCCCGAGAAGACGCTGCAGAGACTACTTCCCCTCTTGGGGCTGGAATTCGAGTCGTCCTTGTTGCACGCTGAAGAACGGTTTCGCGACGGGACGGTTGGTCATGGAAAGAACGATCTGACACGGCCCATCGACAAGAACTCGTTACGAAAGTATGGACTACTCACGCGGAGGGAAACGGACCGGATCGTCGCGCTCACCTACCCAACTTGGACCGCGTACGGCTATGAGATAGGCCCGCAAGAAATCCGGGTCGAGCGAGACCTGCTCTATCAGCGGCCCCCGTCCTTACAGGAACAAATCCTGGGCCAACGACTTCCAGCCGAGTGAATAGGCCCGATAACGCCGACGGCGCAACTCGCCGGCGACCAGCCGCAGCCGCCGCGGGATCGACTCGCGCATCCGCGCCTTGGCCCGAAAGTGATCGACCTTCTCCTGCAAAGCGTCGAGAACGCGCCGGTCGCGGAGCCGCTCCGCGTGCCGCGACAATCGCTCGGCGGCGGCCGCGTAACTGTCGGCGACCTGTCGGAAATCGCCTCGGCCTCGGCCTCGAATCCGCAGATAGTCCTGGTAGAGGGTTCTCCTTCGCTCGCCGATTTGCTGCGTGGCGTGTTGGCGATACTTGACCAACGGCTCGTCGATGATCCGCAAGGGCGCGGTGGCCGCGATCAAAAGCGCGATCCAACCATCGTGGATCCAGCCTTCGGCCACCGGCAGCACCAGATCGCGATATGCGGCCCGAAAGACCGTCGTCGCCCCGGTGACGACGTTGTGCCGCAACAGCACTTCGATCTCACCTCCGGCGCGAAGCCGGCGCCGCTCGGCCGGGTGAAAGCCAACGGCCCGCCAAAGGTCACAGCCCACAGGGCGGCCGTCGCCGTCGATCAATTCCGCGTTGCTGAAGACGAGTCCCACCTCGGGCCGCTCGGAGAACACCTTGGCCAGTCGGGTGATTCTTTCGGGCAGCCACACGTCGTCCTGGTCGGCCGTCACGATCAACTCACCGCGACAGTCGGCGATGGCTCGGGCGAAGTTTTCTCGAACACCCAGCCGCGCCGGGTTGACGGTCAGACGGACCGGCATCGGCGTCGACTCGGCAAATCGGCCAACCACGTCGACCGTCGCGTCGGTCGAGGCGTCATCGTGGACGACCAGTTCATCGGGCAAGCGCTGCTGTGCGGCGATACTGGCCAGTTGCTCGGCCAGGTAGCGCTCGCCGTTGCAGGTGCACATGGCCACCGAGATTGAGGTTTCCGGTGGGTCACTGGGCCACCGCTTCGCTATGGCCCAGGCACCCTGCTCTTTGGCCCAGGCACCCTGATCGTTCTCGGACGGATTCATGCGGCCCTCCTGCCGGGACGTATGCGACCGAGCAGTCTCTTGACGCGCCGCCGCAGCCGCAGCGCCGGGCCCCAGAGTGGATGCGTCTCGATGACGCCCTGTCGGGCGATCGCTCGGCGCAGGTGGGCGATCTCCATCTGCAACTCGGCCCGATCCATTTGGCCGAATACGGGATGGTCGGGATAGAGCGTCCGATAGTCGAATCGCTCTTCGGGCAGGTGATGGCCGTCTTGCGGATCGGCCAGGATCCGCCGGGGCAACTCGAGCGGCCGGCCCGACGCACGGCATGCCCGACCGATATGGACCATCTCTTCGATCAACTGGACCAGTCTTGGCCCGGCCGGCGTGCGGCATTCCAGCGCGTCGTGCAAGAGTGTGTCCTGATAGAGCATTTTCGCGGCCGGCGGCTCGGCCAGCTCGGCAGCGACCTGGTCGAGATGCGCCTGGGCCGTGATGCTCCAAGCGGCCGGGACGTAGGGCGGACAGTTGTGGTAATCGAGCAGGGCCACCGGCACGCCGGCCAACATGCCTTCCAACAGCGAGGTGGACGGCGTGGTGACCATTGCGTCGACCGACCCGAGCAGCTTGGCCAGTTCGTCACTGAACGTGTCGCGGAGTTGGTTGTCCACGCCGATCCGGCGGGCCAGATCGCCGGTGAGCCGCCACACGGTACGAACCCGACGGCCGGCCAAGGATGGGTGTCGCTGCAGCCAACGTTTCAGATCGACCAAGGATTGCTCGACGACGGCCGACTGCTCGGGCGTGAAGCCGGCCGCTCGGGCGGTCATGACCAGCAGCCGGAATTCCCTGGGATCCGCGCGGCGCGGTCCGATGGCCCGGGCAAAACCGTCCAGCCGGGGCAGGCCCACGACTTCGCACCGGCCCAGGTTGCCCCACGATTCGAGGATGCGTGCCTGCGATCGGCCCGTGCAGGCGATCTTGTGGCACAAGCTGGGCTGCAGAAACGGGACGGCCGGCTCCCGGCCGAGCCGCAACGTCGGGTTTTCCCAGGTATTGCGCCATTCGAGGATACCGTCGGGCGGGGCGTGCAGTGTGGGGATGCCTTGCCGGGCCAGTTGTCCGACGGCGTCGACGGCATAGGGCAACGCGCGCTGGTCATTGACCACGGCCAGGTCGATCTGCGTCCGGGCCCGGGCGATCAGCCGGGGCGAGGCGCCGGAGAACCATCGTGCCGCCAGCAGCCGCACCAGCGGCGCGTACCAGTGCTCGCGTTCGGCGCCGTCGATCAGGAGTATTCGCGGAGTGCTCATGATGGAGTGGCGATTCCCGGGTCTTTTCCGGCGATGGGTTTTTTGAGCGGGCTGTTTCGCAAGGTCATGCCACGGCCTTGCGATCCGTTTGATCCGAGACCATCTGCTCGTGTCGTTGTTTCTCTTCCGTTTGTTTGGGAGGCGTATCAAGCAATGGATCCAACTCGGCATAGACTTGTTGCGGGCCGAAGTGGTTTGCCGCGAACGTGTAAGCCGCCTCGGCCAGTGCGCGGCGCCGTGCTTTGTCACTCAGCAGGTGGGACAAATGGCGGGCAATTTCGTCCGGTCGGTTGGCAACCAGCATGGCCGAACCGACCGCCTCACCGAGCCCCTGCGCGCCGACGGGGGTGGTGATCACGGGTTTGCCGTAGCAGAGGGCCTCGACCACCTTTGTCTTCAGACCGCTGCCTGCCCAAAGCGGCGCCAAAACGACGTCGCAATGGTAGGCCGCCTCCAGGTCGTCAATGATTCCATGTAGTACGACGGACTTTTCGAAACGTTGTGCGGCTTTCCTTACGTTCTTGAGCTCACACACGCCGCCATAAAGGTCGAATACGGCATCCGGGTGTTTGTCGGAGATCATCGGCCACACTTCGTCGAGTACGCGCACGGCTCCCTGCGCGTTGAGTGGTGAGTGCGACCCAACCAGCGTGACGTGTTGACCGCGACAAGGCAGTCTTTCGAGAGGATAGGTCATGCCCACGCAAATCACTTTTTTGTCGGGAAGCATCTCTTGAAAAGCGCGTCGTTCGACGTCTTGAATGGCAATGATCACGTCGAAGTCCCGTAGAGCCTCGATTTCCTGTTCCCGTGTGAAATCATGTGCGGGATGGACCGGGAAACCCTGTCGGCGCAGACTCTGGGCCCGTCTGTGGAAGCAGTCATGGGTATCCAGCAGCCAGAGACGGCCGTGACGGGGTATGCCTACCAGCAGCGGCGCGACAACGGCGTATTCAAGAAGAACCGTATCATAGTCGGTCTGGTCAAGCAGCTGGCGAAGGTGTTTCTTCTGTGGCTCCGTAAAGCGGAAGCCGGGTGGCGTGCGGCAGGCGGCTTGGTTCGTCAATATGGTGGGGCCGCGTGGGAAACGGCGGCGTAACTGCCTGATCCTCGAACGCAACCGCTGTGCTCCGTGAAGTGTTTGCCGGCCGAGCGTTTCGAGGATGGGGATGCGTGTGGCGCGAATCACGTTGCCCACGCCCTGAACGAGGCGAGCCGACCGGCCACCTTCTCCGACGGGAGGACTCACGATAAGACGCTCAACCAGCGGTGGAGCGGACTCGACACTCGAGGGCGACAGAGGACGCTGTGGCGCCACGAGAAGATCGGCCCGATGATTCTTGGCTCGAAGATGTTCCAGCAACTGATGGACTCGTTGCGAGCAGCCCTTGTGTACGGGCCATGGAAAGAAATGGGTGATAACAAGGATTCTTCTCATGAGAGGGTCACGTATTGAAGTTGGCTGGGATGATGA
>CAZWWC010000061.1:6963-16018 GCA_964637625.1 uncultured Planctomycetaceae bacterium
CACCTCTTGGTTGGGAGTGGAGCAGATCAGACAACCGTTTGGCTTGAGCCAACGGGCAGCCAACGCCATCAGGCGTTCGGGATCCGGTAGATGCTCCAAGACTTCGAAGCAGGCAATAAGATCGAATCGCCGGTCTCCGAAGTCGGTGGTCATACAATCATCAACCCGATACTCCACGTTGGGCCTGGCATAATGGCGCTTGGCGTAGGCGATCGCCTCTTCGCTGATGTCCAAGCCAATCGCTTTCCCATCGGCCGCTTTCTCGGCCATCATGTACGTTCCATATCCAATCCCACATCCCAGATCAAGGATGAAACCGTCGGACGCAATAAACTCCATGGCGGCTCGATAGCGATTCAGGTGATCGTCGCGGATCATTTCGACGGTCGGGGCGACCTGACGGTCGCCGTGTTTCATGCCATGATGGTCGTTGTGGAGGATGTCCAGCTTGGCCTGCAGACGGCCGATGGAATTCTGCAGAGGTTGTATCTCGCCTCGCAGCTCGCGTCGAACGTCTTGGCGCATTTCGTCCCGCAGTTGCGCTTTCATGGTTTTGAGTTGTTGCTGCAGGAGCGGTCCGAGGATGACGTCGGACGATTTGCGCGCGAAGTGGGCCGCTTGCTGCACGATTCCCGAGCGACGCAGCAGGTGCTTTGCCCATCGACGCCGTGCGCTTCGGCCGATCGCCCGGGCGAGCGGTCCGCGGCCGGTGTAAGCGACCGCTGTGGTCGGCTTGGCGGCGAGGAGCTGCCTGACCATCCGCTCGTTGACGCCGTCGAAAGGCGCGGCCTTTCTGAGGTAATAATGGCTGTTGTGGCTGATGTAGACGAGAAATCGGTCCGCGGCTTGGCGCATCGCCGGCGTGAAGCCGCGGGCCAGGGCCTCTTGGAACGTGTCGTGGAGGTGTTCCGGCGAGGCCACGTCGAAAGTGAACCCTTTGTGAGACCAGACGGCCTTGCCCAACACGACGACCGGTTTGTCGTGGCTGGCCGCTTCCAGCCCGACCGTCGAATTGCGAACCACGACCAGGTCGGCCGCACGGATGAGGGAATGAATGTTGTATCCCCCCACGGAATACCCACGGCTCCCCAGCACGCCAATGGCGTCGCCGGGTCGGGGATTCTCGGGATGGGGCTTGAACAGGACGGCATAGGGATCCATCGACATGCAACCCTTGAGGATGGCTCTTAGCGCATCTTCGTTCGTGGGATAGTCCGGCGCGTTGTAGATGACGTTCGTATCCCAATCGAGTTGCTCGGGCACGAGGATGAGTCGATGTTCTTTGGAAAGGTCCAACTCCGCGCGGAGCGTTTGGGCGGTGACGGAGCGTCCCTGGCGTACGACGCTGCGCTGCTTGGCGTGGATGTGATCCAGATAGGTCCTCAGCTGGGCAACCGCTTGATCGCTCGGCTGCGAGTCGGCGATTGTCTTCCAATGATCGGTGCAGAGGATGCTCCGGGCGTTGACCCCCAGCGGATCGATGACCAGCGAGTCGGGAAACAGTCCTCGTTCCATGCAGAACGTGGCCGTCCCGGCCTGACGGGCCAATTGAAGCGTCATTTTCATTTCGACGGGCACGCCGTTCCAGGTGACCAGTACGTCGGGCCGAAAGTCGCCCAGCACGGCCTCCAGCGCGAGGAGGTCTCGGAGCACATTGCTCATCATGCGCTTCAGGTAGCCGGCTGGCGGTTTGAAACGGAGACGCTCGTACTCACTGGCTTGCCAGAGGTTCACGCCCTGGTACCGCATATTCTCCAGCTCGGCCGCGCTGATCTTCGCCCAGATCTTGTTCAGGCGTGCCTGACCGCAATGGCCGATGCTCCGCATATGATAGCCGGGTATGCGATGCGCGCGCAGCAACGCGTACTCTTCGTCGTGGGTATAGAGAACGGCCACTTTGGCCTGTTTGCGCAAGTCGAGGGCCAGTTGCACGACGGCCTCGGCGACGGTGGGGCCACGGCCGGTGATCAGGATTCTCATGAGACCTGTCCTTCTACGCGCTGGGTCATGATATTACCCTCGCTCTGCCTCTGCCCATAATCTGCATGGCAATTGGCCTTCTACTCTTGGATAGCCTCTCAGCGTGCTGTCTGTGAAGACGATATTCATTGGGGCGCCGTCTTGTCTTGGTTTCTCGGAAGCTGGGAGTTGTTGGCTTGTGATGTTCTGGCGCGAACTGGGCCGTCTGGACGCCCCGTCCATATTGCACGAACACGGTTACTTGCTTGTCGATAACTGTTGAACACCCGTGATTCTGTCGCCGTCGAAACTCTGGTATGCCTTGCACGGGAAGTAATCGGCCAGCCTTTCGATATCACCGTTGTCGTGTGCCAGCGAGGGTATTTCGAAGGTCTTGTGCCGCCCCATGACAGCGAGGCTGTATTCACTCTCGACCATGAGCACTTCTTGACAGTTGATCCCCAGGAGAACCAGATTGTAGAGCATCAACCCTATGTTGAAGCAATGAACGTGCCCACCGACAATGGCGGATTTCGGACGTGGCCAAATGATGCAGTAAGCACCGTTGGGAACAAGGAGCGAGAACATCTTCCGCAAGAACGCTTGCGTGTCGGGAATATGCTCAATCACGTGCGAACTGAATACGGCATCGTAGCGTTTCTGCGTGCTGAAACACATGAAGTCCTCGCGGATGTACTCGATAGGACGTCCGTTTATCCGCTGCACCACGATTTCTTCTGGAAGGATGTCGATTCCCGTAACCTTGATCCCTCGCTCGACAAACGAGGCAAACGAGCCACCGCGACCGCAACCGATGTCGAGCAACTCGCAAATCTCGAAATGATCGAGGAAGTGCGCCGTGCATTCGGCGCATCCGGAGATGTTGACGTCGGTATCGAACCGGGACAAGGAAGCTTCCTCGGCCGGGTATGCTTCATCAGGACTTCTACCCGCTGCCCGTTGGATTGAAGGAGCGGGACGGCGATCCCCGTAGAGCAGGTCGCGCAGATCGGCGTAGCGTGCGTCGATCCTTGCCTCCACCACCTGCTCAATCAGCGTTGTCTGCTGTTGGAGTCGTGTTTCCATTCGTTTCAGCGACGTCTGCAGATCGTGCCTGACGGTACGAGCGTAGACCTTCTGGGCGACCCTTTCCATCCAAGTGGTTATCGGCTTGCGCCTGAAGAAACGTCTCACCGAAGGTTCTCCTTCCCGCGCCAAGGCGCTGTGTTGCTCCAGTGGTGAACGGAATGTCCTCTTTCCAACAATGTCACGTTTGTCGCATTGTGGAACCGTGCATCACATCTTTACACCGTGACGCGGATTGCCGCGGCCCATTTGCGGTCACGCGACAAGACCGTGATCTCACGCGAGAAGTCTCGCATCCATTCGCGTAGTGCCTGCCATTCACCTTCCGCCCAGTTGTCGTACACGTCGGTATCCCCCCATTCGCTTAGCTCATCGAAAACGATCACCGTTCTCGGCACAATTCGGTCGTTGAGCAAGGACAACGTTTGGACGGTTGACGAGTAAAGATCGGAGTCGTTGTGGAGTAGGGCAACGGGTCCATCGTTGCCGGAGAGCCACAAAGGCAAGGTCCGATCGAAGAACCCTGGAACCAATTGAACGTTTGGGGCAACCTTCGGGAGATGCTCCACTGCGAAGTGTCCGGCCTCGTAGCACGTGCCACTTCGAGTTCGTATCCATTTCTTGGGAAGGCCGACAAAGGAGTCGAAGCCGACGATTGGTCGTTCCGGAACAAGTCCCGCCAGGAAATTGATCGAGTCACCGCGAAATACACCGAACTCGAGAATGTGCCCTTCGGCCGGTGCCAGAGCCAAGCTGGCCTGGAGTTGCAGAAAACGATTCGGGTAAACGGTCGGGGCTTGGCGAAAAGGCTCGATGCTCAGTGATTGGTACGAGTAGCTCGGATTCCAGAGAGAGGATCTCGACAACCGTAGGCGAGGTCCGAGTCTTCGTAATCCTTCCCAGAAAACGTCGGGCAGTTGTGTCAAACGCGTTGCCATCGGGGTTTCTCCGAGCTTCTCGCGTGCTCATGCCGCAGCGGTTCGATGGGTTTGGGTCCACGCCGCATCGAAGTAGGTTGCCGCGGGCCCACAGTATCGGGGCGTTCCTGTTACCTTTAGATCCCACGCTGCATGATGCCAAATCAAGTTGGTGTGCACCGCCTCATCGAAGACAACAAGGCTCAATTTGTAATCGCCCGCCGTCAACATGAGAGGGTTGATGTCCACAGCGATACAAACGTGCCCATCGTCGTTTCGAATGCTACCTGCTTCCGAGATACAGATGGCTGCAACCTGCCATTCCCGGTTCAAGAAAGCCAATTGGACCACCGGACGGCTGATTCGTTGGTCAACGGTAGCCTCAACCTTGATGCGCAGCGGCTGCCCGTGCACGGCTTCCACAATGGGACGATCCCGTTCATCGCGGAACTCCAGTGCATGGAGCTCGTTGCCCTCTTTGGTTACCCGGGTAGAGCAAGAAGTCTGATCGAACAGCGAGTAATACCGGTCGATTCCCTCGGCCGTGTCTCCGAGAAACTGCGACGCGCCGTGATGTAGCAGAAACACTTGGCCTGCGTATCGATGTACGTGCTGCATCGCATGCGAAACAAAAACCACCGCCGAGCTAGTGGCCATTTCCGCAACCCGGTTGTAGCATTTCGATCGAAAACCAACGTCCCCAACGGCCAACACCTCGTCGAGCAGCAATACGTCGGGCTCCATCCGCGTGGCCACGGCGAATCCCAGGCGGACCTTCATGCCGCTGCTGTAGGATTGGACGGGCGTATCGACGAAGTCGTCGATCTCGGCGAAGTCGATGATTTCGTCGAACTTCCGGTCGATTTCCCGCTTGCGGATGCCGTGGATGGCCGCATTGACGTAGATGTTCTCACGGCCGGTGAGAATCGGATTGAAGCCGGCGCCCAGCTCGATCAACGCCCCCACCCGGCCTCGCACCGTGATTCGCCCTCGGTCGGGTTTGATCAGGCCGCTGAGCAATTTCAGCAGGGTGCTCTTGCCGGCTCCGTTGGGACCGATCAGGCCGAGACATTCTCCGCGGCGCACTTCGAACGACACGTCGTCGACGGCCCAGAACTCGCTCGGGCGAAGTTCGGCCGGCCGGCCGTTGTGAGCCAGCAACTCACCGGCCAAGTCGCGGACGCCGTACCAAAGCGCGCGTTTCAAGCTTCGCGCGAAACGCTTCGAAACGTGCTCCACTTGCAGTAGAACCTGTTCATCCATGATCGAGGTCGTTTGCTCAGGCTAACAAGGAGACAAGAAACCGGGCCATAACACAGAAGATTCACGCGTTCATTCGCGCGATCAAATGGGGCATCGAAACACGAAACACCACCCAACCGGCCAGCCCCAGCACCAGCGTGATCGCCGTGACCACTAGGAAAGCAGGCCATTGGGTCAAGGGTTCGCCAACGAGCAGCTCGCGGGCGGTAATCAGAAGCGGGCTGACCGGGTTGTATTGGCTGAGCAAACGGGCGGGCCAGCCGGCCGGCGGTGGATAGATCACCGGAGTGGCAAAAAACCAGACCCGGGTGACCATCCCCAACGTCTTGCCCACGTCCTGATAGAGTTGTCCGATCGGTACCAGGATCACGCCGAGAGTGAATCCCAATGCAATCAGGGCCAAGAAAGCCAACGGTGCCAGTAACAGGGTGACGCCGACATCGATCCTGAACCACACAAAGACGGCCGCTACCAGGAGCATCTTGATGCTCAGATTGAAGACGACCTGATAGAAGCTGGTCAAGATCAACGCCTCGTGTGGGAAACGCAGCTTGGTCAGCATGGAGGCTGCGCCGCGGATTCGCCCCAGCGGGGCACACAGTGACCCGGCGAAGGCCTCCCACAGGAGCATTCCGACGAGAACATAGGCAGGATAGGGAATGCTGGTTTCTCCCACGTTCAGGATCTTGCGCGAATGAAGAAACACAAAAAAAAGTGTCGTGACAACCGGAGTCAGCAAAATCCATGTGTATCCCAGAAGCGACTTACGATACATTGCTTGGACGTCGCGTACGAAAAGACGCCAAGCCAGCTCTCGAGAGGCCAGTAAGTCGCGAACCATGCCGGTCAGCAGCGCCGTGGGTCGACGGAGCGAGGAGTCAGGCGTGTAGACCACCTCGGCCAGCAGCCCCGGCCCGACGGCTGTGGCTTGGCCGAGGCTAGACGAAACCGGTGCGGCCGGCCGGGGAGCATGACGGCGCGACGAAGGAGTGGTCTGGCTGGTTTGCAGGCGGTTTGAGCTCATCGGAAATAAAGGAATAAAGGAGAGTGCCGGGGCCGGATGGCGAAGTAGCCTGTATACCGCATCCTGCTGCTTGCCGGAAAGTGCGATTTCCACCTGACCAACGGGCCGACGGAGCTGTACCACCTGAAGGAGGGGGGTCACGCGCGTGGCAAGGCACATCTCCGGCAGGACTCGGCAGTCTCGGAGAAACCGTGGAGGATCGAAAGCATTCAGTAAGACAGGTGATCGACCGTCGTTACCTTGCCGGGACCACTTGTGGTTTCGTGGGGGTTATTCCTGCTTGACGGGAAAAAGCGGAGGTTTTCCTTTATCAGTTGCACAAACTCTGACGAAGAAGGCGAATGTCACGGGCATGCCGTTCTGGGGTATCAGCCATAACGCTGTGTACACAGTGGGTATGTTGTGGGCACGTTTCGGCCAAGAAAAGGCTGGCGGGACGTCTCGGGGGGAGCGTTTTCACTCTGTTGGCCTATGACGTTACAAGAGGGGGGCAGGATGCCGCCGGCTCGGCGATGAATCTGAGGCTCCTCTGAACGACCAGATTAAATGTACAGTTTGATTCTTCCGTGCGTGGTTGCTCTGACGGCCTCGGCCGCGTTGACGGCTGGGGTGCGGCGAGTTGCGCTGCGCTGCAGCGTGGTGGATCATCCCGACGGACAGAGGAAACTACATCCGGCGTCCACTCCACTCTGGGGTGGGATTGGCATTTTTCTTGCCCTTTTGCTCGCAGTGGCGGCGGCCGGCCAGGATGCACTGGGTGCCCAAGCCGGACCCTTTGCGTTGATCGTGGCTACCCTGGTGGTTGCCGGGTTCTTCTGTGTTCTTGGGGCCGTCGATGATTACCACAACTTGCCGTCTCGTCGGAAGTTGCTGCTGCAGGTGATTGCCCTGTTGCCCTTGGTTGCCCTGGGATATCACTTCGATCACGTCAGCTTGTTGAACCGATCTGTTGCACTCGGATGGCTTGGCTATCCCATCACCATGGCTTGGTTGATTGCCTGTATCAACGCCTTCAATCTGTTGGACGGGAGTGACGCCTTGGCGGCGACCGTCGGTCTGTTGGCCAGCGTTGTGGTGGCCGTCGTGGCGCTGGCCATGGGCCATGGTGGTGTGGCCGTCATGGCCGCGGCGCTGGCAGGAGCCACCGCCGGTTTCCTGGTCCACAATCGGCCGCCGGCGCGGATCTTCTTGGGTGATTCGGGCAGCATGGTCATCGGGCTGGTGGTGGGGATCCTCAGCGCCGAGGCCGCCATGACACCCAAGGGTGACTTGGTGGTCGCGTTTCCACTCGTGTTGATGTGTTTGCCCTTGTTGGACAGCTTGCTGGCGCTGGGGCGGCGCAAGCTCACCGGCAGACCGTTTGACGCGCCCGATCGAGAGCATATCCACCATCGACTCTCTGAACGTGGAATGGGTCCTTGGCAAGTGCTTGCGACGATTACCGGGCTGTTCGCCGTCACCGGCGCCGCCGCAACCGCGGCGATCCTTTCCGGACACAAGGCGCTCGGCTGGACGGCGGCCCTGACGTTGGTCGTATGGCTCGTCAGAGCGCGATGGTTCGGACATCACGAATGGGAGCTGGGCTGCGGCGTGCTGCGACGCTGGGGCCACCGTCTGGAGGGGCGGGTTAAGACGCGGCTCGTAGGGCAACTGCGCCTGGGCAAACCGAGTCGGGATGACATTTGCAGTCCATCTCGGAATCATCGATCGAACGAAACGGTGACCGGGACAAAGCGCAGCGGCGTCCTGGAAGACAAGGGCTCTGGGCCCGTGCTGTGCTTTGTCCCGGGCACCCCGAAACCGGGTTCCGGGAGGGGTTCTAAGAACGAAGAAGGATCTTCACAAAGAAAGGCAGCCTAGGCTCGGTTCGGCTGCTTCGGAAGGAATCAATTGAGTGTCCAGGAAGGACGGGGAGCCCACCATGCATCTTCACCGCAACTTGCTTGCCGGAACCTCTCGCGATCGGCCGGAGGCCACCGGTGTCGACATCGGCATCATCTATACCCATGAAGACGACTACATGCCACGGCTCCTCTCCTCGTTGGCCGAGGCTTGTGGCAAAGTGGATGCGCGGCTGATCCTGGTCGACAACGCGTCGCCCGGCGGCATCTCACGGTGGCTGAGATTCTTTCACCATACGACGGTCTTGCGCAATGCGAGGCGATTGCACTACTCGGCCAATCTGAATCGGATTCTGCGGGCTTCGACCAAACCCTACACGTTGTTGCTGAACGCGGACATGTACTTCGAGCGGGGTGAACTCTGCGTGGAGAAAATGATCGACTTCATGGGGCGCAACGCCGACTGCGGCATTGCCGGCTGCCGCCTCCATCATCCCGGCGGCGATTTCGCCTTTCCCGCCCGGCGCTTCCAAACGGTTCCCATCATCCTCGGACGACGGCTTCCCCTGGGCCGACTCATGCGGGGCGTGCTCCGCGACTACTTCTACCGCGAACATGACGAAGACGAGGTCTGGGAGTCTGATTGGCTCTCCGGGTGCTTTCTCATGATTCGTCGAGAAGCGTTTGAGGAAGTCGGTGGCTTCGACGAAAAATTCATCAAGTACTTCGAAGACGTCGACATGTGTCTGCGCATGGCACGGGCGGGCTGGCGCGTCATGTACAACGGCCAGACGTTCTGTTATCACGTCGAACAGAGAGCCAGTGCGAGACTCCTCTCGGCCAACGCCTGGATCCACCTGCGGTCCTACATGCGTTGGCTCTACAAATGGGGATTCTCGCCGGCGCGAGCGATTCCCAGCCGTCGCCCGCAGATGGATCGCAGAGAATCCCGCCGCGCGGCCTAG
>CAZWWC010000062.1:0-16017 GCA_964637625.1 uncultured Planctomycetaceae bacterium
CCTGGTGTTCGACGCCAGCTACAACAGCCGCTGCCAGCAGGTGTTCGCGCGATACGGTGTGGAAAAGGGAGTGTCGTAGGGGCAAGGCGCGTGCCAGCACGCACCCTACGGAACGTGCCGCTTGAGCACCTTCACGCAACATCGGAGCGAGCCGCCGGAGATCGCGCTGGTGGCCAAGTCTTCGACGCCGACCACCTCATAGCCGATCCGCTCCCAGGCGGCCCGGGCGGCCGCGTCCATCGCCGGCCAACCGTACTGGGGCAAGTAGACGACCCGGCGATCGGGCAGCGTCTCCATCAATACGTTGTTGTAGGTGAGACAGGGATAGCCGGTTTCCCGTTCTTTCGTCCCTTGATCGGAGTCCTTCTCCCGGCCCGATCGCTGCTCTTCCTCGTCGGCCATTTCTCGACCACGGAACAAAAAAGGAACGCGCCGGACGTGGTAGCCGAAATTCTCGAGCTGTCGGGCCAGCTTGTCCAGGTGTGGGCCGACTTCCCTGCTGGCCTTGATGGCATTTGCGGTTTGTCCGACGATCTTCTGTGGTCTGATCTCCTTCCCTTCTCGGTCGCGCAGCACTTGAATACGCGGATCGCCGAAATACTGCTCTTCGCACGAGCGCTCGAAGGCGCGTACTTGACCGGGATGCGCGTCGAGTTGCTGCCCCGCCAGCCGCGCGCCGACCGACGGATCGGCCAGGGCCAGATGATGCTCGTCCAACGGGGTGACCACCATGTCGACGTGTCCGACCGGCTGGGGCAATGGGCCCAGGACAATCACCGGTCGGCCCAACTCCTGCTGAAACCGTCGGACGGCCTCTTCGTCGGAGATGTCGAGTCGAATCGCATTGTGACGGATCGTCTCGGCACCGATCAGCGCGTGTCGGGCACCCACGACGATATTGCCGCCTTGGAAGGCCAGCTCACTCGTGCGATGTTCGAAGCCCAGGTGCTCGGCGAGGCGCTGGGCGATCAGCCGGTCGTCGGCCCGATCAAACTCCGCACTGGCCAAGAGGCATTGCCGGCGCTGCGGTCCGCTGAGCACGAGAAACGGATCTTGCGGCCAGATGGTGAAGTCGCACTTGGTGGGCAGGTTGACGAAATCGACGCGGTCGGGATGAGGATTCCTGGCGACGATGAACGCGGCCCGATCGTTGCTCAGGATGGTCACGTGCGCCCGCGGCGGCAGCGCGTTGACAATCTTGGTAACCAACGACGCGTTGCGCAGTGTGGACCGCCGAGCACTGTTGACCAGGCAAACGACGTGTCGGATTGCCCCGGCGTCGTCGGCCACGACCTGCCAAGCAGGAGGCGGCGCCGATTGTCGGTGGACATGGCACAGCACGACCGCCGCGCCGATCGCCAACAGGACGATCGCCGCCAAAACACAGGTGAGTCGTGCTCGACCAGCGGTCATCAACGGGAGCCTACGCTACGGGCGACGCCTCAACAGGTGCATCCCGAGCAGGGAGCCGCCGGCACCGAAAAGCAGGGCCATCGTGCTCGGTTCGGGGATTTGCACGCCGACGGCGAAGTCACTGGCCTGATCGACCACGGTCCAGGCGTAGCAGCCGCCGGGGTCGTATCCTTGTGCTCCCAGTATACTGCTGTCCTTTTGCCGCGCCTGTCTCTTGGGTGCGGCTGCCACCCGGGGCGCACTGTTGGCACGATCACCTGTCCGTTTTGCCGGGGTCCAAATCATGATAGCCTTTTCTCTTCTTCTTTTTTCTCTGTGCCGCATTACCCGGATGGCTTTTTTCCTCGGAATGGCCCGCACTCGATCCGGTGCGTACTCGCGCATGATGAGTACCTGGTACTCACCGGGCTGCAAACCACTGACCGTGACCCGAAGAGTGCCGTCGAGCAGCTCAAACCCCTCTTCGACCTCTCCCGGCTCGTTTGCGTCAAGCTGGATGGTAACGTCCCCGTTGACATCTGTCGTCCGGTTCCAGATGATGATGCCCGAGTCGTCGTAAAAACCGCCAGACGCGTCGAGTTCGAGCACCTCGCCGGCCGGGAGCGGTTCGGCCCGAGCCAAACGGTAACTCGCGGCCACCGCGACGGCCGCAATCAGAACGGTACAAATGTGGTACTTCATGTGGTCCCTCCCCAATAAGAGAATATCCGAGAAGCAGGCAACGTAACCGTGGTCTTATCGAATCGTTTTGGGTTTGTCAAATCCCCCAGCCGGTGTCTTGGCTGAGAGTACGGCGTTTGAAAGGTCAGCCAAACCATGAACAATTAGTCGCAACCGATTTGTGGGGGCGACCATTCGTGAAGCAAGGCAACCGGCCGCGCCCGGTGGCGCCGCGCCGCGCGGCGATGCATCTCGTGTTCGACACCAGCTACAACAGCCGCAGTCAGCAGGCGTTTGCGCGATACCGGGCGGAAAAAGAAGTGCAGTAGAGGGCATTGCAAAACCATCCTGAGGGTGCCTGGGCCATAGCGCAGTGGTGGCCCAGAACCTGAAAAACCGGGCCTTCGGTGCGCTCATTCCCGGGCACCCAACATTTGAAATGTCCTCTAGTGTTTTGGGCAGCATACCACAACGGCTAGCCGGCATCGTGCGGCTTGCTACTGCTTATCTCGCCTTCTTCCGGGCCGGCTGTGCCGGCCCGAGCGGTGTGAGCGTGATGTTCTTGAACTGGATGGGCGTGCCTTCGGATTGCAAGGCGATCGCGCCGCTGGTGACGCTGGCGCCGGTGGGCACGTTTGGCGGGTTTTGAAGTTTCGCCATGGCCGCGCCGAAGTAGAAGACTCCGGTGGGCGGTGCCCACCATACGCTTACCCGATCTCCGTGGAGAATCCTCGGTGGATTCTCGGTCAGTACCGTGCGACGTCTTTGAGCCTGGCATAAACATCGTCTGCTTCCTGCAGCAGAGGTTCCGGAACCGTTTCCGTGTCCACTTCCCGCGGTCTCGGGCCCCGTATGTCGGCCGCGGCCGCCAACAGCGGGCCCGGGTCGCGACTGTCGATAGTCTCCGCCAGCACTTTCAATCCCCGCTCGGGACTATCGCACAATTCTTCATAGCAGAAGAAGTTCAGCAGCTCGGCGTTCTCGCTCAACAGGTGCCTGTAGCTGACCACCCAGTACTCCAGCCAGAACGCCAGGCTCTCGAGATCCTGCGACTCCCGCCGGTCGAACCAGCCGTCGAAATCGACCGGGCAGAGATTCTTGCCAAAGTCGTAGTGGCCGATCGCTCGCATGTACTCGCAAGCGAAATGATCCTCCTGGTGGATACGGAGGAAGTTGCGATGTTGTTGCAACAGAGAGGCCGCGTGTTGCACCGGGTGCCGAAACGGCACGACGATGATCGAATTGGGGAAGATCCGGCGCAGCATGGTCGCCCGCGCGATATTGAGATTGTTCTTCGACACGTAACGTGCGGTGGACGTGTCCGGGCGGCGCAGGAGGATAATCTTCCGCATGTGACTGCGGAAGAAGTTGTTGAACTCGTCGTTATCGTCATTCTGCCAAGGAACGATACGATCCCGCAGGTAGTGTCGCCGCCAAAACGACTTCCACAGCACCTCTTCGAGCGCTTCGGGGCTGTCGAAATTGATGAGCATCCCGTCACCGTGGGTACGCTCACGCAACTCCCCGCTCTTGCGGAACGCGGACGAAAACCAACTCCACAGGCAGGGAATCAGAACGAACGGCATGTCGCGATAGCAGTGGGAAGCGAATTCTGGCATCTTGGCGCAGCATTCAAGCAGTAATGTTGTACCGGCGCGGGGAAGCGCGGTGATGAAGACGGGCCGGTCGCTGCTACACCGGGCGAGCCGTTTGGCGAACACCTGATCTTCCAGATCGGCGAGCGAGACCTGCGCGGCGTAGGTCCCGAACGCCACACGATGCACGAGCCGGTCCAGCGCCGAGTAGTCGCTCGCCTCCGGAGTGCGGCGAGACCCCCAGAACAAGGCCGCAACGGCAAAGATGCCGCTGACGATGAGGAACACGGGCGAAAGGGCCACCTGAAAGACTGAATCGAGCGAGATCCACCCGACCAGATCACCCAGCCACACAAGCCCCATCGGTAAGAAGACCGCCGCGGCCCCACCGGTGGCGAGTATGAAGAACAACCCGAACAACTGTATGGCATCCTTCCGGAGGGCCACCTCCTTTGCGTCGTCGCTCAGGCTCGAGTCGCGGATTACGCCGAGGGACCGACGTGCCGTGGCCATAACCTGCCTGCTCCGTTCAACCAGCCCGAGCAGCCAAATGACGATAACGAAGCCAACGACGAGAAAGACGGCGCCAATCCAGGGGATCATTCCGTTGCCTTCCCCTTCTCGTCATTGCCCGGCCTTTTCCATTTTCGCCTGAGCCGCCTGATCGGATACCACAGGAAGCCGAATAGAGCGACGATTATCCCCGCGATGACAGCAAGAAAAGCGCCGATCGCGCAGAGTCCGGCCCCCGGTCCGATGTACGCCATGGCAGGTTGTGGAAAAAGGCAGGTCAACGATAAGATAAGGAAGGCGGACATGATCCACTGATGACTTGTCATCTCTTCAATCTCCACTTGCGTTCGTTGTGGCCGGTTTTTCTTGTCGCGCGTCCGGTCGGCGCGATTCCGGTTCACTTGATTCCGAGCCACCGAAGAGTCCTGTGTATTTAGGCGGCAATCGCTGCACTTCCATGACCAACCCGACAACTCCGTCGTCGACGTAGTTGATGTACTCCCAGACGATCTCGCCGCGCCGATTGACCTCGAACGCCCTGCCCCACATGGCTTCGGTGATCAACAGATTGCCGTTGGAGAGCCACTGGTGTTTGCCCAGGATTTGCGTATGGAACGGACCTTCCGGGCTGCCTTCGTAGAACACTTCCATCGTCTTCTCCGGTGCCGTGACAATCACGATGCGGCTACGACGGCCCTCCCTGTCGGGGGAAATGCTCCAGTTGTCAAAGACAGAGAACCTGTTCCCGTCGATGAAGTCCGGGTCGTGCTGCCAAGTGAACATGCCCGTGCAAATGAACTTGATTTTCTCGGTCTCGCGGTTGAAGACAAGAACGGTGCTGATGTTGCGCAGCGAGACCAAGATGTCCCCTTTCTTGAAGAATCCTTCCTCAAGCGTTTCCGGGAACGGTTCGACGTCGTTCAGATGCAGCATGTCCTCGGGCTGTTCTGTGAGTTTGTTGTCAGCGCCAACCAGGTAAAGCAGTCCGGTCAGATTGTTCTTGTGCAGGAGGTCCGCAATGGACCACTCCTGGACGATCTTGCCTTCCGGCGTCACTACCAGAATCGTATCTTCCTTGAACGGCGGCACGAGGTCGGGAAGCCGACGGTCGGGTTCCGTGTGTTCTCTCTGACAGCAGACCCAGAGCGTGCCGTCATCATGTTGGTAGACGCTATGGTGCGTTTGACGGGGCAGCCGCCACACGACTTTCCCCTCGCGGTCGAGGCGAACGAGACCCAGGTTCTCATAGTTGAACACCAGGTCGCCGTTTTCCATGACGGCGGTCCCATGGATGGTCGTACCCGGCCGCACCTTAGGAATGTACTTGTCGGGCAAATGTTTGGCATCGGGCCATATCGTGAACCAGTCAAGGTTCCATTCATGCAGCGTCTTACCGTCCAAATCCATAATCTTGCCCAACCACATTCGCTCGTCTGCGAGCTCCGTCACGAGGTTCAATCCCTCGCATGCCTGGCCCGTGTTGCGCAGCGCCGGTCGGTCCGGATATGGCGCACGTTTGTAAGCCATGCAACCCACACGAGAGAACCAGTGAAGCTGGCGACAGACTTCCCGGCACTCCTTGGCAATGGACTCCAACTTCTTGTATGGAAAGATCTGATATCTGCCGACCACCAAACCGTAGCCAAAGACCAACATCGCAATGGATAGTAGGAAGAAGCAGAAAGCCAATCGATCCAGCGTCCTCTTCCTTGCCGTTTTCGTCACGGAACACTTCTTCGTTTCTACTGATTCTGTCATCGTCGCGGATTACCGATTATCGGGGTTCGAATGAGAGCGGAATGCTGCAATCCGGGCAACCTGAAGCGCATTCCACTGGCATCGACGTGAGAAGGTAGGTGCTTGTCGCTTGAGGGTCCTTTGGTCTACCCCCGGGGATTGGTGCGGTGTCTTCTGTCCTGACACTGGCCATCGCGAGACGCATTTGGCCCTACGGGCCTACAGCAAGTCGACGGGGCCCTGGCTTCTCTTCGGCCGAGAAAGGAGTCGGAGGGAGCACTATCCAGGCGAACGGTCTACTTTTTATCCAGTATAGCACCAGCCAATAGGCTGTCAACCAGTCCGATCAGTCGCCGAGGCGATGGCCCGATCGCGGTTGAACGAAGTGAAACCCCGGCCTGTGAACTCCTCGGCGATGCTTTGCCATGCCGTAGCGCATCCGACTTTCGTAGAACATGTACCCGCCACGCGCCGGCTGCGGTGACACAACCGCCGCGCCCTTCGAGTAACAACACCCGACGCTTGTTCTAAGCGGTCTCACATGAATCTGTAGCGGTTCAAGCGATCGATACGGAAGTGAACCCACAAATCCACGGATTTCGCCGCGAACGCCGGGCTCCCGTTGGTCGCCCTGGGGTTACCAATTATGCGACCCTCAGTAGTTCCAAGTTTGGCTGGTTGACACCGCAGCAGGTCATCCTGAGCGCAGCGAAGGATCTCGATGGCCAAGGAGATTCTTCGCTACGCTCAGAATGACAATGCCAGGTCTCAATAGAACTTGGAACTACTGACCCTCAATAACTTGACATGCCCTTCGGGCCGTGAGATGATGAGTAGTCAGGAAGCACCGTGCACAAACTGGAAGTGCCAAGCAAGCCGACACTGGATAGTCTTCGACCAAGCATTGCCTTCCACATCTAACACAGGCGGCCGTCCCATGAACCTATTACCCCGAACGTTTCTGCCATTGATCGTCGTTGCGCTCTTACTCTTCCCGACGGCTGGGGTCCGTGCCGACTCGGGCCAGTCGACGCGAATCGACCAGACCAAACAACAGGACTCCGCCGGCAAGAAACGCGCCTTTCATCGCGCTTATCGTGAGAAAAGTGACTACATTCTCCGCGAGCTCGACTTGAAGCCGGGCGAGGTGGTGGTCGACATCGGCGCCGGCGACGGCTGGTGGGCGGCCAAGATGGCCCAGCAGGTCGGCCCGTCCGGCGCGGTTCACGCCGCCGAAGTCGTCCAGAAAAAAGTCGACGCAATAAAGAAAAAGTACGCCGAAGTCCCCCAGCTCAAACCTTATCTGTGCCCGACCGACGGCACCGGATTGCCGGAGAACAGCTGCGATTTGGCGTTTATCTCGAAGACGTATCATCACCTGCCCAAGGACGGCCTGGTCGACTATCTGCGGCATTTGCGATCGGTGATCAAGCCGACCGGTCGCGTGGTGATCATCGAGTATTATCACGAACTGGCCACGGGCCGCGGGAAGGATCACGCGTTCTCGCCCGGCCGGCTGGCCGGGCAGGCCGAAGAGGCGGGCTGGATTCTGCTGCGCTGCGAAATGATCGCCGGCACCCGGCACTTCATCGCCATCTTCGCCCAGCGAGAACTCTTTGCCAACAAGAAGGTCGAGAAGAAGGCGAAGGAGCCGACGTTCAAGCCACAGCCGCCAACCTCGACTCACCAGTTCCGTCGATCAAAGCGTTGGCGCGGACGTTGATCGGCCAGTGGTAGGACACGTGTTCATGCGCGCCGGACGAGTTATTGAGACGGCATCCTGGATCGGACAAACAGCTGATCGGCCTTGCTGAGCTTCTCGAGCGGAACGGTGATTCGCTTGCCGTCTTCCTTCTTGAGCACGACGCTGGCACCTTGGATTCCCAAGAGCCTGGCTTTGATCTTGAACTTGCCGGTTGTGTCGGTCCAGCTATGCATGCTCTCGCGCCCGGCCTCTTGCCGTCGAGCCGCCTCGGCGATTTCTTCGTCGGAGACCCGTTTCCTGATCGCCACGAGCGCCTTGTGCGCCTCAATGCGTGCGGTAGACCCCGCGGACTGCGGCAGGCGCTGGAGGGCCACCGCGCTGGATGCTCCGCCGATCCGGGCCAGTATCCTGCAGGCTCCTTCCTGTGCCTGGTGGCTGCTGCTGCGGAGCAGTTCAACCGCGGGCTTTTCGGCGGCCGGTCCCATGGCCATCAATGCTCCACAAACCTCGAGAGGATATTCTTGCGCCTCCAGGGCAATGGCGCGGGCGGCGTTCTCCGTGCCCACGGCAGCCAGCGCTTTGAGGAAGATGGGTTTGGCGAAAGGCCCCGCCTTCTGCAAGGCATCGATCAGTTCGGTCTCCGCCGCCGGCGTGGCCCAAATGCCAAGCGCCATCGCCGCGCCCAACCTGACCTGGACGACCGGATGCTTCAGCAGTTTCGCGAGCGGTTTGGCGAAATCATCGGGCCGGTCGTCCCGGGCGAACGAGCCCGCCAATGCGATCCCCGCGCCGATCTGTTCGAGATTCCTCGAACGAAGTCCCCGCAAGGCGAGTTTGCGCGCGGCCGGATTGGGCCTTTTGGGGCGAAGCATCTCGACCAGCGCGGCGACCTTGGTCGGATCGAGCAACCGGCAGTCGACTTTGGCGCTAGTGGTTTCCTTTTTCGCGCCGTCGTCGGTCGATATGGTGTACGTGCTCGAAAACGACGTCACCAGACCGCGACGCGCGTCGAAGGCCAGCCGCCCCTTGCCCGTCATGTCGAATTGGAAACCCAGCCCCAGCGTCGTCTTGACACGATGCGTTCTGCTGATCCACGCGAGATGGCCCTCGGCACGTTCAAACCGGTAGTCGACCCGTTGCTGGGCAGGAATTCTCCCGTGGACAACACTACTCGGCATGCTCGCCCAATTCCTGCCGATCGAGATGTCTTCTAGCGTGTACCAATGCTTCTCGTCGCCTTCAGGCAGCCTCGGCAGCGCGATCGTCTCCTGGAATTCCATCACCTCGGCAAGCGACGTCAATGATTCGTCCGGATTGAGCAGTTCGCCCCGGCGGTCGATCATCAAGGTGGCGCGCGTCGGGTGGATGCGGTCCGGTTGAGCCGACTTCGCCGCGGCCCGGGGTGGACGTTCCTTGGCAAGATGCCCCACGCACGACAGCCCCAGCCGGTCCTTCCTGGCGGAAATCACTTTGTAAAGCGAAAAACCCTTCTTCGTCTCCGTGTGGTCCGGGTAGGTCCAGGTGATCTTGAGGTCGTAGCCGTACACCTGACCCTTCGTGAAACCATAGCGAGGCTTCACCGATTGGGCACCGGCGGTAAGCGCGGCAAGGGTCGCCGCGAGCCACACGACACCGACCAGGCCATATCGCCACGTACTGCATGTTGACATCTTCGTCCTCCAGGCTTGGGAGCCGGTCGGTTGAGACACTTCAGACGAGCCGCCCCGTCGCACGATCATGGTCAGCCTTTGAGCATACCACGCCGGACGGGCGTGGAAAAGCACCCCGGTCGCCAGCCTGCACGTTCATCGGCTGTCAGAGACGTAGTGTCGCGGTGACTTGACGGCCGACGGCTTCGGGACACGCCTACAAGTAGTTCGGCGTGGGTGGCCGGTAGTGGTTCAGGTTGATCGTGCGGAACCACTCGATCGTCTTCTGGAGCCCTTCCCGAAGCGGCACCGTCGGCTGCCAACGCAAGTGGTTCTTCGCCAGCGTGATGTCGGGCTGGCGCTGCCGGGGGTCGTCCTCGGGCAGCGGCTTGTAGACCAGCTTCGATTTCGAGCCGACGAGCTCGATCACCTGTTGGGCCAATTCGAGGATCGAGAATTCGTTCGGGTTGCCGAGGTTCACCGGCCCGATAAAGTCATCCGGCCCGTTCATCATCCGAATGATTCCCTCGACCATGTCGTCACGATAGCAAAACGACCGGCTTTGCTTCCCGTCGCCGAAGATGGTGATGTCTTCGTCGGCCAGCGCCTGGCGGATGAAGTTCGAGACGACCCGGCCGTCAAACGGATGCATTCGCGGCCCATAGGTATTGAAGATCCGCACGATTCGGATGTTGACCCCGTTCATGCGGTGGTAGTCCATGTAGAGGGTTTCGGCGGCCCGTTTGCCTTCGTCGTAGCACGCGCGAGGGCCGAGGGTGTTGACGGCGCCTCGATAGCTTTCCGGCTGGGGATGGACTTCGGGGTCGCCATAGATCTCGCTGGTCGAGGCCTGGAGCACCTTGGCCCGGCACCGCTTGGCCATGCCCAGGACGTTGATCGAGCCGACGATCGACGTTTTCAGGGTCTTGATGGGGTTGTACTGATAGTGGCCCGGCGCGGCGGGACAGGCCAGATTGTAGATCTCGTCGACTTCGAGGAAGATCGGCAGCGTGATGTCGTGGCGCACGAGCTCGAAGTTGGGCAACTCGAGCAGATGGGCGATGTTTGCTTTCTGGCTGGTGAAGAAGTTATCAAGGCAGATAACGTCGTGGCCCTGCCGGACGAGACACTCGCACAGATGCGATCCGAGGAAACCGGCACCCCCGGTGACGAGAATTCGCTTCAGGGTGGACACCGAAGTTCTCCTTTTTACTCTCGCATGAGATCCCTGATTACTCTCGTATCAGGTCCCTGACGGTCATCCCGGCGGGAATCATCGGCAGCACGTGTTCCTGATAGGGCACTTGCACGTCCAAGAGGAAGGAGCCGGGCGAGTCGACCATTTCGCGGACCGCCTCTTCCAACTCGTTCTTGTCCCAGACGCGACGCCCTTGCCAGTGGAACCCCTTGGCGATAGCCACGAAGTCGGGGTAGCGATGTTCGGGGCCGATGCCGTCGCCCTCGCCCACCGCCTCGGGATCGTCGATGGGACCCAGATACGTGTGGGCCCGGTTGCCCGCGTTGAACCGGTCCTCCCACTGCACGACCATGCCCAGGTGCATGTTGTTCAGCAGCATGACCTTCACGGGCAGTTTCTCGCAGTAGCTGGTGGCCATTTCCTGGAGGTTCATCAACAGGCTGCCGTCGCCGTCGATGTCGACGACCAGCCGATCGGGATGGGCCGCCTTGGCGCCGATGGCCGAAGGCAAGCCGAATCCCATGGTGGCAAGGCCGCAACTCGAAAGCCATCGGCGCGGTCGGCGGAACTTGTAGAACTGGGCCGTCCACATCTGGTGCTGGCCGACGCCCGTCGAGATGATGGGATCCCGGTCCTTGGTGATTTCCCAAAGCGTGTGAATGGCGTGCTGTGCGAGGATATTCGGCGAATCGTGATCGTAGCCCAGCGGGTCTTCCTTCTTCCAGGCGGCGATTTTCCTGTGCCACTGGCCGAGGTCCTCGGCCGGCTTGGCCACCCGCAGCAACTGCGAGAGCGCATACTTGATGTCGCTGATGACGGGAATGTGCGCGGCCTTGATCTTGTTGATCTCGGAGGCATCGATGTCGATGTGGACGATCTTGCCGCGCCGGGCGAACTCTTCGACCTTGCCGGTCACGCGATCGTCGAATCGAACGCCCAAGGCCAGCAACAAGTCGGCTTCACTCACGGCGTAGTTCGCATAGACGCTCCCGTGCATGCCGAGCATGTCGAGTGAGAGTTCATCGTCGCCGGGGAACGCCCCCAACCCGGTCATGGTCGTGGTCACCGGAATACGAAGCTTGTGGGCCAACTGGGTCAATTCGTCGCCGGCCTCGCTGGCGATCACGCCGCCCCCGGCATAGATCACCGGTTGCTTGGCCCGGCCGATGGCGGCCGCGACCTGGGCAATCTGCTCGGGCCAGGCCCGTAGATGGTCGACACGATAGCCGGGCAGATCCATCGCCACGTCGTAGTCGGGCACGGTTTGGCTCAGTTGCACGTCCTTCGGCAGGTCGATCAGCACCGGTCCCTTGCGGCCCGTGGTGGCCACGTGGAACGCCTCGCGGAGCACGCGGGCCAGGTCATTGACGTCGGTGACCAGGTAGTGATGCTTGGTCACGCTACGGCAGACCTCGACGATGGGTGTTTCCTGAAACGCGTCCTTGCCGATCACCGCCGTGCCCACCTGGCCGGTGATCGCCAGGATGGGAATGCCGTCGAGCTTCGCGTCGGTGATCGTGGTAACGAGATTCGTCGCGCCCGGACCACTGGTGGCCATGCAAACGCCGATCTTGCCGGTCGACCGGGCGTAGCCCTGCGCGCCAAAGCCGCACCCCTGCTCGTGACGCGGCAGGATGACGCGGATCTTGTCGCGGTATCGGGTCAGGGCCTGGTGCAAGGGGATGCTGGCACCCCCGGGATAGGCGAAGATCGTGTCGACCCCGTGGTTGACCAGGGACTGCACCACAATGTCGGCGCCCGAGGTCATCTGCGACGTTCTCTCGACAGGCTCAGCCCGGCTCACGAGGGTCTCCTTGCTTGCACCTGGGGACTATCCCGATTTTTGCGGAGCGATAGCGGAGCAAAAATGGGACTGTCCCCCTACAAATACGCTACCTGGGGGGATGGTTCACATACGGCCCGAACCCTTAAGGATAGAACGTCTCTCGGCCGGATGCAAGGCGTCCGGCGAGCGGCACCGGCGCGGAGCAACCCCATCGACAAGGACGTGCCCGGCTCCCAGCAGGTTCGCCCGGCGTCGCGCATCGAGCAGAAAACGTCCGGGCGGCCGAACCGGGGCATCGGGCCGGCCGCCCTGAGCAAAGAAAACCGCCGACATGTCGTTTCGATCAGTCGGTCGGGCTCGGAACGACTTGGCTCTGGCCGGCCTTTCCCTGTTGGCCCGCCTGAGTCTTCACCGCACTCTGGAGCCGGACCATCATCCACTGCTCGGTCCGGTCCTTGCCCTGGTGAACCAGAACGGTCGCTTCGTCCTCGACGAAGCTGCCGAGGTTGGTCTCCCAAACCGTCTGCTTGTTCGAGCCCATCGTTCAGGTCGCGCGCTGCCGCCATTGTTGCTGCCGGGCGGCAAACGAGGACGCGGGGCAACCGGCGCCGCGCGGGCGCGGCGGCTAATGCGCAACGCTTGTGACCTGACGCTGTTCTACTAACGCCCCAGCACCACCCGGAGATAGCGGCCCGTGTGGTTGTCGTCCAAGGCGGCGACCTGTTCGGGCGTGCCGGTGGCGACGACGTATCCACCTGCCTCGCCGCCCTCGGGTCCCAGGTCGATGATCCAGTCGGCCGTCTTGATCACGTCGAGATTGTGTTCGATGACGATGACCGTGTTGCCCAGGTCGACCAGGCGCGACAGCACGGCCAGGAGCTTCTTGACGTCGTCGAAGTGCAACCCGGTGGTCGGCTCGTCGAGGATGTAGACCGTCTTGCCCGTCCCGACGCGGCCCAGCTCGGTGGCCAGCTTGACGCGTTGGGCCTCGCCACCGGACAGGGTGATCGAAGGCTGGCCCAAGGTCAGATAGCCCAGGCCAACCTCGTGGAGACTTTCGAGCATGCGACGGATCACCGGGAAATTTTCAAAGAACGTCGCCGCATCGTCCACGCGCATGTTGAGCACCTCGGCGATCGACTCGTCGCGATAGCGGACCTCGAGGGTCTGCTGGTTGAACCGCCGGCCGCCGCACACGGGGCAGGTGACGTACAGGTCGGGCAGGAAGTTCATTTCGATTTTGGTCTGCCCTTGGCCCTGACACTGGCTGCATCGTCCGCCCTTGACGTTGAAGCTGAACCGGCCCACCTTGTAGCCGCGCTGTCTGGCGCTGCGCGTATTGGCGAACACTTTGCGGATCTCGTCGAAGGTGCCGGTATAGGTGGCCGGGTTACTCCGTGGCGTGCGCCCGATGGGCGACTGATCGATCTGGACGACCTTGTCAACCTGGCCTGCGCCACGGAGGCTTTTGAAGGGCCCCGGCTTCGGCGCGACGCCGCCGAGGTGGTGAGCCAAAGCACGGCTGAGCGTCTCGTCCAACAACGAGCTCTTGCCCGATCCGCTCACCCCGGTCACGCAGACCAGCGCGCCCAACGGAAACCGAACGGTGACGTTCTTCAGATTGTTGGTTCTCACCCCGTGCAGGGTGATCGATCGACGCTTGGCCGTACGACGACGATGCGGAGGGACCTCGATGCGTGTCGTCCCGCTCAGGTAACGTCCGGTGGGCGAGTCGGGCTGCGCCTGGACGAAGCCGGGAGTGCCCCGGGCGACGATCCGCCCGCCGTGGCGGCCCGCGCCGGGCCCCAGGTCGATGAGCCAATCGGCCTGGCGGATGATGCGCTCGTCGTGTTCGACCACCACCACGGTGTTGCCCTGCTCGCGCAGATCGCCCAGCGCGTCGACCAGCCGCTGGTTGTCGCGTGGATGGAGTCCGATCGACGGCTCGTCCAACACGTAGCAGACCCCGACCAGGCCCGAGCCCAACCCCGTGGCCAGACGGACCCTCTGCAGTTCGCCGCCGCTGAGCGTATCGGCCGGGCGGTCGAGCGTGAGATACCCCAAGCCGACCTTGTCGAGAAAGGCCACACGCGAGGCGATCTCCCGCAAGAGCGGCTCGGCAACCGGCGCCTCGTCTTCATCGAAAGCGAGCCGGTCGAACAGCGCTCTGGCCTCGACGACGGTCATCGCCGTGATTTCGTGGATGGCTTCCCCACCCACGCGAACGCTGCATGCCTCGGGCCGCAACCGCGCGCCGGCACACTCGGGACAGACCACACTGCTGCGGAACGTCGAGAGCCGCTGTTGGTTCGCCTCGCTGGTCGTCGTGACGAATTCCTTTTCGAGCAATATCAGGATGCCGAGAAACCTCTTGCCGTCGCCCTGGAGCAACCGCCGGCGCACCTCGGGACTGAGCTTCTCCAGCGGTGTGTTCCAGCGAAACCCGGCGGCGGCCAGGAATCGGTCCAGGGCCTTCTTGTGTTTCCGCTCCGCCGCGGCCGTGGCACCGCGCCAGGGCGCCACCGCACCGGTGGCCAGCGACAACTTCCACTCGGGCACGACCAGTTCCGGATCGAACTGGACCCGCGTCCCGAGCCCTTCACACACCGGACACGCACCGTAGGGACTATTGAAGCTGAACGTGCGAGGCTCGAGCTCCTCGTAGCTGATCTTGCACTGGGGGCAGGCATACTGCGTGCTGAAGAGGAGTTCGTGCCAGGTGGCCGCGCTGGCGGCCGATTTATCACCGCGTCGCCGACCGTCGCCGCCGGCACGTTTGCTCGAGGGCTTCTCTTCATAAACGGCCAGGACCAATCCCTCGCCGTGGCGGATCGCCAGGCGGATCGAGTCGGCCAGGCGGCTTTCGATGCCTCGACGAATGATGATACGGTCGATCACGGCGTCGATGGTGTGGGCACGCTGCCGGGCCAACTGCGGAGGATCGTGCACGTCGACCACTTGGCCGTCGACCCGCGCCCGCAGCAGGCCCGCTTTGCAAATCGCCTCGAACACGTCCTTGTGTTGTCCTTTTCGGCCGCGGACCATGGGCGAGAGAATCATCGCGCGGGTGCCTGCGGCCAGCCCCATCAGGTTTTCGAGAATCTGCTCGGGCGTCTGCTGGCGGATCGGCTCGCCGCACTGATAACACGTGGGTTCTCCCAGCCGGGCCATCAACAGGCGGAGATAGTCGTACAGCTCGGTGACCGTGGCCACCGTGCTGCGCGGGTTCTGGACCGCCGAGCGCTGGTCGATCGAAATCGTCGGCTGCAGGCCGTCGATCGTGTCGACGTCGGGACGCTCCATCTGGTGGAGGAACTGTCGGGCATGGACGGAGAGGCTCTCGATGTATTGTCGTTGGCCTTCAGCGTAGAGGGTGTCGTAGGCCAGCGAGCTCTTGCCCGACCCGCTGGGTCCGGTGATGACCACCAGCCGACCGCGCGGGATGTCCACGTCGAGGTTCTGGAGATTGTGCGTCCGGGCACCCCGAATCTGAATCCGGTCGACGGTGGCAACTGCGGACTGCTCGGATCGATCGATCATCGGTTGCCCAGCCGGGCCCATTGGTGTGTTCCCAAACGCTCCAGTTTAACAAATCCGCTCGCCCAGGGCAACCGTGGCGTGGGGTGGCATGCTCTCGCTTGCGTGAGCATGCTTCCCTGACATCCCGACATGGCCACGCAAGCGAGGCCATGCCACCCCGATTCCCGATTTGTCACCGGCGGGCAGATCGGCTATCTTGGATGCCATGACCAAAGGCAAAG
>CAZWWC010000063.1:0-15837 GCA_964637625.1 uncultured Planctomycetaceae bacterium
CGACGGCAACGACTATCCGCCGCGGGTCTTCTTCAACGACTACAATCCCGAAAGCCTGAACCTGTTTGTTATCTATTGGTACGCTCCGCCCGCCTATTGGGATTACATGGAGCACGCCGAGCGGCTGAATCTCCGGATTTTCGAGGAGTTTGACCGGGCGGGCATCGAGTTCGCCTTCCCGACGCAAACCCTTTACCTGGCCGGCGATCCTAAACGCAAGCTGGCCGTGGAGATGTTGGGCGCGGATCTGAAGTAGCCGCACAAAAAACTTGGCACTACTGAATTTTCGTAACATTTCAGCCAAATGGCGTAATTGGCAGTAAAATGTTAGCCGCCGCGCCTGCGCGGCGTTGCAAGGACACGCTACGCAAACGTCGAGCAGGCTCGACGGCTAACCAGAGTTTTTTCCCATTCGGCTGAAATGTTACGAATTTTCAAGTCATTCGCCTGGGTCAGATGCGAATGAACGTGCGCTTGCGATAGAGGTAGAGAAGAATCAGCCAAAATACGAGCAAGGCAGCCGCCGAGCGGAGCAACGTGCCTCCCGCGGGGCTGAGATAGGGCGCCAGATTGCCGACGAAGATGTTGCCGATCCGGCGGAAATCGAACAGGCTCTCCGCCATGTAGGCGGCAATCGCATTGGCCCCGATCACCACCAGCGGAAAGGCCCAGCGCCGGCAGCCCCAGACGTCGATGACCAAGTAGAAAAGTGCCATCAACAGATAGCACCATCCTCCGGCCCAGAGCACCATCGAGCTACTCCAGACGTGCTTGATAATCGGGAAGTGACAGCTCCACGCCCAACCGGTCCCCAGGCATCCGACGCCCAAAAGCGCCAGCGCGGCGAGCTTGAAACGTGGCGCGTTGTTCGATGCGAGCACGTGGCCCGCGAAAACCCCGAGCATGACCGAGGCGCCAAAGGCCAAGCTACTGAGAATCCACGTGTAGGTCGTGCCGTCGTCGAAGCGACCCAAGACGAGCCGATCGATATACAAAGCCAGGTTGGCCTTCGGCTCGAGGGTGCCGGCCGCATGGCCGTCGAACGGCACGAACATCATCAATGCCCAATAGAGCAGCAACAGACCGGCGGTGAGCACGGCCTGGCCTCGCAATCGCACGTTCAGGAGCAACACGGCGGCGATCACGTAGCCGCAAGCGATGGCCTGAAGCGTGTTGCTGAACAAATGCAGTTTGGCCAGGTTGTAATCGAGCAAATGACCTTGTGCGACCATGCCCAAGACGAACAAGATGACGAAGCGTCTGGCGACTTTCCAATAGATTTGGGTCTTGGACTGGCCTTTTTCGATCCGTTTGCCCAGCGCGATCGGCATGACCACCCCGACGACGAAAAGAAACAGCGGCATCACCAGATCCCACGCCGTGAATCCTTCCCAGGGAGGATGTTGGAGTTGACGAACCAGCCACGGAGGCATGGCGCCGCAAAGCAGCGCGACGAAATCCCACAGGACGCTCTTGCCCCCGATGAGCCAAAACATGTCAAAACCGCGCAACGCGTCGATCGAAACCACACGATCCTGGGCCAGAAGTGTCTTGGGGGCTGATTCCATCAGAGCATTTTCCTTCGTTGGATGCTTGGAAAAACAAGGTAGAATTGCGCGGGGCGCTTTCCCGGAGAAACTGGCCTCGCCACATCGGCTTTCCAGGGGTGCGGCGGGGAATCGGGTTGGAACCACCACCATAACAAGTCATACTGGATATTGTCAACTTAGCCATGCAGCGGTCCCTAGTCCATCCCGCCTCGCTTTCCACCGACGCGCTGCTTACCCAGTGCGAGACGCGCCGGCTTCGCCGCTCCGGACCCGGCGGGCAACACCGCAACAAGGTGGAAACGGCCGTCCAATTACTTCACGTTCCCTCGGGCATTTCGGCCGAGGCCAACGAACGTCGCAGCCAGGCGGCCAATCGCAGCGCGGCGTTGTTTCGGCTGCGGGTGAACCTGGCACTGGGCATTCGCGGCTCGGGGCCCGTAGGGGCGTATCCCAGCCCGCTGTGGTCTTCGCGGCGCGGCGCGTCGGGGCAGATCTCGGTGCGTGCCGATCACGAGGATTTTCCCGCCCTGCTGGCCGAAGCGCTCGACGTGATTTCGCTCTCGGACGACGATCTGAGCAAGGCGGCCAAGGTGCTCGGTTGCACGCCGTCGCAGTTGGTCAAGCTGCTGAAGAAGGAACCCCACGCACTGGCCGAGATCAACCGGCGTCGGCGCGCGCAGGGCCTGCACGTGCTCCGCTGAGAGCCGATCCCAGGACGCCGCGGAGTCTGCTCCAAGGTGGACAGACCTGCTTCGCCTGCTCAAGGGCGGCGCCCTGGCCGCGCATAGGCGAGAACACCGATGGCACCCAGGCACAACATGGTGAATGTGGAGGGTTCCGGTATTCCTTCGGCGGCAAGGGTTCCTTGAAGCGTGAGATAGCTGCCCGCGTCGATGTGAGGACTCAGACCGCTGATGTCAATCGTACGCTCATAGATGAACGCGAGTTCATAGATACCGGATGGGTCTATCTCCAGCAGCACTCCCATTTCCTCCTGGTCGGCGGTGGCTGACAACCCGGTCATGTCGTACCGGTGGCCTCCCATCGCCGGTGAGCGAATATCCAGCGCACCGCTGGCGACCTCCATCTGAATCTGCTCGGCCGAGAACCGTTCATGGCCCACGACCGGGAGTATTCCGCTGTCGAATCCGAGGACCAAGTCGCGGATGGCCAATTCGATGATTTCAGTCGGCGAGACGTCCGCCTGGAAGGCGAAGTCGCCGTAATCGGCCGAATCATCGCCGTCGATGCCGGGTCGGAACGGCCCGTCCCCGTAATTGGTCGCCACGTCCACGCTGCCATTCTGGAGTTGGATGATGGTCGGCGCGCCCCAATTGTCGACCATCACGTCGACCGTGCCGCTCAAGCCGGCGGCGAAACCCGCCGGCACCGGCTCGGGTTCCAGATTGGCCCCGTTGATCATGCCGCCGACTACCATGTTGCTATGGCGGATGGTGAACGTCCGGGCGCTCGGGAGACCCTGGTTAACCGAGGCGCCACTGAGCACGATCTCGCTCGGATCCACGAGGCCCAAGCCATATCGTGCCACTTCTGCTTCGTCGAGCACGAAGTCCTGTGTGCCGCTACTGGAAGTATCGAACGTGACGTAGCCAAGCCGCGCGTAGTCGGGCGTCACGCCGATTCCCGACGAGAGTGTTCCGGCGCAGAAATCGTCAACCACTCCGTTGACATTGTCGATGGTTCCGCCGTCCAGCGCGCCGCCCGAATAGAAGGGCCCCTCGTAGTGCAACGCGGTTGCGTCCGACCGACTGGCGGTAAAATGCAGGTCGAACTCGCCACCGGTCAGCCCGGGGCTGGGGCCGCCGGGCATACTTCCATCCCAGGTGTCTTGCATCCATATCTCCACGACGTAGCTCGTTCCCACCCACACCGCGCCAATCGAGTCCGGCAAGGTGTCGCTCACGGCTTCGCCCTCGGGCGTGGCTGACTGGCGCGCAACCACATACACATCGACAGTTCCTTCCGAGGCAGCCGCATCCGCCGGCGCCAGATCGACCCCATTGATCATAAGGATGCACACTGCCAGGCAAATCGTTGTTAGCCGAATCATCAGTTTTCCCTCCGCTTTCACTGGGTCGTAGATTATGCCCTTAAGAAATCAATAGTCGAAAGCATACCAGAGCGTCACGGCCAAGGGCAACAAATTCGAGGGTGATTACTCAGAAAGCCCACTCTCGCGAGGGGAAACGCCTCCCGTTCGCTTACCCCAAGGAAGATTCAATAAGGGCTTGAGAGTGCTCCGCAGAAGACGTTCGGGCCGTCCGGGGCACCGCTGCACCAGCCCCCGGCCACCCTCCTTGAAGATCCTCTTCAACGGCGGCGTCTTGCGCAGCCGACCATCCAGACGATCGAAGTGGCCACTAGCAGAAGCATGGACGGCTCGGGGACGGCCGATGACGCCTCGTCTGCCTCGCTGGTGCCATAGCCCCAGTTGGCCGCGAGGATCGACGCGTCGCGTGGGCCGACGATGCCGTCGAAGTCGAAATCGCCCATGATCCATTTCGCTTCCGTCATGCCCCAATGGTTCGCGAGTATCTTGATATCGATCTGGTCGACTGCGCCGTCGCCGTTCGCATCGCCGGGAATGGCCGGGTCGGGTGTCCACTGCGTGTCGAAGGTGGCGGAAAGAACGTTGTAGGACCCCACGGGCCAGCCGCTTACGAGCTTGATCCACTCCCAATCCGGATGCTTGCCGACGATCATGCGGATACAGAGCTTTTCCAGGATGAACTCGCCCTCTTCGTCGGGGTTCCCGTCGCTATCGACGACGATGGGATCTTCAATCGACCAGGACAGATCACTGAAGCTCGGCGTGAAGGCCTCGTCGTAGTAGCCCGCCCCGTAGAGAGCCGGATCGCCCTCGTCCCAGCACAAGGCCGGGTCGTCTTCTCCGCGAATGTACGTCAGCGTGAAATCGACGACCTTTGCCAGACCGGGCAGGTAGACGTTGGCGTGAGCGAGCCACAGGTTGTCGGCCATTGGGGGCGGATCTCCGCCGAGCTCGTTCCACGGTGCTTCGAGCGGCAGTGCGCCGGCCGGGTCCGAGGTCGCGTAGAACACCTTGTCGACCTCGGGGGCACAGTACGTCGCCACGTCCCACCCGACCACCGCGTGCTCCAGCGTCCGGTAGTCATCGTCGGGAAACTCGATGATCTGGTATTCCGGCTGATAGGGCTGGACGTGGATCAGTTGCCCGTGCTCGTTGTAGTCGCACTCGGCGAAGCGATAGTGGAGCAGCACCTGGGATTGGCTCTCGGACCATCGGGCCGGGCCGATCCACTGGGCCTCGTTGCCGAATTCGTCCTTGACGGTGATCTCGGGATCGCCGGCCTGGGCCTTGGCATAGTCGATCAAGAGATAGGAGTGGCCGGCGCGATTGCCGAACTGCTGGGCATAGATCTTGACCTTGTTCTGGCCGGGCAGCCACTCGGGGTCCGGGTAGTCGTCCCACCCCAGCTCGTTACCATGCTCGCCCGCGTCACGAAGGAGCCCGGCATTGCCCCAGCAATGGGCCACGTCGTAGTTGCGCATCGCGTACTCCGGCTTGTTCAACCCCGGGCGGAGCACGTCGGCGTAGTAGACGGTCCAGAGGAACCGCCATGGGTCGAAAGTGTTGAGTTTGCCTTCCTCGCCGAAGTCCGGGCCCGTGTCGGGGTCATGGACGATGCAGTTTTCGTTGGGGGGAGTGCCCGCGTAGTTTCCGCCGACCAGCGTCAGGGCGTGCCCGCCGGCTTCGAGGCCCTGGGCAATACCGATATTGATGTAGTGGTTCTCGTTAAGCTGGTCGAGCAATTGGTTGTAGTCGGCCGCGCGGGCACCGTCGGCCGGCCAGTCGTCCGACTGGGGCCCGTCGGGCCCGTCGGGATCGAACAGCCCCGGCGTGTTGTGGATCTCGAAATCGGTGTACGGGTTGTCTGGCTTGAACCACCAACTGTCGGGGTTCTGTCCGTAGTTGACCAGCCACCACTTCGCCGCGTAGTTGGGGACCCCCGGCATATTACAGAAATGGGCATAGATCTGCCCGTAAATCTCCCAGTGGAAGGGCTCGTAGCCGGCGGCGGAAAGCTGGTTGGCCGCCACCGCCTCCCAGCACGTCTTCTCGTAGGCCGGATCGATGATCCAGGTCCCCGGCGGATCTTCGATCCAGGGTTTGTTCGTGTCGGGGACGTCCCATTGCCGGGCATCCCATTGGCCCCGCGCGGCATTGGGGATGGCCAACGCGGCAACCGACACGAGAACGGCGACTTGCAGCCAGCGATTCTTCCCTGACATTTTTCTTCTCCTTGCGAAAAGCGTTTTGATTCGCATTCACTTGCAAGAAGCTCGTTAGGCCCGCAAGAGCCTCGGGGAGAAGCGATTCGCGCCGCGTCGCGACAACCGCTGAAGCTCCAGCCAGCGCTGAACAACCCACCCAAACGGCGAAGCGGCATGCCAATAATCATACCAAAACGTTTCCAGAATGCAAGCTAGTGCTCCGTCACATTCGTTTTTCGGGGTGGAGTGCCACTGGCGCGAGCGCCAGTGCCGCAATCATTGCACGGGCAAGATGCCCGTGGCACCCGCTGCACATTCGCGAGAAAGGGCCTAGCGACCTCGAAGCCGTTTGCCGCACCAAGGGCAATAGTCCCAGAACGACTTGACCACGCCCCAGCCGCACGACGGACATCGCTCACGGCCGTCGTCGGGCAGCTTCCACTTTCGCCGGACCTTGCGGCGGCACCAGGGGCAGTAACGCATGAAGGGCATCAGCAGGCCCGGCGAGCAGCCGGGACTCGAGCAGCGTGCCTGATACTGCGCGTCGGAATAGTGGCGGTTGGCGCTCACCGCGAACCCGGCCCCATAGCACCACGGACAATAGCGCCAATCGAGTTTCATGCCGCGCATGCAACGGGGACAACGTGCGGGAAACCGCGTTTCGTCGCGATGCACGCTTCGCGGCGCGCCGCACCACGGACACGCCCGCATGGGCTCCGAGACGGGACCACCACAGCGCGGACACGAGAACCGCGTTTGCAGAGCGGCGCCATATTCCTTCTGGAACTGCCGGCGGCGAATCGTCTTCCAGTCGCCTTTGGCGTTGCCGCCGCCGGTGCGTTTTCGGAGTCTGGCACCACGGCGCAGCGCGCGAGGCTTTGCCCTTTTCAGCGCGGCCTGCATTTGCACGGCGCTTTTGAATCGTTTGCGAGGGTCGATCTGCATGGCCCTGTGTATGACGCCGATCAGATCCGGATGAACTCGCTCGCGCAGCTTGGCAAAACCGGGAGGCGGCCAGGTGTAGGGCCATTCGGGCAGATGTCCGGAGAACATGCGATAGAACACCAGGCCCAACGAAAAGACGTCGCTGCGGACGGACGGCTTGCCCATCGCCTGCTCCGGAGCCACGTAGCCCACCGTCCCCGAGCCGGAAGCCTGGATCGTTCGATGGGCGACCTTCGCGATGCCGAAGTCGGTCAGCCGCAGTTGATTGCCGGAGAAGAGAATGAAATTCTCCGGTTTGATGTCGCAGTGGATGATCTGATTGGAGTGTGCATGCGCGACGGCCTCGAGCATCTGGCCGGCATAGTCCAGCATGGTGCGGAGCGAGAGCCGATAGCACATCCGATCGGCCAGGGTGCCTTCGCCCAACGGAAAGGCGATGACCAGTCGGGAGCCGATGAAACTCGCGTCCTTCAGCCGAAGGATGTTGGCGTGATCGAGTCGCGCCATGAGCCGGACTTCTTTTCGGAAATCCTCCAGGAATTCCTTGGTCATCAGACCGGCTTGCGGGATCTTCAAAGCCACCCGGACACCCTCGATCGTGTCCAGGGCCGCATAAACGTCGGCGAAAGGCCCTCTGGAGAGCCTCCGCTGGATCCGGTACTTGCCGAGCTGTTGCTTCGCCTTGAACATGGCTGAGATTGCCGCCTGGTGCCGAAGGAGGAGCGAGTCCCCCATGGCAATTCTACCTTGTGCGGCGACGTTCTTGCAATCGGCCCGGACCGCCTAAAAGCGCAGGCGGCCGTTGACTGATGGGTGGCACTGCTGGCTTGTCCAGCAGTGTTTTTCCCGGGGAATTCGATTTGCACTGCTGGACAAGCCAGCAGTGGCACCCATTTCAAAACACACGTTCTTATTTAGAAAGAGGTCATCGAGGTCGATTCATTCTCGGACCGACCGCGCCGCGGCTTCGTGGCTCCGGGCTCCGAGAAACGGGGCTGCGATCGGGTGCCCTTGCCCCAGGGGCCTTCTCGGAATCGATGGCCGCCCGGGCCCGATGGGGCTCGGCACGGTGGCAGACCGGTTCGGCCAAGGGCAACTCGGCCCGGCGAACCTGCACCTCGCGCGGGGCCTCGATGCCGATGCGGACCGCGCCGCCGCGGACCCGCACAATCGTAATCGTCACGTCCTTGCCGATGTGGATTTGTTCGTCCAGTTTTCGGGTCAACACCAACATGGCAGCCTCCTTGTTCTCGCCAGAAGTGGTTTGACGGACAACGGCCTTCAAGAGATGCACGTGGCGTGCCGAAGCAGGGTGAAAAACGTCTTCCGGCCGGAAGTGACTGTCCCAAAAAGGCTTGCGGCCATCCGGAGGGCAAGGAACACCGACGATGCAGCCAGGGAACTGTACAGATTTACAATACGGTTTGCAAAGCCGTCCGGGAATCCTATGTGTGCCACTGCTTCGCCAGAAGCAGTGCTCAACGGCTGCAAAGTCGGCACTGCTTGCCAGCGGCAAGCAGTGGCACACATTTTGCCTCGAAAAATCCCGACTTCAATTCCCGGACACCCCCTTCCTTCAAGGCACGCCACAGGGCAAGATCGGCCCGGGCCAAGGGCGCGCCATGGGCACCATAAGCGGCATGGCCACGCGACCGTGGCGGCGCCAGATCGAGGCCGGTCCCCAGTCGGTCTCGTGCCCGGCGGATGCTGCGTCCCTTGGATAATCCGGCTTTTTTTCATCTTGTCAAAATGGCGGCCGGTGATATATTCACCACGCTTTCTGCGTCGTGCTGTTGACGCAGGGTGAAGCCGCCGTGTGCGAATCTCAGGAGTTGGAACCTCGACTTCCGGCAGGCGAGCCTGTCCCACCTTTCCAAACCGCCGCCACTCTTGCACAAGGTTGTTCCACGCGTTGCCCCTCACCACAGGAATCGTCTTATGAGTCGTACAGGAACCAACGGTCGCGGACCCCACTGCTTGGCGTCTTCTTCCAAGAGGCGAAACGGAGCGCCGCAGGGCGTCCGCACGATCGGTCCCGTCTCCGATCTCGAACGGCACTTGCCCCACGATTGGTGGAGGAGACTGTTCAACTCCATTTATTTGAAGACTGATGGCGACGTGGTCGAGAACCACGCCAACACGGGTCGGGAGGTCGACCTGCTCGTGCAGTGTGCCGGGCTGGAGCCGAACGACCGCGTGCTGGATCTCTGCTGCGGGCAGGGACGCCACTGCCTGGAGTTGAGCCGTCGCGGCTTCCGGCACGTCACGGGTGTCGACCGGTCCCGGTACCTGATTCGGCTGGCTCGGCGCCGTGCCAAGAGCGACGGATTGAACATTACGTTCCATGAGGGGGATGCTCGGAGATTCCGGATTGCCGCCGATAGCTTCCATTGCGTGGCCATTCTCGGCAACTCGTTCGGCTATTTCGAACGGGAGGAAGACGATCGTCGGGTGCTCGACGCCGTGGCCCGGGTGCTGGGACCTCTCGGAACGCTCGTGATGGATCTCGTCGACGGCGACTGGATGCGTGCCCACTTCGAGCCCCGAAGCTGGGAGTGGATCGACCAGAACCACATGGTCTGCCGCGAGCGGTCCCTGTCGGGCGATGGTACGCGGCTGATCTCCCGCGAAGTCGTGGTCCACTGCGATCGGGGGGTCATCGTCGACCAGTTCTATGCCGAACGCCTTTACTCGCGGGAACAGATTGGCAACCTGCTCGAGGAGGCTGGGTTCCACTCGATCCGAGATCACGGGTCGGTGCTGGCCGAGTCGGACCGCAATCAAGACCTGGGCATGATGGCGCATCGGATGTTTCTGACCGCCCAGGCACCGGTCTGGACGCGCAAGCCGGCGAAGCAAGGGCCGGCCTTTCCGGAGGTCACCGTCATTCTTGGCGATCCGCGACTGCCCGACGCCGTCAAACGCGGCGGCCAATTCAACGAGGAGGATTTGGAAACCGTCGAGCGGATGAAGCGCGCGCTGGGTGAGCTGACCGATTTCCGGTTCAACTATCTGGACAACCACGCGGGCCTGATGGCCGCCTTGCGAGCGGATCCACCGTTGTTCGTGCTGAATTTGTGCGACGAGGGATTTGGCAACGACGCCTTCAAGGAATTGCACGTTCCGGCCCTGTTGGAGATGCTCGAAATCCCTTACAGCGGCGCGGCGCCCGCCTGCCTCGGCTTGTGCTACAACAAGTCGCTCGTTCGGGCGATCGCCCAATCGGTCGACGTGGCCACGCCGCTGGAGACCTATTTCGACCCGGACGACCAGTCGGCCACCTTGCCTTCCGTTTTTCCCGCCCTGGTCAAACCCAACTTCGGCGACAGCAGCATCGGCATCACGCAAGACGCCGTCGTTCACGGATCGGAGCAGTTGATGGCCTATCTCGACAAACTCCGAGAGGAAATGCCCGGCGTGCCCGTGCTGATTCAGGAGTTTCTCTCGGGCAGCGAATACAGCGTGGGTATGGTCGGCAATCCGGGCTCCGGCTTCGAGGTGCTCCCGATCGTGGAAGTCGACTACACGGGCTTGGACGCCGGCTTGCCCTGGATCCTGGGATACGAGTCGAAATGGGAACCCGATTCACCCTATTGGACCCAGATCAAGTACCACGAGGCGGATTTGCCCGAGGAGGAGAAGCGGCAATTGATTGACCACTCCATCCTGTTGTTCGAACGGACCGCCTGCCGGGACTATGCCCGATTCGATTTTCGTGCCGACGCCAGGGGAAGGATCAAGCTCATGGAAGTGAACCCCAACCCGGGGTGGTGCTGGGACGGCAAGTTCAATTACATGGCGGGCTTCGGGGGATTTCGCTACTCCGATCTGCTGCGAATGGTCCTGCAAGCGGCCCAGGATCGCGTCGATTCGCAGCGAAGCGGCGGTGTCGTCTCACCGACGTCCGAGCCGGCCGCGTCGATCTGTTGCTGACGTTCGAGCGGCGA
Organism: uncultured Planctomycetaceae bacterium; assembly: GCA_964637625.1. Taxonomy (GTDB): domain Bacteria; phylum Planctomycetota; class Planctomycetia; order Pirellulales; family Thermoguttaceae; genus UBA11386. Next base: position 10,718 of record CAZWWC010000063.1, read on the forward strand.
GCCAACGCCGGCAGGAAACGCAACAACCGAAAACGGGCCCGCCAACGTTCCGGTTGGAACGGTTTGTCAGGCTGCGCCGGTGGCCAAAACCCGGATCGACCCAGAACCGTAGGCAAACCGTGAGCTACGTTTCATGGAGCGGCGTTAGCAACCCAACCGGGGCCAAGGTTTAGACCGCGCGAAAAGACCATGATGCGACGACCCATACGCGTGCTGGTGGTGGACGACTCGGCCGTCGTTCGCGCGATGATCTGCGACTATATTGCCCAGGCCCCGGAGATGGAGGTGGCGGGGACCGCCGCCGACGGGAAGCAGGCGTTGGACATATTCAAGTCGACCCGGCCGGACGTGGTTACGCTCGACATTCAGATGCCCATCATGGACGGGCTCGAAGCGCTCGACTCCTTGCTCGCGATTCATCCGGTGCCGGTGATCATGGTCAGTGCTCTGACGCAACTGGGTGCGGAGATCACGCTGGAGGCCCTCGACCGCGGCGCCATCGAGTATCTGGCAAAGCCCGAGCGCGGCTCGGAAGTCGAGGCCATACTCAAGGACGAGTTGATCGAAAAGATTCGACACGTGGCGGGCACGGACGTACGGCGGATTCTTCGCATTCGGAAGGATCACAAGAGACGTTTGCAGCCGTTTTGGAGGAAGCCCCACGTTCCGAAAACGGTGTCAACCGGCTGTCCGTCCGAGCTGGCCGACAAGTGCATCGCGATAGGGATATCGACGGGTGGGCCGCCGGCCTTGGCGACGCTGTTCGAGTCACTCGGTCCGCCGATGCCGCCGGTGGTGGTCGTCCAGCACATGCCTGCCCATTTCACCCGGCCGCTGGCCTCTCGGCTCGACTTGCTCTCGAAGCTTTCGGTCAAGGAAGCGGAGCACGGTGATTCGCTTCGCCCCAATCACGCACTGATCGCGCCGGGCGGCAAGCATTTGCGGCTGCGTTGTTGCGACGGCCAAAGCGGCGTGCTCATCCGCGATGGTGAGCCGGTCAACAACCATAAGCCTTCGATAGACGTCATGATGAAAAGCGTCGCCGAAGTATTCCCCGGCCGTTGCCTGGGCGTGATCATGACCGGAATGGGAAGCGACGGCGCGGACGGCTGCCGTGCCGTTCGGGCGGCCGGCGGATACGTGCTCGGCCAAGACGAGGCCACCAGCGATCTCTATGGCATGAATAAGGTCGCCTACGAGAGAGGCAACGTCGATCAGCAATTCTCTCTGGACGAGGCCGGTCGCGTTATCACGCGCCAGATGCAGTTGCTTTGGTCGGGCAACCTCGTCAGGCCCCGTCGTCCAGAAGCGGCCGTCGCTCCCTGAGCTTGGACGGCCGGCGGCCACGCGAGTTGGGTGCCCGGGTCTGAGTCCTCCCGATCTATCGGGACCGGGAAAGGCCCGGTTCTTGAAGCTCTGGGCCACCGCTGCACAATCCCGGCGCGCCGGGACCCCGACTTGAGTCTTCCGACAAGCCTAGTCTCGTCGGGCAGGACGGCTCGCCGGTCCGCTATCCGGCCTTGAGCACCCAAGACCCGGTTTACCCCTCCCAAGCCGACATCGGCACCACTCAATTTGGCATGTAAACGTGACCTGGGCGATGTGTCATTTTTACCGGTTATCGCGGTTGGTTCTCGGCTAGACGTCTTTTGGGACGCAAAACTTTGCTGGTAATCTTCGTTGGTCCATGTTAATCTAAAGGATGTACGGCGGGACAAGTTGAGGTGGACCGCGACGAGCGAGCGTGCAACCCCGCCTACCTTTTCCAAATTTCCTGTTCCAAGCAAAGTTGTTTGTGACGTGTCCGATGGCCACGGTCGCCGTGGCGACCGAGAAGAAGTGTGGCCTTCCGCACTGAAACATCTGCGTAGCTTAACAACGTTCCTGTCCCTCCGAATCCTGGCAAACATGCGTTGGGGCGCCGTTTCCGTCGAGGATGGTCACGGAGCGGTTCGGTGACCACGGTGCTTCACTGCGTAGCTTCAAGTTAGCGCCACCATGGCAAAGCAGCGAGCCGACAGCTTCATCAACCTCGTTCGCGCGAGTCGGTTGGTCGACGACGATCAGCTGAACCGGGCGATCGATGAGCTCCAGACGGAGGCCGGCGGCATGCCGGTCACCAATGCGGGCCAGGTCGCGGTCCATCTGGTCGACCGGGGGCTGCTGACCCAGTGGCAGAGCGACAAGCTGCGCGAGGGACGTCACAAGGGCTTCTTCCTCGGCAAGTACAAGCTGTTGGATCATCTCGGCACCGGCGGGATGAGCAGCGTCTATCTGGCCGAGCATTTGTTGATGCAACGCCGCGTGGCGGTCAAGGTGTTGCCGAAGGCGCGGGTGGACGACACCTCGTATCTGGCCCGTTTCCATCGCGAGGCGCAAGCCGCCGCCGCCCTGGACGACCCCAACGTCGTTCGCGCCTACGACGTGGACTGCGACGGCAACACGCACTACCTGGTGATGGAGTACGTCGAGGGAAGCGATCTGCAATCGCTCGTCAAGAGGACTGGACCGCTCGACTACGCCGTGGCCGCCGACTACGTCCGCCAGGCGGCTCGCGGACTGTCCCACGCCCACAAGCTCGGGCTGATCCATCGCGACGTCAAGCCGGCCAACTTGCTGGTCGACCGGCAGAACGTCGTCAAGGTGCTCGATCTGGGATTGGCCAAGTTCTCCGACGAGGACAAAGCCTCGCTGACGGTCGCCTACGACGAAAACGTGCTCGGAACGGCCGATTACCTCCCGCCGGAGCAGGCGCTCGACTCGCACGGCGTGGACGCTCGGTCCGACATCTACAGCCTGGGCTGTTCCCTCTATTACCTGTTGACCGGCCAGCCACCGTTTCCCGAGGGCACGCTGCCGCAGCGGATCATGTGCCATCAGAAGGAGCCGGCGCCGGACATCCGTCTGAAGCGGCCCGACGCACCGGCCGATCTGTTGAGAGTCTGTGCGATGATGATGGCCAAGAAGCCGGAAAAGCGGTTTCAGAAGATGAGCGACGTGGCCAAGATTCTCACGCGGTGGCTGGTGGTCCACGGTCACGAGAAGCCGGGCGACCCGTCGGCCGATTCTTCGTCGAAGCGCCTGGCCGCGGCCGCCCGGCAGGCCCAGGCCGTCATGGCCCGCGGCGGAGGGTCGCCCCAATCGGGCTCGACGGCGCCACGTCGCCAAGACGGTTCGACCAGCCCTTCGCACGCGCCGCCCGACACGGTGGCCCAAAGGGATCAATCGACGATGCAGGGCCTCGGGAGCAGGGCGGGTCGTCCTTTCTCCGGCAGCAGCAGCGCCAGTGGTCGGATGCGGATACAGCTCGAGTCGAAGCCGCCGGCCGAGGCGGCGCGACTCGAAGAGCTTCGCGACCCGATGCAGGTGTCGTTCGAATCGCCCGTGCTGCCCTCGGCGCTGGCCGAGGCCGATTCGCCGGCCATGGCCCGAATACGTCAGCAACACGCGCCTCGGCGCCGGCAAGGACAGACGGGTGTGCCCGGCTGGCTCTGGGCCATTCTCGGCGCCGCGATCTTCATCGTGCTGATCCTGTTCATCGTTGCTTTGGTGAAGTAGCGCTCTGGCGATCAGGTGGCATAGGGGCAGGTACGGTCCGACCTGCAAGTTCTATCTTGCCGCTGGCGGCCATCTGCGGAGCCGGCCACGAGATCACCCCCGCCGAAGAGAATACCCCCCTGCTGGGTCAGGCTCTTCAGTGCCTGCTCCGAGAAACTTATGAACTTGTGGAACCATCGGGTGCCAAGTGGCGTCCCAGACGCAAGTCGTTGTCTCGTTTTTTGGGTTCGCAAATGGGAGCTGCAAGAATGAAAAGCATTGCCTTTCGATTTTGGACACTGTGTCTTGCATGGGTCGTGATGGGCTCGACCTGCCTGTGCGCGATGAGTGCGGTCGACGCCCCCACTGGCGACGATGATGAGTTTAAGCCCATCACGGTGTCGGCATCGAGCAGGGGGCGGTTTGCCACCGGCCACTCATGGTACGCCAGTCTCAACTCGGCCGGTCAGGGTCAACTGACGATTGACAGGCCCGACGGATGCGTTACCAAGCCGTTTCGCGTGCCGATGGCCAAGCTCAACGCGTTCCAAAAGATGGTCTATGAAGAGCGTTTCGCCTTCGACCTGAAAGAAAGCTATGGCAAGAACGTCCCCGACGGAAACACTCAGACATTGACGATCATGCACACGTGGGGGTCCACCACCGTCCAACTCCACGATCTCGGCGGCCCAAAAGACTGGAAAGCGATGGACCCGAAGACGCGCTCCGGGTTGGCCAGAGCCATTCATGCGTGGATGGCCTTCCGGAGTTGGATCAATAATTCGGAGGCGGGCGACGCGCGCCGATCAAAATCTTTTCAGAAGATGCTCGACATGGAACGTGACTCGCTGAAACCCTACAAGCCGAAAGACGCGGCCGTTAAAGGCTCGGCCAATCTGGTGATGCCAATCACCTTGTCGGTCTCCTACTCGGATGACGGACTAAAACCAGGCGCGACGCGGTGGGATGCCAGCATCAACTCCGCGGGAGAAGGGCAAATCACGATAAGAGCGCGAGGCAAACTGGTTAGAAAGCCGATCCGCATCTCGCCCGAACAGCTTGCGGCGCTTCGCAATGTACTCGCTCAACATCACTTCTTTGACCTAAAAAAGAAGGAATTCGGTGGATGGATTCCTGATGGCGGCCACACGAAGACCTTGACGATTGTCAAAGGTTCCCAGGCCAAAACGATCAAGATTGGACTGCTTTACGCCGAGGAAAAGACGCGTCCTGCTCCTGAAACCTATCGCGTCTTGCGCGTGTGGAACCTGGTTCGCGGTTGGTTTGAGGATAAAATCCCGATAACAAAATATGAAGCGAACTGGTAATGCGCGTGCGCGACATCGATACCAGCCAATTGATGCGTGCCAGCACGCATCCTACGATTAAGAACGTGTTTTGAAAATGGTTGTGGCCCTTCCAAGGGTGCCACTGCTGGCTTGTCCAGCAGTGTTTTTCCAAGGAAATTTGCCTCGCACTGCTGGGCAAGCCAGCAGTGGCACCCCATTTCCAAACACGTTCTAAGGCCCGAGCCCTTCGTTGAGGCTGCCCGAGCGGTAGCCCGCCAGGTCCACCGTCACGTA
>CAZWWC010000064.1:0-15834 GCA_964637625.1 uncultured Planctomycetaceae bacterium
ATTTCGAGTTTTTCTATGCAATCAGCCTGAAAGGTTCGCTTGGTTAAGGTCTAGTCTGGTCTTACGGTTCGATCCAGCCTGAAATCAAGGGGATATTGTGCTATCAGCTTTTGGCTTTGCTTGTCGCGTGCCTGGACTCTCAGGCAATATACCGTCTGCATGGGCCCTTGGAGCAGTTTCGGGCTTTTGAGTTGGATCTTCAGTCGATCGCCATCGCGTGTGGCCGTGGTCCACGAGCCGGCGTCCGGATTGCCAACGGTGACAACACGGTATTCGAGCACTCGATGGGGTTCTATCATGCCCTCGATGTTGACCGAGACCAGGAAGGAACCACTGCCCACGTAGTCCGGTTTTGGATCAAGCACCACGGACTGCAGGGGATTCGGCTTGACCGCGACGTCAACAAACGCTTCTCGACCGCCAAGGGCCGTCTTGATGCGCGTTTTGCCCAGGCTTCTTCCCACGAAACAGCCCGGCCTCTGGGCATCGGGGGCCAAGATCTTCTCATTTTCACTTTCCATCCGGGCCTCGACGGGCCGCCAGCCCATGCGTCGCCGGCCCATGACCCTCAGGCGCGGCGTCCGCTCGCCGACGCGGATGGAGACGGAGCCGGGCTCCACCTTGAGGTCCGAAATATCGGAGTCGTCATCGATGACTTCCAGCTCGACAGCCTTGCTGCGAAGTCCCGAGCCCAAAGCGGCCTCCAGACGGAACCAGCCCGGCGCCTTGCCGACGATCGTCGGCGGGTTGTGGGTCACCAACCGGGTATCCCTTCCGGCTTGGCCCGGCTCGAGAGCCAGCACACAAGGCCGCCTCTGGCTGTTGCGGTCTACGGTGACGTTGCTCGTGAGATCCTGTCGCGCGCCGCTGCCCGCCGGATAGCCCCAGACTTTATAAGAGCGAGCCTCGCCCACGGCCAGCGGCCTGCGCGCCAAATCCAGTTCCAGCCTGCTGAACGTGCCGGCCAGCGGCTCTATTCGGAGCAGCAGGGGATCGGAGATCAACTCTCCGTGCCGTGCGCGAACCGTTACGGTTCCTACACGCTTCGCCGCCAGCATGCAGCCCGGCAGCACCTCCGCCAGGTCGGCTTCACCGCGATTGAGTACGAGGACCGTCGTGTCATGAGTCACGTTCCTGCTGGATCCGCCGTGGATAAGTTCGACATGGTACTCCGCTTCGGTGCCGACGGTGGTACGGGACGGCCCGGTCAACACAAGTTGCGATTCAGCCGAAGAACCTTCCTCCGCAGTTTCGACTTCCGCGTTGAGCGTTGCGAACAGATCCTTGTATACTTCGCCCACGTCCATGGGCACAACGCGGAGTTTCGCCTGTCCCTTGGCGATCGCTCGCAAGGTCTTTGGGCCGTCAACTCGAACGACCCCCGGGTCGCTCGATTCGACGCGATAGTCGACGCTGATCGGGGTACGATTCCTTCCGGGAACCAGCCGGACGTTTCGCAGCCGGTCGGTTTCTCCCTCCGTCAAGTAGAGCGGATTGGGGTTTACCTCGAGGTGGGCGGTTTCCTGCTCCTTACGAGGATCCATTACCTGGATCATCAACGGGCGAAACGTGCTCAGCGTACCCTGTCTGGCAGTCGCTTGGGTCTGGCCCTCTTTGCGGGGCACGAATACCGGACCCGAAGCCGTCCACTCAACATCAACCACGTCCTTGGGCTCTTGGACGGTTATGACGGCGCGATGATCCACGTCTTCCTGCCGGCCGTCCGGCGATACCTTGACCAACCGCACACTTGCGCCCGGCACGCCCAACTGGAGCGTCAGCACGTTCGGGACGAATTGCAGACCAACGGGAAGCGCGCGCGGCGGGATGGGCTTATCCGATGCGACACGGAGCCTGGCCACCGCTCGTTGAGATCCCATCCGCGCGGTGAGTTGGCTCGTTCCCAAGCTCTTGCCCGTGATGCTGAATCCGTCACCCAACTCCGCCACCGAAGGATCGCTGATCTGTACCTGGACACCGTCGTCGACCGAGAGTGCTCTTTCGTACCGACCTCGTTTCACAAAGACGACAAAGGGAGTACTCTGGCCGACTCCGACGGCAATGTCTGGTGGTTCAATGCGGAGGTCGGACAGCCGCCGGTCGCTCACCTCGACGGTGACGTTGCTGGTGGGCAAGTCTCGCCAATTCACGTTGATGGTTGCCCGGCCCCTGGAAACACCGCGCACGCGGTTTGCCCCCCGCAGCGCGATAGCGCCGGGGTCGTCGCCCGCGACGCTGAGCTTGAGGTCGGGATGATCGGCCAACGGGCGCCGACCCCCGGGTCCGACGGCGACGATTCGGATCGACTCCTCGTCGCCCACGCCTAGTTTCAACTCGGGCGGCGTGACGACCAACTCCGTGAAATCCTCTCTTTGGACGGTGAAGGCAGCTTTTCCCGATCCTTCATCGCCGGCAAGCCGAGCGGTGATTTCGGCATTTCCCTCCGCCATCCCGACGATTCGATTTCCCCTGACGGCAAGCACGGCGGGATCCGAACTCGCCAAGATCGCGGAGCCGGTGCGGTCGGTCCTCCGGCCGCTGTTGCCGACGAAGAACACGCGGAGTCCCAGCCGCTCGCCGACGGCCAGCGCACCGGCCGCCGGTTCGATCACCACCGACCCTGCCTCTTGGAGTTGGTCGGCGGGCTCAACCTCGATGGGCAGCGTGAACCGCCGGTCACCCAGTGTGATCGCCAGTTCGGCTCTGCCTGCCGAGATCCCCTTGAGCGATCCGTTGTCGCGATTGTACCGAACCACCGAGGGCGCCGAGGAGGCCACCGCGATTTGACGGCTGAAGTCGATGTCGCCGCGACGAAGCGTCACGTCCGTGCCGATCCACTTGGTTTCGCCGACCTGCATGCGTAGCGAGTTGGGCGACAGTTCCAGTTCCGTCGAGAGCTCCGTTCCCTCTTCCCCTCCTTTTACCACAACTGGCGCGCGGCCCGTTACGCTGCCAGAGGTAGCACTAATCGTGCACTTACCGGGGCTCAAACCGGTAAGTATGGGGCCATCGACGCGGGCGATGCGCGGCTTGTCGCTTCGCCACCTCAGGTCCCCGTACGATGTGACGTCGCCGAGCGTCTTGCGTTGGTCTCCCCTGCCGACGAAGCCCGTGGCCCGCAGATCCATGGTTTCCCCGACGCTCAGCTCGATGGATGCGGGAACGATGTCGATGGCGTCCGGCGCAATCTCGTCGACCACGACGATGGCAAGACCGTTCTTGGACTTGACACCATTGTACTGGGCGAACACGACTGCCCGCCCTGGTCGTTTACCCTCGATCCGCCCCAGGGCAATCGCAACAGGCGCCGTGTTTGGATCCGTACTCTTGGCGGTCAATAGGGCCTCTCGGGTAACATCGTTTGGCATGCCCTTGTCGAACGTGGCTTCTACCCGAAAGTCGTCGAACTGTGCGCCAGCGGGAATCGTGATCGGCTGGTCTTGGTCGGTCACGATCCGGACCGCGGCCGGCCGATCAGTGCGCGGCGGTACGTACTCCGCCGGTTCCACAGCGGGACCGACGATTCGCGTCGTAAAGGAGGTCTCTTTGCCACCGGCCGAAGCGATCAAGCGTTGTACGTGGCCCTGCTTCTTGGCTTGGAGAACAGGAGGATCCCAGCAAACGTACTCGTTTTCGAAAGCCGGCTGCCAGCGGACGTCGACCGCCGGTACTTGCTTCCCGTCGGCCTCGATCATAAGGGAGTAACGTTGCTGACTCCCGACCGGCAATGCCTCGCCCTTGGGTTCGCGGATGACGATGATGGGGCCGGATATTGCCTCGCTATCCTTGACTTCGATTCTCAAGCTTGCGCTCTTTCCACCATACTCGGCTCCGACGACCAGTGATCCCTCGGCTGCACCGGGTAGAGTCAGTTGGGGACGTAGCTCGGCCGTCGCATGCGTCCAGATCACGGTAGGAGGTACGCTCCATTTCACTTTCGAGGGTTGCACCTCCTGCCACTCGTCGCGGTCTGCCGGAAGCCGTTGTTCGACACGAGGCGACAGACTCTGGCCCGGAGCCAGCACCGCGGTCGCCGGGACCACGCGAATATCGGCCGGAGAGCCCTCGTCGGAAGCTGCCAACACCTCTACGGTTGCACGCGCGGTCTTTCCTCGGTAAGCGGCCGATATCTCGAACGGTTCGGCGGGCATAACGCCGACGAGCATCGGCGGCTTCCAATCCACCGCCTCGGGTTGGCCGATTGCCATGCGGACGCCGTTTGCATCGTTGGACATGGAAATCTCTTGTTCCTCACCCGCGCTGACGAGAAACAGCCCCAGTTCGCAACGGTTGCCGACTCGCAGGCTGACTTCGGCAGGCTTGAAGACGACGTCGACGTCGTCAGGGTCGACGATTTGCAGCTTCAGCTCCGGCTGGTTCCGGGCCGCCGGATGATTGGCGGTCACCGTGACCTCGCCGGGGGCCGTTGCACGATACGCGCCCGTTTGCGCGTCCACGTCGAGTAATTCCGGATGGGAGCTCCTGTAGCGGACTGCTTCCAGAGCCAAATCCGAGGGCGTCGTCGCATCGGCGAATGAAGCTTCCACCTGCCCGCTGTCGCCAACGACGAGAATCGTGCGATCCGCCTTCAAGGCCAAGGACAATGGTTCTGCGTCCACGGAGTTGAACTCAACCTGATTGGAACGCGCGCCTTGGTATTCCGCATGAATGGATACCGGGCCGACCGCGGGCTTCTTCGCGCGGACCACCGCCAGGAGTGGATCCAGCTCAAGCCCGTCGACCTCGGCCGGATCCGAGCGCCATTGAAGCCGGTCGGGGGCCAATTCAATTCGGCGGCCGTTGCTGTAATTGGCCCAGGCCTGCAGCTGCACAACCTGGCCTACCGGCAGCCTGACCGGTCCCTTGGGGGCAATCTCCAGTTGAACCGGCGGGGCGACCACTTCCACCTGGGCCGTCGTTCTGGCATCGCCATGGCGGCAAACCATCGTCTGCCGAGCGCCGCCGGTAGGCCGGAGTCCACGCAAGTCCAGCGTTTTGACGTCGAAATCCGCAAAGGTCGCCAACGGCAGCCGCTCCCATACGAGCTGATCGGCCGCGAGATTCACTTCGCGCCCTTCGTCACAACACCCGACAACTCGGAGTCGTATCGAGTCATCGACCGGCACCTTGGGACGGCTTGGAACAAGCTTGATCGAACGGATCTGGGCACGCGTTACCTCGACCTCAACCTGCTGCTGGCGTGCTTCCTGGCTGACCGTCACGGTTGCCGTGCCCACTGCGCGGCCGATAACCTGGCAGCCATCACGGACCTCGGCGATCTCGGGAGCTGAACTGGCGATGTGTATGGGATCTCCTCCCGAGGTCACCACGTCCAATTCGGCCATTTCGCCGACGACCAGCGGCAAGTGTTTCGGCCGCACTTCAAATCGCGCGGGCGTCGTATCGCATTCGACGGTAAAATCCAGGGAAGTGGACAACCCTTCGTAGCTCGCCTTCAGGCTGCCGCTTCCGGCACGCGCGGCAAGCAGGCGATCGTCCAGCACGGTTGCCAGATGTGGTGGATCAACGGACATCTTCAACTTCGAGGACTTCAGGAGCGATCGCGTCTCTCCGGAATCGGTCGTTGCCTCCACCTCCAACTTCGCTCCCTCTCCTTCGATCAATGAGGAGGGCGTAAGAGCCAATTTGAGCGACGTATATTGGTCTTCGGCTACACTCACTTCCGCGCTGGCTTCCAGAGACGGCTCACTGGTGGTTGCAGCGTATCGGGCGCGGACGGTCGATTTTCCTTCGGCAACCCCCTCCAGGAGTCCTCCAAGGCAATAGGCGTTTCCCCCCTCGACAGGCAACCATTCGGCCGCCTCCGTCAGGTCGACTTTCCGACCGTCTTCGAACTCACCCCACAGACGCAGTTGCTGCGTCGAACCTATGCCCAGGGTGACTTGGGCCGGCTCCATGGCGATCTTGGCAGGGTTGGACGGCGGCTCGGCGCGAAGCGTGGCATGGGCTTCGTCGGTACCCAGGTAGAAGTGAACAACCGTCTTTCCCGGAGCCCGAACCGATGCCGCGATACCCACGTCGTCGAGATCGACGACTTTGGGATTGTCAACGACGGCAATGACGCGAGTACTGACGTCTGTTTCCTCTCCTTTCGAATCGAGGTACTTCGCGACGAACTCAATCCGACTCCCGACCGGGCCAGTCCAATCACCAGGTTGCACGGAGAGCTTCGGGCCGGAAGGTAGCAATGAAAAGGGATGCCAGATGCTGTGCACCAAGTATCCAATGGTGGCCGCCACTAACACCAACAGCAGTACCGCGATCCACCGTCGCGACTTGCGCGGTCCCTTCGGCGCGGGGCGGGAAGTCGCTTCCTCGCAGGCCGGGCAACTGCGACTCCCTCCGCGATGACGTACAAACAGCAGCGAACACTGTGGATTGGTGCAAATCATGGGCGACGCCGGCGCCACGTCCTTGCGCTGGTACCCCCACGCCCATACCAGGCGCCATCTGTCGCCGCCATGATACTTGAAAAAGTGGCATTCCCTGTCGGAAGGCGTGCCCTTGGTGGCCAGGTCATTGAAGTGCCCGCGAATCACCTTCAAGATCCTGGCCTCGGTGTCGGACTGCGGTTTGCTTTGCTTCAGCCGCTCCGCAATGCCTTCGAGGTCCTTTCTGAGTCCACGGTCGTGGCGCAGCTCGTCAGCGCTGACCGGCTCGCATTTCACATCGTGAAGACGTCTACCCTCGGCGTCGCAAACGAAAAGATCCACGGAGTCGCCGTGCCATTCGGGTTCGGCGACCAACCGTCCCAGCCATTTCTTCAACACCTGGTAGGTCGTGTTGGGTCTGTCGAGCAGGGGTAACCCTGGCTCTAATGCGACTACCTGAAAATCTCGGGCACCTGAGGATAAATCCAGGCGCAGAAAACGTGTGGACATAATACTGCCTTCGCGAAGAAGTGCTGGTCTGGGAGGACTTGATGAATCTCCATGCCATCTTCAACCAGAAGGCCGAAATACTTCACGTCGACGGGCACTTCAAACATTACCTAGGTCTTTGCGTTACGTTGTCGGCCTCCGGATAGACTGCCTGCCTCTTGGCGTCGTAGATTGCCGTACTGGATACGCTCTTCGTCTTTTCTCCGTATTCGCTTTTTCGTTGGCTTCCCGCATGGCTACATGCGGAGCCATTTTGCCACGAGCGACGTGTTCAAATAGACCCTCATTCGAATGGCCGCTTACTACCTTCAGGAAGTAGGTAGACTTGCCGCTGCGCCCGCAATCGTAGAATGTCGATTTCGACATTCCAGGAACCCCCACATTGGTGGCAATGCGGCCTTCTTGTCGGCCCTACTGTACCCCCCAAGAAACAAGCTGATTTTCGAACATCCACCCGCGAATGTCAAGCAGTGCTGTTGCTCAGGAGAGACACGTCTTTCTCCTTAAATATAATCAACAAGAGAGCCCAACCCCCGACACCCATGACCGGTTTTCCCGACCGAGCAGAAAAAAAGTATGCAAATGCCGTTCATTACGCCCCGGCCGGCTGCGCTACTTTCTGGGGGCTTGCTTGCCACGACTATGTTTGGGTATAACGTTGTTTAGGATGTAGTGTATCGTAGGAAGTAGGGGGTGTCCGATGTGTTCGCAGGGGTCAATCACGCGCTTGCTTCTGGCAGTCCAGCAGGGAGATGAGCAAGCAGCGTCGAGCTTGTGGGAGCGGTATTTCCACCGTTTGGCGGGGTTGGCTCGCAAGCAACTGGGACCGTTCCGTAAACATGCCGACGAAGAAGACGTGGTCCTGAGTGCCTTTGCTACCTTCTGCCGAAGAGTGCAGGAAGGGGAGTTCGTCTACTGCCAGGATCGCGACGATTTCTGGAGGCTGGTGTCCCTGATCACAAAACGCAAAGCCATCAACCTGGTGCGCCACGAGTTGGCTCAACGTCATGGCGGTGGAAACGTAAAGGGCCAGTCGGTTCTGGCCGGCGCCATCGATCAAGAGCCGACCCCTGCATTCGTGGCCGAGCTGCTGGACGAGATGCGGCAACTGCTGGACGTCCTGCGACGGAAGGACCAGACCCTCTGCTTGATCGCGCAGCGCAAGTTCGAAGGATTCAGCAATGAACAAATCGCCGCCGAACTGTCGCGCAACGTCCGCACCGTGCAACGAAAGCTTGAGCGGATCCGCGTATTGTGGCTAGAGGACCTCCAGAAGCGATCCGACTTCGCCAGCTCGTGAGCAACGATCAAGAGGCGTTGCGAGATCTGAATTCCCAAGCGATGTGACCATCCCGGCATTCGGCATGGGAAACGTAATTCCCTTGGTTTCGGACAGCCCCGTTTACCCTCTCAAAGCAACTTTCAGTAGTTCCAAGTTCTATTGAGACCCAGCATTGTCATCCTGAGCGTAGCGAAGGATCTGCGCAGCGAAGAATCTCCTTCCCGGCGCGCCGGGATTGAGATCCTTCGCTGCGCTCAGGATGACGTGCTGCGGTGTCAGCCAGCCAAACTTGGGACTACTGACCTTGGTCCTCACCAAGCGAGGCCCGTTTGGTCTGCCCCCGCGGAGGACTCGAACACATGACGATCGGTGACCCTCGCGCGTCTGGCGGAGTGAGTAGGCTGTGTCATTTGCCTTCCGAGGCGGCTCGCCGCATCGACGAGATCTGCGATGTCTTCGAGACGCAGCTTTCCACGGAAAGGCATCCCCGGATTGAAGAGTTCCTGGGTGCTTTCAGGGAGCCCGAGCGGTCTGTGCTGTTGCGCGAACTTCTGTGGCTGGAATTGGAGACCTACTTGTCGGCAGGCGAGTTTCCCGATCTGGAAAAGTACTGCAAGCGGTTTCCCGAGTCCACGGATCTCGTGAAACGTGTCTTTGAAGAAGTCCTTCCTTCGACGCAACCCGCCCCGGTCGGCGCTGGGGCGCCGTGGCCCAACATTCCGAACTACCATATCCTCGAGCGGCTCGGAGAGGGAGGGATGGGAACCGTCTTTAAGGCGATCCACACGAAACTCCAGAGCTTTGCCGCCGTCAAGGTGCTCCGGGCGGACCGGATGGAAGACATCGAGGCAACCGTCCGCTTCCAACGTGAGATGAAAGTGGTAGGGAATCTTTCACATCCTAATATTGTTGAAGCACGTGACGCCGGTGAGTCCGACGGCACGCACTACCTGATCATGGAGTACGTCGAGGGACTCGACTTGGGCAACGTGTTGTGCCGTCTTGGTCCGTTTCCGCTGGCGGACGCTTGTGAAATCGCTCGTCGAGTTTCGGTTGCATTGCAATATGCCCATGAGCATAACCTCGTCCATCGAGACATCAAACCGTCGAACTTGCTGCTGGGACACCCACCACAAAACCTGGAACAGGTCCAGGTGAAGGTTGCGGACCTGGGGCTTGCACGGCTGCTGGGCAACTTCGCTGCCAATGAGCATGCTGCCCAATACGGCCGGATTATGGGAACGTTCAGATACATGGCGCCCGAGCAATACTGGGCGCCTGATACCGTTGACATTCGCTCGGACATCTACAGTCTGGGATGTACGCTTCACGCGCTCCTGTTGGGTCGACCGCCGTTTAGCCATCCTCAGTACCGTGATGCACGCGCGATTATGTCGGCGCACCGGGATTCGCCTGTTCCCTCGTTCCGTCGGCTGCGCCCCGACGTGTCGCAAGAACTCGAGGAAACCATCCTGTTGATGATGGCCAAGCAACCGGATAGGCGCCCTCAAACGCCGGGCCGGTTGGTGAAGAGTCTGGCATGTTTTAGCGGGGGCTCCGACTTGCCCGGGTTGTTGGCACGCGCGCAATCGCAATTGCCCGGTCCCATCACCGGTGCTTCCGCGACGACTGGCGATGCATCCGCTGCTTCAAGTGCGCGCTGCCCACGCGCCGGCATCCCGACCACCGTCCGAATATCCGAGAGAGACGACGACACTGGAGTCAAGACGGAGGAGTTCGTTCCAGAACAGAATCGCGACGATCTCCTAAGAGACAAAAAGGAGCCGTATCCTGTCGATGGCGGCCGGAAAGTCGGCCCCTCCGACGTCCCGCGAACCGCATGGTCAAACGCCACTTTGTGGTGGAACGTGGCGGGCGTGGTCACTCTTCTTCTCGTGGCTCTTCTTGCGACGTGGCTAAGCCGCTCGGGGACACCCAAGCCGGTCGATTTGCTGGCGCTGGTCGAGCTGAACCGCGACGCCCTTGGTGGTCGATGGAAGTGGGACGATCGGACGTTGGTCTCCCCAGACGTGCCCCGAGCGATCGTCGAGCTGCCATACCAACCCTCCTCAGACTACAAGATGGAAATCGATGCGGAGCGGGTCTCAGGTGGAAGGTGGGTCATTGGTCTACTTTGGCAGGGGCATCAGGTTCCCATTGTTATGGATGAAGTGATCGTTCAGAAGATTAGTTCGCCTGCTCCTCGAGCAGAACAGATGTCGTGGGCGGAGCTTCCCGAGCCGCTGCGCCTTGCCCACGGCAAACCGCGCAAATACACCTGTATCGTCCGTGACTGTGGATTCGTCGTGGCATATGAAGATCAGTTGCGAGTCTCTTATGTTACCGGTGACAAGCAGCCCAAGGTTGAAACGGATTGGCTGCCGGCCAACCACAACGTTCTCTTTCTCGGCTCCAGCAACAGTGTATATCGGTTCAAGGAGGTCATTCTGAGTCCGATCTCCTTCGATTGATGTTTGCCTGGAGAATGACCCGGCCAGTCAACCTATTTAGCCCATTTACCGGCCTCCCGTTGGTCGGCCTCCGCTCATTCGCCGTGCAAACGTCAATAAAGAACCGCAGTGGGAGTACTATCTTTCAGCGAGAGGAGCTCGGTGAGCTTGGCAGGTAGCCTACCTTTTGCACGATGTTTCCCGCCGCGTTCCTTGTTTCTGCAGCCGGGTCCAATCCACTGATGGGCCGGCGCCCTAAAGAGAGCCCTGCGGCATTGATCGCCAGCAACGGCATGGTCACCTTCTACGTCGACGGAGAAGAAGTGGGCACGCAAACCAGGGGAGAGGCCCTCGATAGACCTCAGGTCCGGTTCTTGTTCGGCGATAACCACTCAAGTGCCGGTATCGGTGGTTCCGCGTCGGACAGCTATTGGGCGACGGTGAAACTGCAGTCCGGGTACCACGTCTTCCAGATTCCGGGCGACGCCAACGGTGACGGGGTGGTCGACGAATTGGATGCCCAGATCGTGGCCGGAAACTGGGGCACCTCAACGACCTACGGAGCGCTGGACGCCGATTTCGATGGTGACGGCATAGTCGGCCCGGCCGACGCGGCGATCCTCGCCGCCCACTGGGGCTACGGCACGAGCGAGGCAACGGGCGTGCCCGAGCCGAGCACCTTGGCTCTGTTGGCTGCGGCAACGATTCTCTGGATCGTCCGCCGACGACGCCAAGGCGTCCTTGGTTCCACAGGACGGCGGCGTGTCTTTTGGTCGCCGTCATGGCCGACGGCGACAACGTCTTCGATATGCGCCCAGAAGGACGTGGTAACACCCTGGCCGGGCGTCACGGCTTCAGACGCACCGCCTTGCCGGATCGAGAGGACCGGTAGATGGCCTCGACCACTTGCAGCGCCCTGAGGGCGTCGTCGCCCCCGATCCTCGGCCTGCGTCGGCGGTGGACATCCGTGGCGATCTCGGCAACATACTCGCGTCCCAGCGAGCCGCAGTAGCCGGGGACGTCCTCCAACTGGAACGAGATGGTCTTGCGCGGCGCGCCGCCCAGTTGCGGGTCGTTGCTGCAGGCAAACAGGGTCTGCTGCGTGCCCTCGAACGCCGGGGCATAGCTCAGACAGCCCTCGGTACCGCGCAGCGCCAGGTAGAGATCGCGCCCGTTGGGATAGCTGTCGGGCACGGTGTAGCTGATGTCCAACGAGAGGAGTGTGCCGTCGGCAAACGCGCAGATCGCCATCGAGTTGTCTTCGATGTCGTACTGCCGGTTGACGTGCACGTTCTTGCCGATTACCTCGACGATCTCGTTGGCGAGGAACCAGCGGAAAAGATCAATCCAATGGACACCCAGGTTGACCATCGGCCCTCCGCCGCTTTTCTTGCGATCGAGCATCCACGCGGCGTGACCTTCAAGGTACCGGTGCAAGCCGCCGGCCGCGCAGCGTCCTTCGCAACCGACAATTCGCCCCAGCGCGCCCGAGTCGATGATCGCCTTCATCTGCCGGCACACGGGATGGTATCGCCAGAGATAGGGCGTGCTCAGCAGAACGCCATGCTCGCGGCAGGCGGCGATGATCCTTCGGCAACCGGCGACCGAATGGGCGACCGGCTTCTCGACCACGACGTGAACACCGGCTCGGGCACAAGCCGTGGCCGCCGCGGGACACTCATTATGAGGCAAGAAGACGTAGGCCAGATCGAGCTTCTCCGCGGCCAGAAGCTTGCGCCAGCTCGGATAAACCCGAACCCCGAAGTCCTTGGCAAAAGCCTCTCGCAAGGGTTCTGAAGCGTCGCAGGCGGCAACCACCTTGGTAGCCGGGGTCGCCTCGAAGTGCGGCATGTACGTTCGCGGGTGAAGGTGCGCCAGCCCGACAATCCCAACCTTCAAGGATCGCACCATCAGAATCTCCCGTCGCGGCACTCGAAATGGGTCGGTATGGCCAAAGATTGGCCGTCACGCATCACCCAGTTGGCAATCCACCGGATCATCTGTCCGTGGTCCACTTTCGGCCGGCCAAGCCGCTGGTAACCAAGCAGACCATTGCTCAACAAGGCGTCGGGGGCCTCCTCGCCCGTGAAACGGACCGGCCTGTTCATCAATTGCCCAAATTGCTCGGCAATGTCCCGTACGCTGAGCGTCTCGGGGCCAACCACGTTGACCACCAGCGCCGGCACGCTCGCGTGCTCCAGTGCCCGAAGGATCATTGCGCACGCGTCACCCTGCCAAATCACGTTCACGTAGCCCATAGTCACGTCGATAGGCTGCTCCTGCCAGACCTTTCGGGCCAGGTCGACCAGAACTCCGTAGCGTGTCTCGTTGGCATAGTTGAGACGCGCGATCACTGTTGGCGACTCCAGCGCCGTCGCATAGTACTCGAAGACGCGCTCACGACCCAAGCAGCTACTCGCATACTCCCCGATGGGTCCCGTGGGATCGGTTTCGCGTGATCCGCCTTGCTCGACCGGGGTAAGGGGATAGACGTTGCCGGTCGAAAAGACGACGAACCGCGAGCCCGCGAAGCGCCGTGCAACAATGCCGGGTAACACCGTGTTGAGCGTCCAGGTCATCGCCTCCTGGCCGGTCGTCCCGAACTTCATGCCGGCCATGAAGACGACGTTTGCGGCGTCGGGGAGCCCGGCAACTTGATCCGGATCGAGCAGATCACAGCGGATCGTCTCGACCCCACTTCGGCGCAGTGTCGCTTCGGTGCGCCCCTCGAAAAAAAGCGAAGCGGCGATCACACGGCGCTGGATGCTAGCTGCCTCGGTCGCACGCCGGGCCATCGTCGCCAGCGTGGGTCCCATCTTTCCCCCGGCGCCGAGGACCACGATGTCGCCTTCCATGCGCCGCACACTCTCCACCAGCGCCTCGGTGGGGGTACTCAGCGCGCGCTCGAGGTACTCGATATCCGGGATAGAGTCGTGAGCTTCGAACGTTTCATTCATGCCTATTTCTCCAATCTGGGTTGTGTCAGACTGCTGGTCGGATTCCTTCGGATTGCCGGCCGGCAGGAGAAGTCTCAACGATTAGCTCGGCGCACAATGACTCTCGCCTCCCCGGGCTTTTCCAGCTTGATGCGCAGGCCGTCGATCAGCTCGGCGCCGGTCATCTCCCGGGGCTTTTCGTCGTCTACGATCACCTGGTAGGTCACTTCGGGAGAAACGACGTACCACTGCGTCAATTCATTGATCCGAGGGTAGTTCACCGGCAAGTGGAAAACCTCGCGCCAGCGAGGAAAGTCGAAACGCAGGCGTCCCGACCAAGGTTGGTCGGCATGGACCCAAACGTAAAAGTCGCCATCGTGCTCGGCCGCTCCCAGGCAAAGGTCCTCTCGCCAGGGGTCCGCCACGACGCCCCGTGAGCACATTCTGGCGAACAACACCGAGGTCCGACCGAAACTTCCGTCATGATAGTGGCGATTGACCGTGCCGTCTTCTCGCTGGAACGCCCACATCCGAGGAATCGTACGCGCGACCCACTCCTCGACACCCTCGACCGGATACCGGTTGTAGAGCACCATGGCGTTCTCAAGAAAGTCCGCGAAATAGTCGCTGCTGCCTTTGTAAAAGAGATCGTTCTGAAAGCGTTCGTCGTCGCTGTAATACTTGGGCAGGGCGGCCAGCGCTTTCTTGATGCGCCCACCGTAGCGATTCCCGCCCGTGACCAGGTCATAGGTGCAATGGGCGTTGCAGGTGTATCCCCAGTTGGTGTTGGTTCCCTTTTTCGGGTTTCTCAACCCGACACGGATGACCTTGCCGTCTCGCGGGTTGATGATATTGGCGAGCATCCCGTCGGGCATCTGGCCGATTTCCAGCACGCGGTCGAGCATCTCGCGGAGCGGTTCCTTGTAGCGCGCGGCCTTGGCCGGATCGGCGCGGGAGGTCATGGCGAACATTTCGGCCAGGCCGGACATGATTTCGCCGCCGTGGTCCCGCAGGCGAAGCTTCGGGAGCCGGTGCGGTGGATTCTCAAACAAGTAATACTCCCCGATCCGCTCGGCCCACGCCCGATACTTCTCTTCGCCCGTGATGGCATGCAGACGCGAGAGCGTTTGCAGCATCTCGCCGCAGATCTCGATCTTCCCGGGAAGGGGGCCGAAGCGTGTTTCGACGTCGGCACGGGTCATGATCTCGTCGACCAACTCGGTCATTCGCTCGAACCAGGGAGTATCCGGACCGAGAGCTTCGGTAATCCGCAACAATCCGTCACGGCACCATTCCGAGGCCCCGTATTGACACCGGGCAAGCGATGCCTTCTTACGTGTGAACTTGAGCGTCTTGATGTTCAGATCATCGGGCAAGTGGCCGATTCTTTCGGCGTGCTTTCGCTCGGTCGCCAGCGCCCGCTTGAGCGTACCTTCCATGGCGTTGCGGTCGACGAACGCGGCGTCGAGGACTAAGGAAGAGTAGAGGTCGGCTGCCGAGTTGGCGACCGTCCAAACGGCGCTCCGATCGTATCTCTGCGGCACCAGGCCCGTTTCGGGATTGATCTTCCGGAGCCACGCCTGGAGTACACGGTCGACGCGTCGCAGCGCCTCCCGATAGAGCTTTCCCCGGGCTTCAGCGCGTTTCCAGACGGCCTGGACATCGTCCTCCCCACGGACCGTACCCGGGGTAACCATGCCACTGAGAAGGATGGCAACAACAGGAATCAAAGCTCGCAAGACCATCGACCACCTCCTTTTCCATGCGTACTGCCGGGTGTTCACCAACTCGTCGCCTCTTCAGTGCCGGTTGAAAACTCCCATACCGGGTACCGTCGTTGGCGCTGGCGGTGTCGCGTCAATCGATGCCGACCCATGCCGCGAGGCGTCGAGTTCCGTGGGGATCCTCGGATCGAGACCACGAACGAAACCACCTTCCCGACATTATATGCCTGACGGTCAGGAAACACAATCGGGAATGCACGTCAGCCGGGAGTATCACTCTGGACCGACATCACGGCACCGGCGGGTGCGTCGCCATCGTGGTTACCGAAGTGGGCAGAAGCTCAAGCGATTCAGGTTTGCCGGGTAGAAGCTTCGATTTCACCGGCTAGATCGCTTCTCAGATCCGTATAGCGGGTGCCACTGCTGGCTTGTCCAACAGTGCTTTGGAATCGTCGAGCAGGGGCAGACAAGCTGCCCCTGGCACCCTCAGTAGTTCCAAGTTCTATTGAGACCTGGCATTGTCATTCTGAGCGTAGCGAA
>CAZWWC010000065.1:0-15388 GCA_964637625.1 uncultured Planctomycetaceae bacterium
CGAAACCACTTACAGGCCGCCTAGAACGCTGAACTGTTAACGGCATTGGGTGGCACCGGTTCTTGAACCGGTGTGCCGAAGGCAGAAGAGCTTCTTCAACGACTCGGTCGGTACAGGACCGGAAGAATTGGAACAAGAGATCGTTACCGGGCTGCAACCCGGCCTACGGGGCGTGACCTCCTGTGGCGTTGCCACGCCGGTTCAAGAACCGGCGCTACCCTGAACGGCTCGATTGGCTCTTCACCAACGATTCGATATCGCGGAGCATCTGCCGCTTGACGTCCTCCGGCAGCCGGGTCAGGCCGAAGCTGTCGCCACAGCCGTTGGTCAGGCTCACGCCCGCCCCGACTTTTCGGGCCAGGTCCATCTGGACCGACCAGAGTGTCTTGTAGAGCCACGCGCAGGGCTGCCACGCCTTCGTTCCCAGCGGGGCCAGATAGCGGACCGGCTCTTGCCGGTAGAGCGGATGGCCCAGCAGCCGGTCGTAGCAGTGATCGCCCCCCTCGCCGTCACCCCAAAGACAGAAACTGCCCATCGAACAGTCGCTCGCAAACAGCGCCTTATCGGCCCCAAAGGACCGCACTGTCTTGCGGAGCCTGCGCATCAGCTCAATGCCGGCCGCCATGAGTGGCCCGCGGCGGTTCGGGTGATGGTCGTGGCCAAAGGCGGTGAACGTCTCGTCCAACACGATGCCGTCCGGCTTGAGCAACTCCATGACCCACTGCGCCTGTTGCACGAGATGATCGCGCCAAGCGGGCGAGGCCACCGACATTTTCCAACTCTTCTTGATCACGTCCGGTCCTTGCCAACCGAAGCGGACCGGCTTGCCCGCCGCGTCCACCTGAATTGAATCCTTGAGTTTTTCGTACAGCGGCGTGCCGTCGTCGAACAAGGTGTAGTGCAAGTAAATCATCGGGTGGGTGCCCGCGCGCCGCGTGGCCTCGACGCGGGCCTTCATCTTCTCGATCGACATCGGCGCCGGGCCCTTGGGATCGGTCGGCATGGCCTGCCACTGCTTTCGATCCGGATGTAGGTAATCACCCAGGGCGAAATAGTACCCGTGTTGCGTGGCCATGCCCACGTGGAACTCGCCAAAGTGTTTCAGATCGACGTCGTATCCGCCGCCACGCCGCCCGTCGGCCTCGGCGGACGAGAGAAAGTCGTAATAATGCACGCGGAACTGCCGCGTCCACTCCGGCGGAGTGAAGTCCTCCTTGTGGGCAAACCGATGCATCGCCGCCCACGCCTCCGAGGCGTCGCCGGGATGTAACAAGAGATACGCCTTCAACTCGACCGACTGACCCGGATCCAGTCGCATCCGACGGCCCATCCGCCACCCACGGGAAGAAGGTCCTTCCAAGGCCTGGAAAAACACCGGCTCGATCGAGGAGCTGAACAAGGCAACGCGGTAAGGGTCCTTCTTGGAAAATATGTCCACCACGGGAGCCAGCAGAATGGCCTGGCCGGGTATTTGCCGGGGATCGCTGGCCTCGGGCTCGAAATAATGAGCCAGGTAGCCCTCCGAACCGACCGCCTGCCGGCAATCGTGCTGTTTAGGCTTGCGATTCATCCCCCGGGCCGTGATCGGCAGATACATCCGCTGATCGGCGGCGCTGTGGCACGGACGCACCCCGGTCAGAAAACCGGCAAGCACCTCGCACGGCCGCTTCGAAGTGTTCACCAGTGTCAGTGTCGCTTCGAGCAGATCTTCTTTGGAATCGCCTTTTGAGGAGTGAAGGCGATGGGCCAGGGCAAGTCGGACCGGCCCGTCGGTTCCCTTCGGTTTTGCACAACCCAGCAAGACTTCCTTGCCGAGTTTCCCATCCTCGATCGATCGGCAGAAACCATCGAAAACGCCGACACCTTCTTTCGTGTCGATCAACGGCTGGCCTTCGACAACGACGCGGTCGAAGAGCTTCGAGGGCTCGTGGCGGCGCCAAGCGACTGGCGAGCCGGTGGAGCGACCCGGCTCCTTGCCGAACACCCGGTCGGCCGTCGCCATCGCGCTTAGCAGAGTTGCCCCGCTTACGGAGATGAATTCACGTCGGTCCATGGTAACAGACTCCGGGGTTGTGAAGAAAGCAGGGGTGTAAAAGGGGGAGGACTCTTTTTTAAGAACGTGTTTTGAAATGGGTGTCACTGCTGGCTTGTCCAGCAGTGCGAAGCAGATTTCCCGGCAAAAACACTGCTGGACAAGCCAGCAGTGGCACCCTTAAAGCGACGAAAACCAATTTCAAAACACGTTCTAAGACACAGCTCTACCCCTTCTACTATACCGCTGTTGCCACGCCGGTTCAAGGACCTGCGCCGCCGGGTGGCCCCGGTTCTCGAACCGGGGTCGCCGAACGTGCTAACCCAAGGCGACAAGAGGCAGTGTGGTACCAACCAACCTGACCTTCTGTGCCTTCGCCTCTGGCTTCGGCACACCGGTTCAAGAACCGGGGCCACCCGAGGCACGTCCTACGTCACGTACCCGACGATAAAATCGACCGCGCCGCCGACCGTGTCCACCTCCAAGGCCGCTTCGTCGTTCATTTCGATGCCGAATTCGGCCTCGAAGGCGGCGACCAACTCGACCGACTGGGTGCTCTCGGCGCCCAGGTCGAACACGAAATGGCTCTCCGGCGTGATCATGTCCTCGGAAACGCCGAGCACCTGACAGACGACTTTTTTGACGCGATCTTCTACTTCTACTTTCTGCATGCTGTTCAATTCCACTGCTACAAGGTTCTTCTGCCAACCTCAGCAGTTCCAAGTTTGGCTGGCTGACACCTCAGCAGGTCATTCCGAGCGTAGCGAAGAATCTCCTTGGACAATCGAGATCCTTCGCTGCGCTCAGGATGACAATGCCAGGTCTCAATGGAACTTGGAACTACTAAGCCTATGTTATCTATACCTATCCGTGTGTATCTGTCCCGGCGCGCCGGGATCTGTGGTTCCTTTTATTCACGCCGGGGCCAGGCGAATGCGCACGTCGGCCACCATGTTGCCGACGCTGGCCGGCCCGGCGATCAACGGATTCACGTCCAACTCCAGAATCCGATCGAAATCGCTGATCAACTGGCCCACGCGGACCAGACATTCCTGGATGCCCTCGATATCCGAGCAGACGCCGCCTCGGGCACCTTCCAACAGCCGGCACGCTTTCACCTGGCGGACCATCCGCCCCGCGGTGTGCCGGTCCAGCGGCGCCAGCCCAAACGTGACGTCCTTGAACAACCCGACATAGATCCCGCCCAGCCCGAACATAACGGTCGGACCGAAGGCCGAGTCGCGCTTGGCTCCGAGGATCACCTCATAGCCGCTAGGAATCATCGGCCGAACCAAGAGGCCGCTGATTTCCGCCTCGGGCATCACCTCGCTGACGCGCCGCCACATCGTGTCGAACGCCGCCCGCACCTCCTCGGCGTCCGCCAGATCGAGCGCCACGCCGTGGACTTCCGATTTGTGGATGATCTGCGGACTGATCGCCCGCAGCACGACCGGATAGCCGAACTCTCCGGCGGCGGCCACCGCCTCGTCGGCCGTGGTGCAGAGCCTATAGGCCGGCACCGGCAACCCGTAGGCCCCGATCATGTCCAGCGCCTGCTCCTCGCTGAGATACCCTTCGTCGGCACGGCCGACGATCGACTCCACCGTCGCTCGATCCACGTCGAGCGTCTCCGGTTGGCCGATCGGTTGCCCGCGCCACTGCCGGATCCGCTGCACGTCGGCCATGGCCTCGCAGGCCCACTCGGGCAGAATGTAGTGCGGGATGTGGGACCGCTGCAACAGGTGGACCCCCGCGCCCACGTCCGCCGCGCCCATGAACGAGCAGGCGATCGGCTTGGTCGCCTTCTCGTGCAACCGGCAGACGCCTTCGGCGATCGATTCGATGTCGGTCATCGATTGCGGCGTGAGGATGATCAAGGCCTGGTCGACGTTCGGATCGTCCAACACGGCCTTGACGGCCGCCCCATAGCGATCGGCCCGCGCGTCGCCGATCACGTCGACGGGGTTTTTCACGTTGGCCGTCTCGGGCAACGCGGCTTTCAGCTTGGCCGTCGTGTCTTGGCTGAATCGGGGAATGGAGAGGCCGACCCGAACCGCTGCGTCGGTGGCCATCACCCCGGGCCCGCCGGCATTGGTCACAATGGCCAGCCGGTCTCCGGAGGGCATCGGCTGATAGGCGTACATGATGGCCGAGTTGAACAACTGCTCGATGCTTCCGACGCGAATGATGCCCGCCTCGCGGAACACGCCGTCGCAGACGGAGTCCTCGCCGGCCAGCGAGCCGGTATGGCTGCTGGCGGCGTCGGCCCCCTGAGGCGTGCGGCCCGACTTGATGGCCAGGATCGGCTTGGCGCCCGCGCCTCGCGTCACGCGCCGCGCCGCCTCGATCAGCCCGCGCCCGTCGCGCAGCTCCTCGAGATAAAGCAGAATCACGTCGGTCTGCGGGTCCTTGTGCAGGTAGTCGAACAGCTCGATTTCGGTCACGCCCGCCTTGTTGCCGAAACTGACGAACTTCGAGAAGCCGATGCCCTTCTCCCTGGCATAATCGAGCACCGCCGTGCACAGCGCGCCCGACTGGCTCAGAAAGGCGATGCGGCCCTCGGCCGGCATCTTGCGCGCAAACGACGCGTTGAGCTGCACCTTCGGATCCGTGTTGATCACGCCGAGACAGTTGGGACCGATCATCGAGATGCCGCAGGCGCGGCAGATGGCCACGAGCCGCTGCTCCCGGGCGAGTCCCTTGGGGCCCACCTCGCGGAAGCCGGCCGAGATGACGATCGCCGAGCGGATGCCCTTCTCGCCGCATTGCTCCAGCGCTCGCTCGACAACGCTGGCCGGAAAGACGATCACCGCCTGATCAACGTCATCCTCGATGTCGATCACGTAGCGATAGGCCTTCACCGCGCAAATGCTGCGTTTGCCGGGCGCCACCGGATAAACGGTTCCCCGATAGCCGCTCGAAAGGATGTTGTAGAAGATGTCGTAGGGCACGGTGCCGGGCGTCGGCGTCACGCCGACCACGGCGACGCTTCGCGGGGAAAAGACGCTCTGGAGCGGATGGTTCTCAAAATCGGTCGAGTTGGTCGAATCGGTCAAGGGCTCTGCGGTGGTGGACATGGTGTTTTCTGTTATTCATTCAGCATCGTAGTAGTCCGTCTACCCTCAAGTGTCAGGCACGAGTTGGGTGCCATGGGCGGCTTGCCCGCCCTTGCCGGAGTCTCGTTTTGCAGCGGCAGACAAGCTGCCGCTGGCACCCAATCATCGAATCACCACACATGACAATAAAGGATAGACGAACCAGTAGGCCGGGTCGTGACCCGGCAATCATTCCTTTTAGGATACCGCAAACGACGGCCGGAGCCAATGGGCCCCCGGCCGGTTTTCCGGCTCTTGCCAGGCTGTAACCTGGTTTCTTTGCGACTATGCGTCTCCGCGCGATGATCATTCACCGATGCTCGCGCGAAGATGCAGAGACGCAGAGAGAAGCAAGAATGCCAGGCATAGCCTGACCTGAGGATGTTCAACAAGGGTGGGCAAGCGATACGGATGTTGAGCAAGGGCGGGCAAGCCGCCCATGGCACCCGGCAACCGGTGCTTACTTCTTCTCGACGGTCGGGCGGCAATAAGAGAGCGCCAGCAGGGCGTAGCCCGTCACCAGGCTTGGGTTTTTCTCGAGCCAGCGCGGGCTTTCGTTCACCCACGAGCCGTCCGGCCGCTGGCGGCGAATCAACTCGTCGGCGAGATCCTTGCGCCAATAGTGCTTCTGTCCCTTGGCGTCCCTGATCCGCTCGAGCCCCGCGGCATCCAGCGCCTTGGCAAAGGTGTGATAGTAGTAGTAGAGCCCCTGGTTGCCCATCCCGGGATTGGCTTCGAGCGTGTAATGCGTTTGGATCCACTTCATCGCGGCTTTCACGCGCGGATCCTTCGGGCCGACGCCGGCGTAGATCATGCTCTTCAATCCGGCGTAGGTCATCGAGCCGTAGCTCCGCAATCCGCCGTCGGGTGTTTCGCCGGCCTGGCTCTTGCCGCCGGCGGCGGGCGTGTAGTAGAAACCGCCGTCGGGGTTTTTCGTGCTGAAGCGGGTGGTGTTGTTCGGGCTCTCCAGGTTCTGGCACCGCGAGACGAACACCAGGGCCTTCCGCATGGCCTCGTCCTCCGGCCCGTTGCCCGCGGCGCGCAACGCGTCGATCAGGAAACTGGTGTTGGACAAATCGGGCCGCTCGTGCTTGCCGTAGCCGGCGCCGCCGTAATTGTAGCTGTCTTTGCCGTGCTTTTCTCCCTCGTCCCATTGCAGGCCTTTGACGAAACGATCGGCCCCTTTGACGATCTTGTCATAGCGACCGTCGCGATTGGCTTCGGTGAAGCACATCATGGCCAGGCAGGTTTCGTAGTTGCGATAGAGCGTGCCTTTGGCATAGATGCCGCCGTCGGGCCGCACGAAGCCTTCGAGATACTTCAAGCTCTTGGCGACCAAGGGATCGTCCGGCGTGCGGCCGTTGCGAAGCACGCCCGTGGTAACGACCGCCGTGATGCCCGGACCCGCGTAACCGGCAAACGAGCCGTCCGGCTCCTGGCCTTTGGTCTGGAGAAAATGGATCGCCCGATCCACGGCACGCCCGTAGGCCTCCGCATCGACGCCTTCGGCCCGGGCCGATACCGCGGGGATCGAAAGGATGAAGCAGAACAGAAAGCACCATGGCAGGAAGAAACGGCACATCGTCGGCTACCCTTTTTCAATGAGAAAACGTCTCCTAGATATTGTAGGATACTCCCCGGCGATGGGTAGTCAGCGTGCTGAAGAAGGGAGTTTTGTGGGGTCAGTAGTTCCAAGTTTGGCTGGCTGACACCTCAGCAGGTCATCCTGAGCGTAGCGAAGGATCTCGATTGTCCAAGGAGATTCTTCGCTACGCTCAGAATGACAATGCCAAGTCTCGATGGAATTTGGAACTACTGAGGGTGGCTAGCCGTCGAGCGGGTGCCATGCCCATCCCGGCGCGCCGGGATGGCACCTAAGCTCAATCGCCTCCCTCCACGATGGCCAGGATCTCGTCCTCGCTCATGATGAGAAGCTCCTCGCTGTTGATTTCAACTTCGGTGCCGGCGTAGCCGTTGAAGAGAACGCGATCGCCATCCCGGACACTCAGATCGGCCCGCGTCCCGTCGGGCAAGAGCCGGCCGTCGCCCACCGAAAGGACGCGACCCTGTTTGGGTTTTTCTCTGGCCCCCTCGGGCAAGACGATCCCGCCGGAGGTCATCACTTCCGCCTCAAGCCGTCGCACGACGACGTTGTCGCCCAAGGGCACCAGTTTCATTGCTCTTGTACTCCGCTTCAGAAGCAAGATCGAAGGAGGACCGTCCCCTACCAACGCGATTCCCGGATTCTCGCATCCGTACTCGCCCGTGACAAGGGTCCGGAAGACATCAGTCAGACCGAACGACGGTGGGACTCGTTAGAACATCACGGCCATCGTCGCCAGAAACACGGTCCAAGCCGCCAGCAACACGACGATGACGACCAAGAGATACTTCTGGCGCCGCGTAGGAAGAGCCAGGGAAAAGCGTGGGGTCTTGTTCTGCCGCCGGCGCGTTGATTGCTGGGAAGGACGATTCATGAGTATTTTGAGTGTTTACGGTTCTTCCGGGGGGGAGATCTTGAACCCTTGGCGAAATGCCGTCTCGAAGTCGTAGACGTTGTCAAAGTCCTCTCGGCGGTCCTCCGGCGTCTTGCGCATCTGGCCGATGCGGATCAAATTGAAAACGATCTCGCCGAAGTCGCCCGTGCCGTGAATTCCCCAACTCGCCAAAACGTCCTTGGCCATGTAGCCATATTGCTCCAGGGCGAATTGACGAATGGCCTCGCACAACTGCTGACCGGTAACGTGGTGCTCCGGTGTTTCACGCTCGGCCGGCTCCGTCTCTTCGGAAGGCGCGTCTTCGCCCATGCCCAGAGAGGTTTGCGCGTAGTTGAGCGATTCAAAAACGAACACGTACGCGTCGAACGTAAAGCGCGAGTCTTCTTTGAGCAGTTCGACAATGGGATGGGAAGGATCGAACATGCGCGTGTTTCCGCCGAACAAAGTCAAGAGATTATCGACCCCTGCATAGCTCATGACCGCAGCGCGACCAACGGGAGCCCGGTTTTCAGGGCATTTTGCGTCGCCTTACCAGATCATTTGAAATGCAGCCGTCAACAAATCCGTAGGCTGCCGACGCGCCTATTCGGTTTCGCCGGCCGTCTCCTCCGACGCTTCGGCGGGAACGGGATGAACGTCCGCCACGTCGATCAGGCGGCGCACGTGGTCCTCGTCCTCGACCAGAAGCTGGCCCGAGAGTATCTCGTGACCCAAAACGCGCACCGGCCCCTCGGGCACCGTCACCGTGGATCCGACCGGAGGCAATTCTTTCTGAAGTCGCTCATAAACCTCGTACTCATATCGCAGGCAACACTTCAACCGGCCGCAGCGCCCGGAGATCTTCGTCGGATCGAGCGTCGCCTTCTGAAGCTTGGCCATTTTCATCGAGACCGGCGGCATCTCGGTCAAATGGTTGTTGCAGCAAACCGGCTTGCCGCAATCGCCGTAGTCGGCCATCAGCTTGGCCTCGTCGCGCACGCCGATCTGTCGCATCTCGATCCGCGTTTGAAACTCTCCGGCCAACATGCGGACCAACTCGCGGAAGTCGACCCGTCCGTCGGCCAAATAATAGACCACAATCCGCTCTCCGCCAAAGATGTGCTCCATGTCGACCAACTGCATGGCCAGCCCGAGCTGGTCGATGCATCGCTGGCACGTGACGAACTGTTCGCTCTGGCCTTCGCGAATGCGGCCGATTTCGCGGGCATCGTCGGCCGTCATCTCACGGAGGATCCGCCCTTGGCCCGACTCGCCGAGCCGCTCGATGGTCTTCTCGGCGGCCTCGCAGAGAACCTCGCCGGCCTCCAGGCCGCGGCCGGTTCGGGCAATGACCTTCATACCCCGCGCGCAGGCCAACTCTTCCGGGGCGTCAAACGCCCCCAATGCCCGCATCGCACCGTAATGCACGACGTACTTGGCCATGAAACACCGCAGCGACGGAAAACATCGCTGCTTGAGCAGAAATGAAGATGGGTGACAACCGCAACCGGGGCGTGCCGGGCTTCACGAGAACACGTGCCAGACATGTCCCCTACGAAGTATATCGTCCGCGCCCGTTTGCAGGAAGGGCTTTGTTGCTTGGCCCGCAGTGGTGGCGCCGACCTATCGGAACACGTCGGCCTCGATATGGTAGGGCATTCCGCCCAGCGGTCGGAGTGCTTCGTGCCGGTCGATCTCGAGCTTGCCGCCCACCCCGACCATGTGGAGGGTGAAATCAGCCATCTCATCACCAACCATGGTCACTTTGATCATCTCGGTCGAGGCCAACTCACGCTGGCAAAACTTGCAGTGCCACCGCGTGGGCACCAGGACAAACTGCTGGATGCCCACACTCCGCCGGCCCGGATACATGAACCCCTTGACGTAGATGTACTTGCCCTCCAGTTTAAGGATCTTCTCCGGGATGATTTCCCCCATTTCCTGGTCCGGCTGCATCTCCGAAAACGTGACTTTGGTGTAGCCGATCGGCACGTTGTAGACGACGAAAAACCCGTAGTAGCCGACGGCCAGAAGCCCCACGAGAATCGAGAGGACGAGCCCCGCGATGGCGATCTTCCGACCGGTCCTCTCGCCCGGGAAGTTGTCGATCTGCCGCAAGCCCAGCAGCCCGAAGATCACGCCGGCGATCGGAATCGGGCTCATGATCCAGCCGAACATGGGCAGGAAAGACAACCCGCCGAAGACGAGACTAGCCACGGCCAACGGCTCGACGTGCCGATAAGCGCCGGCGGCTTGTGCCTCGCGGCTCGTCCAGGCCCCTCCGCGATAGTAAGGTCGGGCTTTCGACTCCGAGCGATCGGAGGATTCGTTCTGGGAGACCATGGCGCCTATTTCGTCACTGATTCGCGGCAAGCGATTTGGCCACGTCGGTCCGATACGCAACCGCCGCCGGCAGATAACCGACCAAGGAGGCCAGCGCGATCAGTCCCGGGATCAAGATCAGCTCGTCCCACTGGAACTGAAACGCGCCGACGATCACGCCGGTGTGTTCGGCGATGGTCGGGGCCAGAATGCCCACCAGGCTGTGTCCCAACAGCAACCCGACCGCTCCACCGCCCAGCGAAAGCAGGATCGATTCGAGCAGGATCACCGTGCCGACCAGGATCCGGCTGGCTCCCAATGCCCGCATCACGGCGATCTCGTGCCGCCGGTCGCTCATGGAGTTGTAGATGCTCACCAGGATGCCGATACCCGCCACCACAACGACCAGCACCGCGAGAATCAGCAGGATCAACTGGACGTTGCCGATGATGCCCTCGAAGAGTTGCGAGATGATTTCCGCCGGAGCCACGGCCTGGGCGTCCGGCTCCTCGTTGATCACGTTTCGCAACATCATGCCCAGCGCCTGCCGCGAGGGATCCGTGCAGACCAGCACGGCGGTGAGTTGCCGCCGGTCCTGCGGAACGCCGTGCGTGTGGCCCTCGTGGCTGTGCTCCTGGGCCTGCTCGTGCGCGTCGGCGTCCTGCTCGCCTTCGGCCGACAGCGGTTCCTTTCGATCGGGTGTCTCCTCTTTCTCGGTGGCCTTCTGCTTCTCGGTCGACTTTTTCCCGCCTTTGAGAAACTGCTTGGTTGTCGAGGGGCCACCCTGGTGACACCCGAACTGATAGAACCCTTCGATGTTCATGAAGATCGCCCGATCGTTCGGCGTGCCCGTGTGCTTCAATATGCCGACGATCTTGACCGGTTCGTGCTGGCTATCCTCCACGTCGCTCTCGATGTCCTCGCCTGGATGGGTTGGCCGGAACGTGTCGCCCACCTTCATCAGGAGTTTCTTCGCCACTGTGGCGCCGAGGACCGCTTCGAACGGGTGATCGGGACCGCCCTGGAAGTTCTCACCCTCGGAGAACTCATAGTCTCGGTCGTCCAGGTACGTCAGCCGATCGAACATGTCGGTCGTGGTGGCGATGACCGGAAAGCCCTTGTAGGCGTGCCCCATCACGATCGGAACGGCCGTCTCGACGGCCGACGAGAATCGGCCTTCGGTCAGTTTTTCCAGATAGCTGTACGGGATGTTCTCGGTCGCCTGACCCAGGTGGAAGACCGTGTTCAGGACCAACTGGATCGATTCACCCTTGGCGCCCACGATGAGGTCGTAGCCCTGGGCCCCGCGCTTGAACGACTGGTCGATCACCGCGTGAATCACGAGCACGGCCACGACCAGCGCAACGCCCAGCCCCATGGCAAAAGCCGTCAGGGCCGAGGCCAACGACCGCTGTTGAATGCTACGCCAGGCAATCTTCCAGAGACTCATACCACCACCGCTCGATTGAACTCCTCGAGATTATCCACACGTTCGAACTGCTGGGCCACTTCGGGAGTATGGGTAACGACCAACAACGCCACGTCCTCTTCCCGGCATCCCTCACGCAGCATGTCGACGACCTGCTGTTGATGGCCCGCGTCGACGTTGGCCGTCGGCTCGTCGGCCAGTAACAATCGAGGCTGGTTGGCCAGGCCGCGAGCCACCGAAACGCGCTGCTGCTCGCCGACGGACAGTTGGGTCGGCTTGTGGCTCATGCGATGGCCCAGACCGACGCGCTCCAGGAGGTGTCTGGCCCGAGCCCGATCGACGCGCCCGCCCGCAAAACGCATCCCCAAAAGCACGTTCTCCAGCGCCGTAAAGCCCGGCAGGAGATTGAACGTCTGGAAGACGTAGCCGATCTGCTGGGCCCGAAAACGATCGCATTCGGCCTCGGTGAACAGCGTGATGTCCCAATCGCCGATTCTCACCTTGCCCGAGTCGGGCCGGCTGATGCCCGCAATGACGTAGAGCAACGTCGATTTTCCGCAGCCGCTTCGGCCCACCAGGGCCATCTGCCCGCCGGCCTCCAGATGGAACTCCTCGATGTCCAGAATCGGCAGCTCCCCGCCGTCCGGCTCGGCAAACGATTTCTTGACGTCCCTAAGCTCTAACATGGTTCCCAATCACAAGCGTCCGCTCACCAGGGGGCTGCTGCCAACCAGGGGACTGTCCCCTTTTTGCGGCGCGATCGGCGCCGCTCTTGGTGATCAACGTTGTCGCCGCGAAAAGGGGACTGTCCCCCTCAGCCAGCCGGCTGTGACCCAATCCGCTATCATCCCAAATAAGTACTACGGCCGCACGAGCGAAGTTGTTCAGCCCGGGTGTCAAAAATTCGGCTGTGGGGATCCTGGCAATCACGTCCCCCTCTCGGTAGGGCCGCAGGCAGGCATCACCCTTCACCCACTGCCTACTGCCCGCTGCCTGCTGCCTACTGAATTCACCGTCGTTGCACGTGCCGAGCCATTTCGCGCCGGGCCTCGGCCTTCTTCATGGCCTCTCGCTTGTCGTGCCGCCCGCGTCCCTCGCAGATCCCCATGAGCACCTTGGCCCGTCCCCGCTTGAAATACATCGCCAGCGGCACCAGCGTCAGGCCCCGTTGCAAGGCCCGGCCGGCAAACCGGTCAATCTCGCGGCGATGCAGAAGCAGCTTTCGCGGCCGTCGAGGTTCGTGGTTGAACTGATTGGCCTCGATGTACGCGGCGATGTCGCAACCGATCAGCCAAACCTCGTCGCCCTTCACCCGACCGTAGGCCTCGGCCAACGACACCTTCCCCTGGCGCAGACTCTTCACCTCGCTGCCGCGGAGCACGATTCCACATTCGAGCGTGTCGAGCACGGTGTAGTTGTGCCGTGCTTTTCGGTTTTGGGCGATCAGCCGCTCACCGTTTTCGCCGACGGGCGTCTTCTTCGCCTTTTTCGGTCGCTTGGCCGTTTCTACACTCCTTGGAGACCCGCATAAGCTATGACGTGCCCCGCTATTATGACCGGAAGGAACGACTCGTGCAAGCAAGTCTTCAACAGCAGCGAAGAAACAGGTAAAGTAAGAGTAGGTTGCGTGCTCGCTGGGTGCCACTGCTGGCTCGCCCAGCAGTGTTAGAACGTGTTTGAAAAATGGTTGTAGCCACCGGTAAGGGTGCCATGGGCGGCTTGTCCGCCCTTGTTTGTGGGTGGATTTTGTAGCCGGCACTGCTGGACAAGCCAGCAGTGGCACCCTTTTCAAAACACGTTCTTAAGTGCACGGTTGGACAAGCGACTCGACTGAGCTCGTCGAAGTCCAACCGTGGCACCCGAGTGGCCGAAAAACCTGGGCCTTTCCCATGACACTTCCCTATCAACCCGAGACGAATCCCCCGCGCGGTCGCCTGCCGCATTGGCTGAAGCGTCGCGTGCCATCCGGCGATGCCAACCATTTCACGGCCGGACTCCTCCGCGAGCTTGGACTGGCCACCGTCTGCGACCATGCGCGATGTCCCAACCGCATGGAGTGCTACGCCCGAAAAACAGCCACCTTCATGATTCTCGGCCAACGGTGCACGCGGAACTGTGCCTTTTGCAGCGTCGCGCACGGTCGGCCCGGGCCGGTCGATCCGGACGAGCCGCGCCGGGTGGCGCTGGCGGCGGGGCGGCTTGGCCTGCGCCACGTGGTCGTCA
Source organism: uncultured Planctomycetaceae bacterium (assembly GCA_964637625.1). Taxonomy (GTDB): domain Bacteria; phylum Planctomycetota; class Planctomycetia; order Pirellulales; family Thermoguttaceae; genus UBA11386. Next base: position 13,579 of record CAZWWC010000065.1, read on the forward strand.
CGTGTGTCACGCGCGACGATTTGCCCGACGGCGGCGCGGAGCACTTCTGCCGAACGATTGCGGCCGTGCGCGAAACTTGCGATGCGACGATTGAAGTGCTCCCCTCCGACCTGGGCGGCAACGGTGAAGCCCTCGACCGGCTGATCCGCGCCGCGCCGGACGTCTACAACCACAACGTCGAAACGGTGCCTCGTTTGTTTCCGACCGTTCGCGGCCCGAAGCCGGACTACCGCTGGACGCTCGACATGTTCCGCCGGATCAAGCGGGCCGCGCCGGGCATTCGCACGAAGACGGGCATGATGCTCGGCCTGGGCGAAACGCTCCACGAGGTGCTCGACGTGTTGGCCGACCTCTGCCGGGCCGGTTGCGAGTTTCTGACGCTGGGTCAGTACTTGCAGCCTTCGCCCGCCCAGACGCCCGTGGCCCGCTACGTCCCGCCCGAGGAGTTCGACCACCTGGCCGAGCTGGCCCGGGCAATGGGCTTCGCCGCCGTGGCCGCCGGACCGTTTGTCCGTAGCAGCTACCACGCCGACGAGATGGTTGGATCACAAGAGTGGAACGTTAATGGTTGAGGTCAACATAATGTGGGCTTCTCCATTTCGGCCGTTGTGCGATAAACTATGGCTTACTGCTGTTGGGAAATGGAGATTTCGCTATGGATACAATGACCGCCGCAGGAAGCACGGCGGACGTCGATCTCGATCGTATCATCGAGCAGTTGGACGCCGCGTATGACAAGCTGCCGAGGACGGCGATTCGTCGGGCGCGGGAGCATCGCCAGCGAATCGTCCCCAAGCTGATCGAAGCGATTCGAAGGGCGAGTGCCGACGCCCGGGCGGGAAACGTACCGGAAGGCAATGCCCATTTCTACGCCCTCTTTCTCTTGACCGAATTCAAGGCGAAGGAAGCTCTACCGGTTATTCTCGAAGCGATTTCGCTGCCCGGCCAGTTACCTGAGGAGCTGTTCGACGACGCGATCACCGAAACGTTGCCGCGGGTGCTGGCGGCACTGGCCGGCGACCGATTCGAAGTGCTCGACAACCTGATTGCCGACCGGTCGTGTAACGAATTCGTGCGATGGTCGGCGGCCGAAACCTATCTCTATCACGTCCGGGACGGTCGATTGACGCGGCTCGAAGCGGTCGAGCGGCTCCGCGCTCATCTGCGGCAGGCGATTGACCATCGTGATGAAGCGATCGCTGGGATGCTCACGTGCAACCTGGCAGACCTGTGCCCCAAGGAAGCGCTCGAGGAGATCACCGAGGCTTTCCGGTGCGAGTTGATCGACTCGCGCATGATCGACCTCGAATCCGTCGAGGAGTCCATCGCTCATGGAGAGACCAGCGCGATGAAAAGGCTCGCTCGGCGCAAGCCGTCGGGCATGGACGACACGATCGAGGAGCTCGGGTGGTGGTTCAGTTTTCGAGACAAGCTCGCCGAACCGCCCTATCCGCCGCTCGATGACCCGGACCTCTCGGCGGCCCCGTTCCCTTTGGACGAGATCGAGGATCTGGTCGAAGAGAAGCCGCTGTCGCGCGGAGCACGCGTCGGGCGTAATGAATCCTGCCCTTGCGGTAGCGGAAAGAAGTTCAAGAAGTGCTGCGGATCACGTCGCTGAGCCGAAATCTTCCCAATCTCCTGGGGGGATGCCAGGGCCGTTTTGATGACAGCGCCGACCGCGGCCGACTATAATGAACCGCTGAGGCAAATCGTCGGCTCCTCCAAACGCCCATCGGCTACAAGCACCGCGGAAAGCGCATCATGAAGAGATCCTTCGCACTGGCACTGCTCGGGCTGGTTCTTCTAGTTC